>JBAWCO010000932.1:0-6852 GCA_049590315.1 Occallatibacter sp. | reverse complement strand
CGCTTTGTATCAGGGCATGGCTTTAGCCGTGCCGATAAAACACATTAAAAGACAAGGGGTTTTAACCCCTGCGGAAAACAATCGTGATATCGCAGCAATTTCTGAAACACGCTCTGGAGTTTTGAAGATTCCTTTTTCCTATCGCGACCAAGCCTCAACTCTCCAAAACGCATATCCCGACAGTCGTGCCGCCCCCACAAGAAACAAAATCCCGAACACCAATATCCCCGGCACAATCGACCATCGCCCCTCGGCCACATCCATGCACACATCCAGCAACTGGATCACTCCCACCAGCGCCATCAAATTCCCCAGCGCTCGCTTGGCTCCCAGAACCAGCAGCACCATGAGCAACAACGCAATCGCCAGGTTCCGCGCAACAAGATAACCCGCGTAGACACGCACCGCGTTATTGATCTCATCGTGCGGCGAAACCAGCATCGAAGGATAGACCAGCGCGATGACCGCGCCCATCGCTGTCAATCCAGCGCCCAGAATCACAACCACCCGAACCCACCAGGCGATAGGTTGATTCGTCTGCGCACTTGGCGCTACCATTGAATTTTTCCAGGAATTCCGTTCCGCCATCCCGAACCTCCACCAGCGCACCAAAGGGGTAGAACGCCAGTCTGGTTCAATACGGCAACGGCTGTCCCGCGGTTCCTCGAATCTCACTCTGCCCCAAATATCCGCCTGAAAAACCGCCCAATACTCGCAAAAAATCCCGTCTTTTTCTTAGGCGCAGGCGCATTCGCAGCAGGATTCTGCGCACCACCGGCAACCGAAGTCACCGGCACTGCCTCTGTCGGCGGCGTGTGTGCCGCGCTGTTATAAGCCAGCGTGCCGCTCGCTTGTGGTTGCGTGGAATCCAGAGCCGGAGGAGCCGACGCCGTCAGCCCCTCGCTCTGCGCCAGCGGAAACTCATTCCCCTTCGGCGCAGCCGGTGGGCATCCGCAGGGCTCTTTCTCCTGGTCCACCACCTCGTGCAGGCTCCCGTGCTGAAACATCACCCTCTGTCCCGGCTGCACGCGATAAGCCCCGCCGTCAAACACGCTCGATACCAGCACGTACGGCGCATTCGCCCCGGCGTTATCCACGCATGTATCACCGTGCTCGCCCAGCCGCACCTTCACCTCCGCCGCGCCCGGCCCATCAATCAGAATGCGAAACTCCGGAGTCATCAAAATGTCCGCGTCGCGCGTCGGAGCCTGGCTAGTCGCAAAGCTTATCTCCAGTGCGCCATGCTCCATGGCAATCAGCAGTCCCGGCGTCTCGCCCGCCGCCGCGCTCGCGTCCGCAGCCAGCTTTACCGTGGTCGCAGCGCACACGCGCAACATTCCGCGATGAGGCAGAATCACCTCTGTCGTATCGGCGCCGGAAGTGATGCTTCCATTGGCGGCAATTACCGCCTTCCCCTGCGAAACCTCAAGCGCGCCTGTAACCAACGCCGCCGACCCAGCAACCTTGCTGTCGAGCGAAACAATCGCGATAGGCCCACCCGCACCGGTCTGCGCTTGCACTGCAGGAGGCGTTTGCACTACCGGAGCATCCTGCGCAAACACCGCCGGCCCCATCCACAGAACCGCCGCCAGTACCGCGAATCTGCGTGAGCTGCCAATTCCACAAAAGCTTTCAATCGCCCGAGGCGTAGTCGCTTTGAAAGGGCACGACTTCAGTCGTGCCGTAAGCGGATCAAAATAAAAGTTGGGCTTTAGCCCCTGAGGGAACATGCGTCTCATCCACACTTGCACGGGAGCCCCCATCGATCTACATCTTCAAGAAATTCCGGATCATCTCATGCCCGCCATCCGTCAGCACGCTCTCCGGGTGAAACTGTACGCCCTCAATCGGCAGCGTCTTGTGCCGCACTCCCATAATCACCGATTCACCGCTGCCATTTTCCGTAGTCCGCGCTGTAATAGCCAACTCCCCCGGCAGCGAATCCTCCGCCACAATCAACGAGTGGTACCGAGTGCAAGTCAGCGGAGTCGGCAGCCCGGCAAAAACGCCCTTGCCATCATGCTGCACTGAGCTGGTCTTGCCATGCATCAGGTGCTCCGCGCGCACCACCTGCCCGCCAAACGCCTCGCCAATCGCCTGGTGTCCCAGGCAAACTCCAAGAATCGGCGTCTTCCCCGCCATGTGCCGAATCAGCGGCACCAGGATCCCCGCGTCCTGCGGCGTGCACGGCCCTGGCGAAAGCAGAATGCGCTCCGGCTTCAGCGCCTCCACCTCTTCCACCGTCAGCTCGTCATTCCGATACACCTCGACCTCCGCACCCAGCTCCCCCAGGTACTGCACCAGGTTGTAAGTGAATGAGTCGTAGTTGTCGAGTACAAACACCATGCACTCCAGTGTAGATGAACCCCGCCGGATGGCATAACCCATAAGCTGTCATCTTGAGCGCAGCGCAGCGGAGTCGAAAGATCCGCGGTTGCTTTTAGGAATCCATTCGATCGAATGAAAAAGCAGATGTCGTCAGGCTGGCTGTGCTATCAGTGCAACAAACTCGTTCTTCGAGCCATTCGAGAATCACGTCTCTGGAAGACGATGAAACAGTAGACCAAGAGGCCCAGATAGACCGTAAGCGCAATGAAAAGGAACCAAAGGACCTTCGAATAAAGAGATAGCTCACTCAGGAATAAGCAGTCCCACATCATCCCGATCCAGAAGGGTAAAAACAGCACTGCGCAAAGAGCACCGAGCGTGCCCAGTGGAAATACAACCGAAAACGGCAAATCGTTGAGCCCCGGTCTCCCAACAATAAACGCGCCGATGCTTGCTGCAAACATCAAAGCAAGCGTGACAACAATGCACCATGCTGAGAATCGAAAGAAAGATTGAAATCTCGACATGTTCGGTCCCCGTCAGCTCTTCGCGAACTGATAATCCTATCGCTTCGGCTAGGTTCCGTCGAATCACCGCAGACACGAAAGCCTCTCAGAAATGCCCATAAAATCCCATTTGGGTAACTTCCATGGGCAGCATCGATCCGCCATCAATGTCTGCTCTTGTACCAACCCGCCGCAAGTCGCGTTATATTGAGGGTGCAAGCACGGAGGTCCCCATGCGGCCACTTCCCGGCATCTTTATCCTTGCGGCCCTAGCGCCCGCCCTTGCCGCGCAGCAAACCCAGGCCCCCGAAGTCGAGATGCAGGGCCCCGGCGCGCCCGTCGTAACCATGCGCGACGGCGGCGTTTCCCAGACCCTGCAAAGCATCTACATCCCACCCCTCCCCAACGCTCCCTTCACCGCAATCGTCCACACCCAGTGGATCAGGCCCCTGCCTGAAGGTGGAACCTATACCCTCGTGAACCAGCGACGCGTCGCACGCGACAGCCGCGGCCGCATCTACGAAGAGCGCTGGCTTCTGGTGCCCAAGGATGGCAATCTCAAGTCTCAGATGAACGTGATTCAGGTCGCCGATCCCAGCCTGCACACGCTCTACAACTGCTTTACGCTCCTTCAGCCGCACCGCTGCAATCTCATCAATTTCCGTGATTCCTCCAACGCCGTCTATAAGCCGGATGTCCGCCCTCCCGGCCCGCTTCCCAACGGGGCTGGCAATCACACTCACGAAGATCTGGGATCTCGTACTCTCGCCGGCGTTGAAACAACCGGTACCCGCGACTCGACCATCATCAACCCCGGCGTCAATGGCAACGACCGCGCCTACTCCATCACCCGCGAGTTCTGGTATGCGGAAACCCTCGGCATCAATCTCCTCTCCGATCTCTCCAACCCCAACGTCGGCAAGCAGATCTTTACCGTCACTGACGTAAGCCTCTCCGAACCCGACCCAGCTCTCTTCGAACTCCCCGAGGGCTTTGAAGTCGTCGATCGCCGCCAGCCGTCCTCGCCCACCGAGTGATGTAACTGAACTCGAAACGGGCCTGACTACTCCAGTTCTCACCAATACTTGAAGATCGCTTTTCTGAAAGTCCTTGACAAGCAAGCTGCGTTTCGGCAATATATGTCGTATACGACGTATCGTATGCGACGGAGATTGAACATGACTCTCAATGTGAACCAGGCTATCGGCTACACTTGGATCGCCCTCGGCCTCATCTGGCTCGTCGGGCTCGCCTTCACCAAGCGAACTGTCCGGGCGCAGCCTGACAGCGTCCGCTTCTTTCAAATGGCGATCTTTCTCCTCGGATTCGTCTTGTTGGGCAGCAATTGGCTGCGCCAAGGCTGGTTGGGAATACGCTTCATGCCCGCAATTCCTTCTCTGCAAATTGCGGGCCTGGCAGCAACCGTGGCCGGATGCCTCTTCGCCGTCTGGGCCCGCGTCACCCTCGGCGGCAACTGGAGCGGAAGGGCCACCGTCAAGCAGAATCATGAGTTGATCGTCAATGGCCCTTATAGCCTTGCTCGCCATCCCATCTATACCGGCCTTCTGCTGGGCTGCGTGGGCACCTCGCTCGCCCGCGGCGAATGGCGGTGCATCCTCGGTCTCACAATCATCGTCCTGGGTTTAATGATGAAGATGAGCCAGGAAGAGCGCCTTATGATGGAGACGTTCCCAGATGCGTATCCTCGGTACCGGCAGCGCGTGAAAGCCCTGATCCCCGGACTCCTCTAGTGTTCTGTCTCCAGAGCCCATAACATGAAATGACCCGTCATCCTGAGCGAAAGGGGCCCCAAACGCTTTTCAGTTTGGAGGTGGTGAGCCGAAGGATCTGCGGCTGCACTTCGGGATTTATGCCAGGGACTGTGGAGACAGGACACTCTAAAAGCCGAACCTGAAAGACGAGGGGCAGATTGGCCCAGAAGATCGCCAAACGAACTGAAATTGCCGCGCAGGCCAAGCGCATGGAGAGCGACCTGGCGGCGATTCGCCAAATCATGCGTCGCCCGCTTGAGGCGGAAGTCTCAAAGGGCGACGTAACGATCCCGCAACAAGCCGTGATGCAAGCAGTCATCAATAGCCGTGGCATCAACCTCAAAGACCTGAGCCGCGAAGTAAGCCTCGCGCACTCCACCGTCAGCGGCATCGTCGACCGGCTGCAGAAACGTGGCATGCTTGAGCGCCGGCCGGACCCAGTGGATGGGCGGATCGCCCGGGTTTACCCCACAGAGGCAGTCGATGCATTCATCCGCGATCGCATCCCCATGTTGTCCCAGGGCCCCCTTGAAGGCGCCCTCAAACGCGCAACAGATCACGAGCGGGCAGCCATAGCAAAATCCCTCAACCGCCTGCGCGAGTTGCTTGAGGAGAACTGATACACAGAGACAGGGTTGCATCAGGCGAACCAACCTGCAACACTGGCAAGTCAGGAAAAGTTCACCCCACGGTCTGGTCCAAGGCAGGCTCCATGACGAATGACGCCCCAGCCATCACACAATCAATCTCCGGGATTGCCGCAATCCTGCAGGCGATAGCTTGGCCAATCGTGGCCGCTGTGTTTTTCATCCTCTACCGGTCTAAAATCAGCGTGCTTTTCGATGTACTGACAAAGAAGATCGCAGACGCCACCAGGCTGAAAGCCGGGCAACTGGAGTTTGAGACATCGCAGGAAATCAAAGACGTGGTTCAAAGAGCAGGTGACGCGGCCGGGGATGGAATCCAGAAGGGTGAAATTCCAAAGAGTCAGATTCAGGCAGCGAGAGAAGTCAGTAAGAAGCTACAGGACTCTCCGCTATCCGACTGGCGCGCCACGAACGTCGTGCAGGATCAATTATTCTCTTTGATAAAGGACTACGAACGAATTCGCGAGGACATGGGTGCTGGGCCGGCGCGAACAAAAAGAATGAATGAGGTGGCCGCTAAAATGCGCACGCTTTCCCTCGCCGCCCAACCACTTCTTCGTTCGCTCACGTCCGGACAGACAGCCGGTGAACGTTTGGCCGCCATCTGCATTCTTCAAGTAGCACCGGAGACTGGATTCTTCTCTTGGCTCATAGAGCGGTTGAAGAGCGAAAATCAAGCCTTTATGCTATTTCAGGCAAGTGTCGCCGTCCTTAATTTGGTAAAGGCGCAAAAGTACCTCAACGGAGCCAACGTCAGGAAGGAAATCGCGGGCGCGTTGGAGCATGTGAAAAATTTCGAGGGCGGGACTCCCGACCCCAACACAATTGATGTACTGAATGAGTCGCTCTCACTGGTGAGGTAGGTTTGGTTCTCCATTTTCTGATTCAGGGTCGTGTCCAGGGCGTAGGCTTCCGCTGGTACGTGCATCGCGAAGCCAGTGAACTCGCCTTGCGCGGATGGGTCCGCAACACGGAAGACGGCGAAGTGGAAGTGGTAGCCTCCGGCACAGCCGACGATCTCGCCGATCTCCGCGCCAGCCTGCGCCGCGGTCCGCGCGGCAGCCGCGTCGACCGCATCGTCGAGCACACCCTCGCCGAATCCGAAGCCGCCGACCTAAGCTCCTTCCGCATCGACGGCGCATGGTAATAGTCCACGCAAACACATAAAACTAACACATTTTCAATACTTTACCTCGATTTCCCGTCCTCATTGAACACTTTCCGCAGAAACACCGTTCAATTCCCGACAACCCTTTCGCTTAATTCGGAACTTTTCTAGGTTCCAAAACGCGAATGCGGCAGGCCCACAAGGTTAAGCCTTCGCGTTTTCGCAACCTTCCCAGCGAACATTCAGCATTTTTACGCACCAGTTGAGCGAACATTTGCGGTGTTACGCCACACCACATCGGCAATCATTTGAGCGCTTTGCGCCTCGTTCCCGCTCATTCCTCCATCCCCGTTCCCTGCTCCTCTATAATCTGTAGGGAAGACGAACCGCATTCCGCCTGTTCCCTTCCCGCAAATCCATTTGAAGCCTCACTCAGGAAGAGACTCGTCGTATGTCCGAAGAAATCAATCCAGCCAAGCCAGTCAACATTG
>JBAWCO010000931.1:0-5590 GCA_049590315.1 Occallatibacter sp. | reverse complement strand
ATCATGCCGTCAAGCGCGGGTTTTGGAAGGGAAGTGAAGTAACCGGCTTCGCCGAGCATCGACTTTTCCATGAGCGCGTTACAGGGACAAACGGTGACGCAGTGGCCGCACGATACACAACTCGATTCGCCAATCGGCGCTCCACCGTCCCACAGCACGCGCGGATGCGGATCTTCCCAATTGATGCTCAGGGTTTCATTCACTTGGAGGGTCTGGCAGGCTTGAACGCATCGACCGCAGAGAATGCATTGATCGGGATCGTAGCGGTAGAAGGGATTGGACATATCCACTTCGTACGGCTTCGGCTTGTAGGGGATTTCCTGGTGCTCGACATGGAGGAGTTTGGTGGTGTTATGGATAGTACAGTTTCCATTGTTGTTATCGCAGACCGTGCAGTAAAGCATGTGATTGCCAAGGATGCGGTCAAACGCTTCGCGTTGAGCCGCATCCGCCCGCCGGGAGGACGTCACCACATTCATGCCATCTGTGGCGTCCGTTCCACAGGCCCTCACCAATTTGCCGTCCACTTCCACCAAGCAGGTATCGCAAGTCTGGATCGATCCGAGTTGGGGATGGTAGCAGACCTGCGGGACCCGAACTCCGCTTCGGTTAATCGCGTCGATCAAACGCTCTCCGGGCTCGATTGCCAGCGGCTTGCCGTTGATCATGGCTGTCATTGTGATTCGACCCTCCACGGCTGATTTGGGATACTAGTACGCAAACCATAGATTCGTAAAGCTCTTTCGCCCGATTTGTAGCTAGCACCTGCTAACCCTCTCCATTACGCACGTATGGCGGTAGCGAAAAGGGCGACAAAGGGTATGTGCAGGTGCGGGAAACAGTAGAAAATACCGGCAAAGCGTCCTCCTTGAGCCAAGCAAGGACAAGTTGATCAGGTCTCAGGGCCACTCTAAGGGAAGCCGGTACGAATGTGCATAGCGATTGGCCCCGATTTTGCCGCTGGAGCTCTGTCAAAAACGCTTCGGCCTGCATGCTCACATAGATGCGGTTAACACACGCAGGTCGCCGGAAATTGCAAGATCAGTCCTCAGCGGTGCGGATCGTCCAGCATTCTCGTCCAGGCGGGCCTCGCCTGAAGATGCCCGGTTGGCCGCGAGGGGGGCGACGGAAGGTCGGATCGGCCGGTTTCGCGTGGCCGTCCTGCAGCCAAACGGGCGCCTGTCATACGAGCGAACCCGTCATTCGGACCGACCGCAGAGCTGTTGCCATACGATCTCGAGGGTAGCCAGCGAGAGATTGCAACGGGTCCGGTGTGAACCAGAGCCGGGCTCTGCCTCCCGCAATATCACCGCTTACGGGTTTGTGCGGTCGGCGCGTCCGGCAGAGTCAAGGGCGCTCAGCGAAGGTTGCTCCTCCATCGCCTCGGCGGGGCCATGCTCCAGAGCCGTCAGCTTGCGCAGCGACAGCCCATGGGTGCACGCAAGTGTGGTCAAACTCGAATAGCCGCGTTTATCAGGGCCCTTACCGGCTGCCGGCGAGTCAGGCGTGTTAAATGAATTAATCGGAGACAAACTGCAGAGTTACTCTGGCTGGTTCGCGATTTCGAAAGTTCAGAGGTTCTCATAGCTCAACAGAAATGGCCATTTATTAATACTTTTGCCATACCCTGCAAGCAGAGATCACTTAGATAGGTTACTCGGGATTACCTTGGGGCGATTACCAAAAAGTCATTGACTGTCCGGGGGGGGTGCCATAGAGTCACGTTAGCAATGTGGCTGACTTTGAAGGTGATGAGCTGTTCAAGTTTGACCGCTGTGTCAAATGGGTGATGCTGCAGTGTTTCCTTTTTTGACCCGATTCTCCTCAGCAACTGCGTGGGCAATTTGAATAGATCGAAGTAGCTGGCTTTTCCGCGATCGACTTTTACAAGAGCAGATTGGCTTGTCTCCTTCCGTGGATCGCACAACCCTCTCGCCAGACATAAGGTGACTTAGTGATTTGGCGGCTAAGAGGCCTTTTATCGCCGGATGTGGAAGTAAATGGGAGATTGTTCGAGAACCAGTCTTTTTGATGAGGTTCAAAGTGAGCTTATTCCACTATTCTGCAGTCTCAGTTCAACCTGAACCGAACCACGCGCGAGCAAATGTTCGCTGCAGGTTGAACGATTACGCTTTCGTTCGACTTCGTGGATACACATTAGTCAGGCTCCAGGAACGACTTGGAACATGGAAGTTTCAAGCGGGTGTCAAAACCCGTCCTTTGCAGATAGTTTGCAGCGTGCAAGTTTGATCCTATGAGCTAGATTTCAACGCTGAGCCGGAGATTGACTTCCGGCCACATGAACAGATCACCGCAGACGGCCTCACGGGCGTTCAAATTTTTCCCTGACGTGGTCACTGCAAAGCGCAGTCTTTTCGATCGATTTTGAACGAATTGAGGACATTTCCCGAAAGGTGCCTTGTGAGATCGCTTCTGGTTGTTCTATCCGTCATTCGGAATCCTGAGACGCGCTCGTTCGTCCGGCTGGTCCTGGAGGGCGCGGGGCATAGAGTGATCGACTCCCCTGGATATACTCAGGCACTTTCGCTATTAAGCAACGGCTTGGGTCCAGATCTTGTGTTGGTCGAGCCTGCGCAAGCTGACCCCACTGAAACGCAACAATACCTGCAGTTAGTAAAGATTGCTCCCAAGAATAGAATCTGCCTGATCATGGGGATCAGCGAGCAAGGATTGCGCACCGAAGCTTCCGAGCTTGGCATCAAGTACGTGCTAACGAAGCCGTTGACACGTGGCGACATCGAGACATTGATTGGCGAGTTGAATCCAGGCAGCGTGCACAGAACGCATGCCGACCTGGTTTTTCCTGCAGCAGAGACCCTGAAGTCCAAGAGAAGTATTCCCGCAGACATGCCTGTTTCTCTGCAACTTGAAGAACTGGGAGACGGCCGTTTCTTTCTGGCGGCCTCACCGCAAATGTTGGATATTCATCGCCAGGTTAAGTTGCTTGCCGATGTCGATGTGACTGTGCTGATTCTGGGTGAGAGTGGTACAGGCAAGGAAGTGATCGCGCATCTGATTCACAAGCATTCGCGTCGATCCCGGAATAAGTTCGTGAATGTGAATTGCGCGGCGCTGCCCACGGAATTGCTCGAAAGCGAGCTTTTCGGGCATCAGCAGGGGGCCTTTACCGGGGCAGTCAAAGACAGAGCGGGAAAGTTCGAACAAGCCAACCGCGGCACGCTGCTTCTTGACGAGATTGGTGAAATGAGCGCGCAGATGCAGGCCAAACTTCTGCACGTGCTCCAGGATGGCCAGTTCACTCGTCTCGGTGCGCAGGAATGCTCGAAAGTGGATGTTCGAGTCCTGGCCGCCACCAACGTTCAAATGGAAAACGCACTGCTCGAGAAGACGTTCCGCGAAGACCTGTATTACCGCTTGAATGCATTCACCATAGTGGTTCCTCCGCTCCGCCAGCGGCGAGAAGAGATTCCCTACCTGATTGAAGAGACGATTCGCAGGACTCCGGCCGAAATGAAGACCGGATGGGATTGCAGTTTTTCGTCTCGGTTGATGGACGCAGCACAGCTCTATAACTGGAAGGGAAATGTAAGAGAGTTACGTAACTTTGTTACGCGGACCATCATTATGAGGGACCTGGACGCCGCGGTCCGGGAATTAGAGACAAAGATAGCGGCAACAAGTGAGACTGCCAATCAGGAGGAGTCAATCAGCGAGTTCGAGCAAGGTTCAGGCATGAGATCGATTGTGCGCGACGTCAAGGACCGGGCTGAGGTACAAATAATACAGAATGCTCTTGATGTCTCCGGTTGGAATCGGCGCCATGCAGCGAAGCACTTAAATGTTAGTTATCGTACACTGCTTTACAAGATTCAGCGGCATCGGCTTACACCCAAGCTCGCAGCCGAGCGGACTCAGTGAGACACATGAGCATGGGCAGTTCTGCATCAGACCAAGACACCGAGAAACGTTCTGCTACTTACTGTCCGCGACTTATGCATACACTCGAAGCTAGCGTCTGTTCAAGCTCCCGGCCGATTCCAACGTAACAAGTGGCGATTACTCCAGTGCATACGCATAACTAGACTGGCGAAAACTATCCTCTAAAAAAGGTAACTCTCTCCTGTGCACTTTAGTGCGTCATAGCTTCAATCGAGAAACGGGCTTGTAACTCAACTGTTATGCGAAGTTAGTATTGTGCACATGGGTGTGCAAGAAAATGGTGCAAAGTATGCAAAGTTTTGCAATGTCAGAATCCGGCGAGCAACCCTAGACCCCCGAAGTGGGGGATAAACCCCGGCGATTTCGGCAAAAAGTCCATAAATTCGAGCAAATTCTCTTGTTGCTATTTTCATGCCGCTACTGCCACTTTGGACGTCATCGTGCAAGATAAGCTGCAACTGGAATATGACCCGCGGAGACTTATGTCAGTAGACATAGCCCAAAGCTTTCAGATCGAGTCTACGGAATTGCCTTGCGAAGCCGTAATCTTCGGCCGTACGGCTGCCATGCGTGAGGTACGTGGCAAGATTGACCGCATTCTCGACAACGATCTGCCAGTACTCATTCGCGGAGAGAGTGGAACGGGCAAGGAACTGGTTGCAAGATTTCTGCACCTCCAGTCCGATCGACGGGAAAAGCCTTTTGTGAAGATGAATTGTGCCGCCATGCCGGGTGCTGCGCTCGAAATCGAGTTGCTGGGTTTTGAAAAGGGAGCCTTTGCCGGGGCGATTGAGGCGAAGCGTGGATTGGTGGAGGCCGCTGACGGAGGTACGCTCTTCCTTGACGAGATTGGCGACATACATTTGTCGTTGCAAGACAAGCTGCTCCACCTGTTGCAGGAAGGCCTATATGCCCGAATCGGAGGAAACGAAGAACGGCAGGCGCACGTACGTGTGGTATGCGCAACGAGTAGGGATCTGGAAGCAGCGGTCGAAAGCCGCGCTTTTCGCCAGGATCTCTTCTGCCGCATTGACGTCATGTGTTTGAAGCTGCAGCCGCTTCGGAACCGCAAGGAGGACATTCCCCAGCTCTGCGACTTCTTCATGCATAAGCTGGCAGGCAAATTTGGGAGGAAGGCGGCGCGACTGACTCCGACTGCAATGCACTTGCTGAAGCAATGGAATTGGCCGGGCAATCTGCGCGAATTGGAAAATTGGATTGCACGAGTCCTCATCCTTGGTGCGGATGAGGCATTGGGAGCAGAGCTCAGGCGTCAGGTGATGTTGGCTAGTTCGGCAGACCACCGACAGAACCTGGCAGGTGATTTCACGGAGAGCTCTCGGGAGACGGTTTCGGCGGCTACGAGGGCCGTCATCCTGCAAGTGTTGCGGGCCAACCATTGGAACCGTCGCAAGACCGCTCAGGATCTCAACATGAGCTATCGCTCGTTGCTCTATAAATTGCGCGATGTGGGCATGCCCCAGAGACGCAGAAGGCACATAGGATTGCACTCGCACGGTGACTCACCTCGGCATTGAAATGTCGGGCTGTCGGCTTTCTGTCATTTGTAACAGGACCGGAGAATCGAGTCTCTCAGCCAAGTCGATTCACACAGCGCAAGTGGAAGGAAGCACGACAACCAGGGCGTTTGTAACGGGAAATTGGCAGA
>JBAWCO010000930.1:0-4725 GCA_049590315.1 Occallatibacter sp. | reverse complement strand
CCCTTAGCCCGGACGACGGACTCAATGACAATCTGGAAGTCTCGTTCGACCCGGCTACGTCGATCATGTCGATTACTCAACCCGACGGCCACTGCGACATCTATCTGAATGCCATCGACGCGAACAGCGCTCTGTGGGAGACTGTGGACCCGAGCGACACGTACCGTACGCGGGATGAGGTGTTGCGGCTCACGCTTACGTCGCAGAGCGGGAAGAAGGCGAGGGTTTGCTACGACAGAAAGAATCAGATTAATCCAAATGCTGCCTCAAACCGGGTTCGGTTGTTTTTCTCCCATTCCAAGGCAGACGCAGTCCCCGACTTCATGAACTCAGTGGATAAGGCAGTCAAGAAGCTGGTCGCGCTCTCCGGTGGCACCCCAGAGAAGAAAATCTTCTAGAGGCGAACAACACTCTCCAGAAACACGCTTGCCGCTGCCTAGCGAACCAAGCAGCGGCGTGGGTGCGTTTGGGGTTGAAACTACTCGGCTACCGTGGCTTCCGCGACGGGCTCGGCGGGAGCCTCAACTGCGGCATCCGCCAGCACCTTGACCTTGACGTGCGCAGTCACTTCGCGGTGTAGCTTGATGGCTACGTTGAAGTCGCCCAGACTCTTGAGCGGCTCCGCCAACTGAATCTTGCGGCGATCCACTTCAAAGCCCTTGGCTTCCAGAGCTCCCGCGATATCGGCAGAGGTCACTGAGCCGAAGAGCTGGCCATTCTCGCCCGATTTCCGGGTGAAGCTGAGAACCACTGGCTCAAGCTTGATGACGAGCGCTTCAGCCTGCGCCTTCTCAGTGGCGGAGCGCCGGGCTGCGGCGTTCTTCATCTGCTCAACAACTGCCTTGTTGGCCAGGGTGGCTTGCAACGCCAGCTTGCGAGGCAGCAAAAAGTTGCGGCCATAGCCTTCTGCGACCTTCACCACGTCTCCGCGGTGGCCCAGATTGGCTACGTCTTCCTTCAGAATTACTTCCATGACAAACTCTCCAGTGTTACGGGCAGCGGCGCCGTGGGCGCTTTTGCCCTTTTGGACGGAATTTCACGCCTAGAGGCGCGCCGCGCAGGATGAACAGTCCGCACCCGAAAGGTTGTCGCCCGCTCCTTTTTGTTGAACCCGGGACCCTCTCCCCAATGAAAAAGTGAACCGGGCGAACGAAAGAGCAAATCGTGCAACCGCCGGGGCAAGAATTAGTGCCGCGTGGCAAACGGCAGCAGGGCGATATTCCGGGCCTGCTTAATGGCGCGGGTCAGACGGCGCTGGTGCGTAGTGCAAACGCCGGTAAGACGCCGGGGCACAATCTTTCCGCGCTCGGCAACAAACCCTTGCAGCAGACGGACATCGCGGTAAGGAATCGCGTCAATCTTCTCGGTGCAGAACTTGCAGACCTTCTTGCGGCGGAAGAACTTTCCGCGGCCGCCGGGTCCACCGGAGGGCCGTCCGCCAGGACCGCCGGACGATGGTCGTCCACCCGAGCGGGGTTGACCTGGTCCGGGGCCGGACGATTCCGATCCGGATGTTGCTTGGGGTGATGCTGCGCCCGTCTCGGGCGCCCTTCCAGGGGTCTCTTCAGACATGGTGTTTCCTCTTCACTCTCTTTGCTCCCGTTGGTCCGCTCAGCGGAATCGGGAGGCAGGATCAGGCCGGCGCCAATCACTCTATTCGGGCAGTGGCAACGGCAATTCGTAAAATTGCTACACGCTGGCGGGTACCGGAGCTGCAACCTCTGCGGCTACCGGAACTGCTGCCGGGGCCACCGGTGCAGCGGCGGGCGCGGGTGCGGCCGGGGCTGCATGCTCCGTGCTCACCTTGCGGCGTGTGCCACGAAGAGCCTTTACCTTGGCCAGGCGCTTCTCTTCTTCATCGATGCGCACGGTAATGAACTTGATCACCGGCTCGGTGACACGCAGACGGCGTTCCAGTTCCAACACCACCGCGCCATTGGCCTCCACGGTCAGCAGAACGTAGTTGCCATCATTGAACTTGCGCACCATGTAGGCGAGCTTGCGCCGCCCCATCTTTTCGACAGTCTTCACCACTCCGCCCCCACCAGTTACGGTGGTGGAGAAGCCGGCGATCAGCTTGTCGACATCCTCCTCGGCCACGTCAGGCCGGATAATGAACATCACTTCATACAAACGGGGCATCAGCATTCCTTTTCCGCCGGACACTCAGGGTCCAGCCTTCACCGCCGGTTTGAGCAGCACTCCATCTACTTGATGGAAGACCCGTCTCTCACCTTGGCGGCTTCGTACTCTGCATCCTTCAACGCCGAACCAACTACTCGCGGCGGTTAAACTCATTCATTGTGGGGCCTGGCCCGTCTTCGATGAGGCGCCGTGTAGCTGTTGCCACCCGGTCCAACACCTCGTCCAGAACCGTCAAATCCGCTTTGCGCATCGGCGAGAGCAGATAGTCCTTGCCCGGACGCTTGCCGCCACCAGCCGCAATGGCTCCGGGCGGAAGATCCGGACCGACTCCGATTCTCAGGCGCAACCACTCCTGGTATCCCAAGGCGCCGGTCACGCTGCGGGCTCCGTTGTGCCCGGCCGGCGATCCCCGTTCCCTGATCTTGAAGGTCCCCAACTTCAAATCCAGCTCGTCATAAATTACGAGCAGATCCTTTGCCGGGTCCGCTTCAAACTCCCGAACCAGAGCGGCCACTGCCAGCCCGCTCAGATTCATAAAGGTCTCCGGCTTGGCCAGGACCACTTCCCGCCCTGCAATTCTGCAGGTTGCGGTAACGGCCCGGCATCGCCGGTTCTGGACCGCAACCCCTTCTTGCTGGGCGATGCGGTCGATTGCCATGAACCCCGCGTTATGTGGCGTCCATGTGTACTCGGGACCGGGGTTGCCCAATCCCACAACCAGAAAGGGACCGGGCAACGAATTACGCTGGCCGTCTAATTCACTTGCCTCAGCCAAGGCCTACTTCTTCGCTTCTGGCTTTTTTGCTCCAGCTGCGGGAGCTTTCGCTCCTGCTGCCGGTGCAGCTTCGGCGTCTGTCTTGCCCTTCTTGGCAACTTCCGGCTCGCCCGTCGTTGCCGCAGCCGCAGCCGCTTCAGCGTCGGCCGCCGGCGCCACTTCCTCGCGAATCGAGATAACGTGGGCCACTGTCGCGTCTTCTGCATTCAGGAACTTGATCGAACCAGTGTGTGGCAGGTCCTTCACGCGCAGAGAACCCCAAAGTTCCAGGTTGCTGACGTCCACATCGATGTGGCTGGGAATATCTCCCGGCAGGCACTCGATTTCGACTTCACGCAGCACCTGGTCCAGAATTCCGCCTGTGGCCTTCACACCCAGCGGCACGCCCAGCAGTTTCACGCGGACGCTGACGCGGATTGCCTTATCCATGGCAATACGCTTCAGATCGATGTGGATCAACTGGTCCTTGATCGGCTCGCGCTGCCAATCTACAATCATGGCCTTCGCTGCGGGATTTCCGGCAATCTCTACATCAAAAATTGTGTTGTGGCCGGACTCAGAGAAGAGGATCCGGGAAATCTGCTTGGGGTCCACTTCGACTGCAATCGGGTCGAGCCCAGAACCATACAGCACAGCGGGAATCTTGCCTGCGACGCGCACGCGGCGTGCGGCATTCTTGTTGAACTTGCCCTCACGGGGCTTGGCTACTACTACTTCTGGCATTTGCTCTCTCGTTTCCTGGTATCGGGCACGGGGTCTGAATTCCGCTCCCTTTGTTCGCGGCTGCCGGATCAAGCGTGGCAGCCGAGGTGGATCATCAATTAAACAGCGAGCTTACGCTGGTTTCCAGGTGAATGTTCTCGATGGCGGTACCAATGAGTCCGGCGATGGAGAGCACTTTGATCTTGGGCAATTTCTGAGCCGCCTCGCGCAGCGGAATGGTGTTGGTCACAACCACCTGTTCCAGGCGCGAGTTGGCGATGCGGTCAATGGCAGGACCCGAAAGCACGGCGTGGCTGGCGCAGGCGTATACGGTAGCGGCGCCAGCTCCAAACAGTGCGTCCACGGTCTTTACCAGCGTGCCGGCGGTGTCGATAATGTCGTCGATGATGAGGCAGGTCTTGCCGGCCACGTCGCCAATCACATTCATCACCTCGGCGACGTTGATGTCGGTGCGGCGCTTGTCCACAATGGCGAGAGGTGCGCCGATTTTCTGGGCGAAGAAGCGAGCCCGCTCCACACCGCCCGCGTCGGGTGAAACCACAATCAGATTGGGCAGATTGAGCTCACGGAAATGGCTGACGAGGACGGGGCTGGCGAAGAGATGATCGACGGGAATATTGAAGAAGCCCTGAATCTGCGCCGCATGGAGGTCGCAAAACAGCGCGCGGTTGGCGCCGGCGGTGGTGAGCAAGTCGGCAACCAGCTTGGCGCTGATGGGCACGCGCTGCTTGTCTTTGCGATCCTGGCGGGCGTAGCCATAGTAGGGCACGACCACCGTGATCCTGGCCGCCGAGGCCCGCTTGAGCGCGTCAATCATTACCAATAACTCCACCAGGTGCTGGTCCACCGGATAGCAGGTGGGCTGCACCACAAAAACATCTACGCCGCGCACGTTCTCGAGCGATTGAAAGTAGATTTCGCCGTCCGCAAACCGCTGCAGCCTCGATTCGCCTACCTTCACGCCGATGTGCTCGCCAATCTTGCGCGCCAGCTCGGGATTGGCCGTGCCGGAGAAAAGCTTGAACCGCCTGTCATCGGCCAGGGTGCGCGCTTTCTTGCGCTCCGGCGCCGCGGCCTTGGCG
>JBAWCO010000929.1:0-4360 GCA_049590315.1 Occallatibacter sp. | reverse complement strand
TTACAGATTTTGCACTGTTTCCAATCTGTGAACCCAAAAACCCGACAACATTCTGTCGAGGCCTTCTCGTACTAGAAAACCGCTGATCCGGCAATCCGAGCGACTCAACTGGGGATGAGTAACGGTTCCTCGACACCTGTATTGATTGCCCACAGGACACAACACGAATCCCATTGCGCGAATGTTGAAGTTCGCGCCACCTCTCCACTCTCCGTGTGAGGCTGATCGTCGGGCCAGCACCGGATTCCCCTGCGGCTCGCCGCCCGTATCTGTGATGCTGCAACCACCCGTGCAAATCGATCACCGCCGGCCAGTTGCTCGATTGGCACCGGCTTTGCCGCCTTGTTGTGTCCGTTGCACAGGACGCAGTCTGGTCTGCGCGAGATTCATAAGTCACTGCGCAGCCAACACCACAGGCTGGCTGGCCCGCCGGCTCACCCGAGTACTGGATTCCTGGTCCCTGAGTGGGATGGTCGGATAGCTTTTCCCTGCACGACGATCCCAGGCCATCCACCGACCTGGGCCCTT
Source organism: Occallatibacter sp. (assembly GCA_049590315.1). Lineage (GTDB taxonomy): Bacteria > Acidobacteriota > Terriglobia > Terriglobales > Acidobacteriaceae > Telmatobacter. The sequence continues at coordinate 3,832 of JBAWCO010000929.1, read as the reverse complement.
TGACGATGCATCTATAGAACGCCCATTGCAAGGAGCGGCGTCGCGATTCTCGGCGGCTAGGTGTCCAAGATTTGGTGAACAATGCCCCCTAAAAGACCGCTCCGGGATGTGTAGCCTTCATCGGGATCGCAGCGGACCATTAATGTCAGGATGTGGTCTGAGGGCCATTGCTCGGCGTCGATGGTTGGGACTGCGATGAACCAGCATATACACAGTTTCGACCAGCTCTCTTTGCGCAATAGAGCGCCTCGTCGGCCTTGCTTATTAGTTCTTCCGCCGAGGAATTACCGGAGTCTTCCGCCACTCCAAAGCTACAAGTGACTACAACCGGTCCGGAACCGCCGAGTATGGGAGTTGCGGCGATGGCGCAGCGAAAATCTTCGGCGCGTTTCAGTGCGTCAGCCAGCGAACAGCCCGGTAGCACAATCACGAATTCCTCGCCCCCATATCTTCCTGCAAAATCATAAGGGCGCGTGAGTTTTACGAATCGGGCGGCGACTTCCACGAGAACCTGATCGCCGGTAGAGTGACCACGGTTGTCATTGACAAGTTTGAAATGGTCCAGGTCGGCCATCAAAACCGAGACCGGCGCGTTCTTGCGCTTCGCGCGCAGCAATTCTTTTCCAAGAAACTCGAAGATGGACCGCCGATTCCAAAGCTTGGTCAAATCATCCTTCGTCGCCTGCTCACGGAGGGCTAGTTGTGCCCCCTCTGCCAACTTGAGAGCGTCCTGGAGTTCGGCCGTTCTCTTGAGCACCCTGTCCTCCAGTTCACGGTTGCGATCGACGAGATAGCGAACACGAAGGCGGTACATCGCGGCGGCTCCGACCAGGAGAACAAGCACACAAAGGCCACGGAACCAATTTGTTTGCCAGAAGTACGGCTTCAGCTCAATTGCCAACCGCGCAACATTGGAGTTCCATGCATGGGTGCCATTCGCCCCCTGCACCTCGAAGAGATAGTGTCCCGGATGTAGCTTTGTGTAGAAGGCTTCACGCCGCTCTCCCACCTCCACCCAATCTGCGTCCGATCCCTGCAGGCGATAGCGGAATTGAATTCGTCGAGGAGCAACAAAGTCGGGTGTCGTGAATTGGATTTCAAGATCCCCTCCGCCCGGTCCAGCAACGGCTCCTTGTTCAAAACCAATTGGATGACGGTTGAAGAGAACACTTTCAATCAAGGGTGAGAGCTCGGAACTCGCAGTCTGGCTATGAATCGGGTCGACGGAGGCTACACCGGCAATTGTCGCAAACCACAGCCGTCCATCACGGCCTTTCCACACGGAAGGGTCGGCAGCGAAGTTGGTTTCAGCGTTACGCAGTCCATCGGCAGTACCATAGACAGTGCTGTGAATCGTAGATACGCGGCCCTCCGCATAGTCGTTCAGCTCTTTCTTGCTGACCTTGTAGATTCCCTTATTGCAAGTCATCCACAAATATCCTGCATCGTCTTCGACGATGGCGCCCACAGTCAGGTCAAAGAGCCCCTGATCGATGGAGTAGGTGGTGACGCGGCCATTCTTGATGCGATTCAATCCGCCTGGAGACGTGCCAGCCCATACAACTCCGTCGTGATCGACATAGACCGCCTGGGCAAAGTTGGTGAGCAAGCCATTCTGGGTGGTGTAATTGATGACGGAGCCATTCCGAAACTGGCTGACGCCTGCGTGGTCGGTTCCTAGCCATATTGAGCCGTCAGGAGCAAACGCGGCTGTATTGAGCAGGCCGGGCACACTGTAGTGCTGAAAGCTCCCCTGGTGAAAGCGGACCAGTCCATTCACTTCATGGAACGCCAACCACAAATCTCCGGACGGGTCTTGCAATATGGATGCGATTCGGTGACCGGCGCTGGCGGGGTCTTTGAAGACTGTGATGCGCCCGTGATCGAGATGACTGAGAGCGCCACGCTCCGAACCTATCCAAAGGCTTTCGTCCGGACTTTCCATCAGTCCAAAAATCGAATCACCAGCGAGTCCGTCCCGCATTGTATAGACTCGAACCTTGCCGTCCTTATCGATATGATTCAGGCCTTTGCTGTTGGTGCCTACCCATAAGGACTGGTCCCGCGCCTGTAGGACGCTCCAAACCATGTTGTCAGAGAGGCCTTCCTGCTTGCCAAAGTTACTAAAAATGCCATCTCGGAGTTCAACCGCTCCACCCTCCGACATGCCGACCCATAGATGTCCTTCGCGGTCCTCGAGTATCTGGGAGACGTCGTCAGACGGGAGACCCTGACGAGCGGTGTAGGTGAATAGTTCTCCGTTGTGCAGCGAAGCGATTCCACTGTGATCAAATCCGATCCAGAGTGTCCCGTGGTGATCCTCAACCAGAGAAGCAATCTGATCGTGCTGGGGCAGGTGGGAGGGAGGAACCGTTTCCAGCAGTCTGCCTTTCCAGCGAACGAGACCCCTGGCCGTAGCTATCCACATAGAACCGTCGGATGATGGGGCAAGACTGCGGACAGGATCGGTTGTGAGTCCATCGCGGGATCCATAACTGCGGAACTTACCGTTCTTCAAACTCACCAGACCGTTGCGCGTTCCAATCCATAGCGTTCCATCAGCGCTCTGGATAATGCTGGAAATGGCATTGCTGGGCAGGCCATCCTTGGTGGTATAGAGGCGGATGTTCGTGCTTTCCACTGCATACAATCCGTCGAGGCTTCCCACCCACACTTGGCCGTCCTGAGCTTCGTAAATTTTGCTTAAAGGAGACTGGGCGGTGAAATATGTATGGAATTGTCCGTCCTTGAGTTGAGTTAGGGAGCTGCGGGTGCCTACCCAAAGACTGCCATCGTGGCCGGCGGCCAGTGTCTGAATGAAGTTATCTCCGAGTGCTTTATGGTTAGTAGTCTCGAAGACGGTAATCCGGAGACCATCGTAACGGGCGAGTCCTTCCTCAGTGCCGAACCAAAGATAACCGTCGCGTGTCTGTGCCAGGGCGCCAACGGAACTTTCGGGGAGCCCGTTCTCAACTGTCAGCGATGTCTGGACAAATTGGGTTATAGCCTTTTGGGATTGGAGCGCAACGTCGGGCAACACTAGCATTGCAAGGAGAACGAGTGGGCGAGGCCACCTCCCTGTCTTAGCGCAAACAGCGATCGACATTCGCGTTTCTGCCAACATCATCTCCTCGTGACGAGGCCCTGCCCCACCCAACCGGCCAATCTATTCGTGTCTTGAAACGTATTCTAAAGATTAATGTCGGCACATGCAGCCTTCTGCTCTTTGGCGGCCAGACTTCTCTGCATTGCAACAAAGTCAGACCGGATGATTCATCCGCGAAAAGATTCTTTGAATGAAGTCACCTGGAAGCCTTAGATCGTGAAGTCGCGATGCCAAGTTGACTCACAATGCAATTCCCAACATTGGTTGCAGGCCTTCATCCACTTGGACGCTGCAAATCTGACGACTTCGCGAATAAGCTATCGGCATAGTCCACGGGTTACTCCAAGGCTGCGAGTGAAATCGGTGTGTCTCACTCAGGTGACGTGATCACGATCACACCTATCGTCTCATTTCAGTCCGAGCGCTGAGTGTGGCCTGAATGCAACGAAGACGGGTGCTGATAGAGGCGGTGAAGATAGATCATTTCGATTTGATTGCCGATGAGTACGACGAGGCATTCCTTGATAAACCGCATCGTCGCTGCAAGTATGAAGCCCATCGACACGCGGCTGGAATCTCACCTGTTAGCCGCCGTCGTGCGTTGCTCTGACGACGCGATCTTTTCCATTTCAACTGAAGGAGTTATCCAAAGCTGGAACGACGCCGCAGAGAGAATCTACGGGTATTGCGCCACAGAAATCATCGGAACATCGGTCGGTAAGTTCT
>JBAWCO010000928.1:0-6695 GCA_049590315.1 Occallatibacter sp. | reverse complement strand
GTCAGCAAAGGCGGCGGGCACCACTTCGACCACGACGGGGGGGCTTTCGGCAAATAGTCTTGAGAGCACATTCCTGAGCCTGCTGGCGACCGAGTTGCAGAATCAGGATCCAACATCCCCCCTGGATCCCACCCAAATGGTGGGTCAGCTCGTTTCTCTCAATCAGTTGGATCAGCTCATCAACATCAACCAAACGCTTTCCAACTTGAGCGGCTCCGGATCCAGCCCTTCAAACGGATCAAGCAGTACACCAGTCGCCTCGACAACCTCTGTCTCGACCAGTCCTTTGGGTTCAATGGGCTCTGCATCAGCGTCGAGCAACACGTTGTCCAACCATATTTCCATGGCATCAAAAGCGCTCAGTCAATTGCAACCGGCCTATGCCGCTACCGCCGGAGCCAACGCGCTCATGAATTTGTATGGCAGCTTCGCGGCTCCAACTCAATCTCAACAACTCTTACCCACGGGAGGTAGATAGATGGCATCCTTTGCAATTCCACTCTCAGGCCTGCAGGCAAACTCTGATTCGCTTAGCGTAATCGCGAATAACCTGGCGAATCTCAACACCGACGGCTACAAGAATCAGACGGTCAACTTTGGCGATATCTTTGCAGGGATGCAGGCCTCGTCCGGCAACGGCGACCCAATCCAGCTTGGTTCGGGCGTGCAGGTTGAGAGCACAACCTCCAACTATACAAATGGCAATGTCAATTCAACGGGCGTTGCATCCAACATGGCGCTTCAAGGCAACGGCTTCTTCGTCGTTCAAAACCACGGCCAGACGGAATACACTCGCGCGGGCGACTTCACGGTAAACTCATCCGGGCAGTTGGTGAATCCCAACGGCGATTTGCTGATGGGATACCCGGCGGTCAATGGGGTGATCTCGACGGTCACCGCCCTCAGTCCGATTGTAGTCAATCAGTCGGCCACTATTCCGGCCGTAGCCACCACTAGCTTTAATACCGTTACGAATCTCCAGGCCGGATCGCCCGTCGGCACCACCTTCAGCACACCCGTCAGCGTAGTCGACTCGCTCGGAGTATCGCAAACCCTGAGCATTCAATATACGAACACGGGGACGAATGCCTGGAGCTACAACATTACCCTGCCCGCTTCGGCCACAGGCGGCACCGGGGCTCCAGTTTCGTTGTTAACCGGAAACTTGACCTTCAATTCCTCCGGCGCGCTCACCTCTCCCACCGGAACTGTCACCGGAGTCAATATCACAGGCTTGGCGGACGGTGCTGCCCCCATGAACCTCACCTGGGATTTGAATGGTGCATCGGGGACTCCGATTATTACGCAGCAAGACTCGGCGAGCGCCACCACTGCTACCAACCAGAATGGCTACGGCGTGGGAACGCTAACCAGTTACTCGGTACTGGCTAACGGAACCGTGCAAGGCCAGTTCAGCAATAATCAGTCTCTGGCGATCGGTCAGGTGGCTGTAGCCGGCTTCGCGAACGTCGAGGGCTTGGCTCAATTGAGCAACGGTGACCTTCAATCGACAGACTCCTCGGGAGCTGCAGTTGTTGGGCAGGCCGGCATCGGCGGGAATGGCACAATCACCGGCGGAGCCGTGGAGGAGTCAAACGTGAACCTCTCCACGCAATTCTCAAACATGATCGTTGCTCAGCAGGGTTACGAGGCCAACGCCAAGGTTCTAACGGCGTTCGACCATGTATCCCAGGCCACGATCCAGTTGGTTAGCTAATCTCTGATCGACTGAGGCACTGGTTAACTTCTGATTAGAAACTCCCGCCGGGCCAGTACAGCGTCTGGCGGGAGTTCCCTTCACACTTCCGGTTCTCATGGCTATCTCACCCGGCCTGTGGATCGCCGCTTCAGGCAACTGTCGCCTGCAACTCATTGCGTGACAATAACCTGCCAACCTGGCGGGTGAGTCAAAGCGTGCCCGCACTCGCTCTTTCAATTCCGGCCCTCCGATTGCAATTACCCCCCTGAAATTGCTCCGCTCATTTCCTCTGGAACAAGCTGACTCAAGAAGGTCAGGCCATGGGATCGTGATTGGAGCCGATCGCCCAGGGGGCCCAATGAGTACCGCAGTCCAGAATCATGAACCGAATCCCAAAGACGCTATCAGCACGGCTCAGATGGCGAACACCATTGATCCGCTAGATAGCATGCCATGGCTGCCGTGCCTCCTCAGCCTTGAGGTGCCCGTGGTGCGGTTTACGATCGGCGACCTTCTTACGCTGACTCTCGGCTCAATCGTCGAAAGTTCCTGCCACCATACCAGCGATGTTCCGCTGCGGGTAAACAAATTGCTCATCGGTTGGACGGAGTTTGAAGTCATCGGCGACCGCCTCGCGGTGCGCATTACGGAACAAGCATGACAGTAAGGAATAGAGCAACCAATCCGACCTCGCTGGCTGCGCGCCGGCAATTGGCCTCAGTTACGCCGAGGGCCACTGGGCCCGAGCCGACGTTTCGACAGTTGCTGCAGAAGCGTGGCAGCGGTCCGATCGGCCACTCCTCGACACGCTGGCACATCGCTTCGTCCAAAAGCCAATCGGCTCTGCAGCCGCGTAGTGCCGCCCTCAGCTTCGTCACGCGTGCATGGTCATGGCTGCACACGAAATACACAATCTCGGCCAACAAGCGCCTCCGCTTGGCAGAAACCGTCTCTCTCGGCGACAAGCGCTTTGTGTCTTTAGTGACCGTTGATGGCCGCGAGTTCTTGATCGGGGGAGGCGCATCCGGCGTATCGCTACTGGCCGAGTGGGGAACGAAAGCAAAACCTGCAACTACATACAGACGAAAGTCTGCCGCCAAGGAGAAGACGGCATGAGTCTCTTGCGTGCCAAAGGACGAACTGCGATCCGTTTGCTTGTGCTTCTTGCACTTGCGGGCCCTAATGCTGCACATGGAGTCCAGGCGACGGCTGCCGTTTCGAATTTAAGCACTGACACAGAACAGATTCAGGTACCTTTCGCACCCCCCTCCTCAGGCGGCGAAGCCTCATCTATTCCGCCAGGCTCTTTCAATTCCGGAACAATCCCCACCCCCGCGCCAACCGGGAACGGGGCAACGGTGAAACTCCCCGGCATAAACGGCGAGCAAGTTCCCTGGTCCATCGTTGTTTTACTCACCACTCTCACGCTGATTCCTTCCATCCTGTTGTGCATGACGCCCTTTGCACGGCTTCTCATTGTCTTTCACTTCCTACGCCAGGCTCTCGGACTTCAGACCACGCCGTCCAACCAGACTCTCATCGGTCTTTCGTTGATTCTCACCTTCTTTCTGATGCAGCCGGTTGCGACAAATATCTACCAGATCTCCGTGGTTCCCATGCAGGCCGGCCAGATCACCGCATTGGAAGCAGTCACTCGCGCGGAAGACCCGGTTCGCCATTTTATGGCACATTATGTGCGCGAAAAAGATGTTGCCTTATTCATTGAGTTGGCCAAGGAGCCCGCGCCCGCATCGATAAACGATGTCTCCATGCGCGTCATGCTGCCCGCCTATATCTTGTCTGAACTGAAGGCCGGATTTCAGATCGGCACCGTCTTGTTTCTTCCCTTCCTCATCGTGGACATGGTCGTGGCCTCGATTACTACATCTGTAGGCATGTTGCAATTACCGCCCGTCGTCATCTCGACACCACTCAAGCTGCTCCTCTTCTTGATGGTCGATGGTTGGCATCTTTTGATCGGATCTTTGATGAGGAGTTTTTACTGACGCCATGGACGTAGATCAGGTTGTATTGCTCGGGCGAATGATGCTGCAGGAAGTAATCATCCTGGTCGGCCCCATACTGGCTGTCGCCATCGTCGTCAGCCTGACGGTCAACATCATTCAGACCCTCACTTCGCTACAGGACAGCACAGTATCCACCGTGACGCGCCTGCTGTTCACCGGGGCCGCTTTGTTCTTCATGATGCCCTGGATGTGGCGGCATCTCGCACACTACACGTTCATCACGCTTTCTGATTTTCACGGGTATCTCAGATGATCGATATCCCCCTGCTTCCAATCATCAGCGGCTTTCTTACCATCGGCGTGCGCCTTTCCGGGCTCATGCTGTTTGCGCCGTTCTTTGGAAGCAGTGTGATTCCCCCACGCGTCAAGGCAGGGCTGGTAGCGGCGCTCACGCTGCTGCTGTTCCCTACCGTTGGCAAGGGAATCGGCACGTATGCCATTGCCGATTGGCCAATCCTGATCATCACCGAATTCCTGATCGGCGTGGGGATGGGAATCGCCACCAACATCGTCTTCGAAGCTGCACAGTTGGCAGGCCAGGTCCTCGGCATTCAGATGGGCTACTCGTTGGTCAACATCCTCGATCCGCAAACGCAGGTCGACACAACGGTCATCCCCGTCTTCTACCAGACGATCATCATGCTGCTCTTCTTGCGCTTGGATGTGCACTACTGGCTCTTGAGGGGAATTGGGAACAGCTTCCTTTACCTCCCTCCCGGCACAACTCATTTGAGCGGCCTGTTTACCCTGACAATTCTCACCACGGCCGGCCTCATTTTTGGATTGGGCGTACAGATTGCCGCGCCTGTATTGGTGGCCACGCTCATTGCGGATGTCCTTCTTGGGCTGCTCGGCAAAGCATCGGCGCAAATGCCGCTGATGATCCTTGGTCCTCCGATCAAGAGTCTTCTCGGTATCTTCATTTTGATCGCGACCCTCAAGTACTGGCCCGATCTTTTCCGTCATCTGTTTCTGAATTCAATCGCAAACGGCGAACACATTCTTCACATAGCACGTTGAGAAAACATGGCTGACTCGAGCAAAACCGAACAAGCAACACCGCGACAGCGGCAAAAAGCGCGCGAAAAGGGCCAGGTTACGCGATCACGCGAACTAACGGGCGCGCTTTCCATGTTCGCGGTCGCCGGAGTCGTGGCTCTAATGTCTCGTCAGGGAGCCGGCCACTGGACAGACTTCTTCCGAAACACGCTCGATTCCGCAAGCTCCGACTCGATTGAAACAAACGGTCCGCTTCTATTCTGGACCAGCGTCGAGGTGCTGCGGTGGGTTGTCCCCATATTGTTGGCTGCTCTGGTAGTCTCACTGGGCGCAGGACTCGCGCAAGGAGGATTTGTCTTTGCCCCCGAAGCGCTATCGCTGAAGTTCGAGCGTCTCAGCCCCGCTAACCGGATGCAACAACTCTTCTCTCCCGCGGGGCTAAGTTCGATTCTCAAGTCTCTCCTGCCGTTCGCTGCGATTATCTGGGTTGGTTGGTATTGTGTCAGCAGCCATTGGGGCGAGGTGCTGGCAAGTTCCTATGCGGAACCACGGGTGTTTGTAAGCCTTGTGGGAAGCATGCTCTATGAAGTTCTTTGGAAGTCCGGCCTGGTTCTCCTGCTCTGGTCTGGCTTTGACTACCTTCTTCTCTGGCTCAAGAGTGAAGGCGACATGAAAATGAGCCGCCAGGATCTTAAAGACGAGTTTAAGAGCATCGAAGGCAATCCCGCGACCAAGGTCCGAATCCGAAAGATGCAGCGCCAGGCGCGTCGCAAGCAGATGATCAAGGCCACTGAAACCGCATCTGTGGTGATCACGAACCCGACTCACTACGCAGTCGCGTTGAAGTTTGAAATGTCCATGCCGGCGCCAATCGTTGTTGCAAAAGGTCTCGATCTGTTGGCCGCGCAAATCAAGGAAATCGCGCGTGACCGGGACATCCCGATCATGGAAAACCGGCCTCTGGCGCAGGCTCTCTACAAAAGCGTCGAAGTGGGAGACGCAATCCCCTCTGCGCTCTACCATGCTGTCGCTGAAATTCTGGTCCTTGTCTACAAGGCTCAGCAGGAAGTCCAACGCAGGGAAGCTCAAAGGAGAGCTTCCGTCACCATGCCAGGAAGAGTGAGTCCTCAGTGAACAAAAAACCCGGACTACTAGCCGCGATCCGTGCATCCTCCGATTGGTTCATCCCAACTGGCGCAGTCGCCCTCGTGTTTGTGATGCTCGTGCCTCTGCCGAGCTTTGTCCTCGACCTGTTACTCACGTTGAGTATCACCGCCTCGGTGCTCGTGCTGTTGACCTCGATTCAGATCCTGCGGCCGGTTCAATTTTCCGTATTTCCCAGCATGATTCTCCTGCTCACCCTGATGCGGCTTTCGCTCGACCTGGCAAGCACACGGCGAATTCTCTTGCATGGGAGTGAAGGCACTTCGGCCGCCGGAAAGGTGATTGAGGCATTCGGTCAATTCGTGGTCGGCGGCAACTATATTGTCGGTTTCGTCATCTTCGTCGCGTTGATTGCCATTCAGTACCTCGTTGTCAGTCACGGTGCTGTCCGTACCGCTGAGGTAACCGCGCGCTTCACCCTGGACGCTATGCCGGGCAAGCAAATGGCGATCGATTCCGACCTGAATACCGGCCTCATCAACGCGGATCAGGCCCGTTCACGCCGTGAGCTGGTTGCGCGCGAAGCGGAATTCTGCGGCTCCATGGATGGCGCCGCGCGCTTCAGCCAAAGAGATTCACTGGCCACAATTCTCATCCTGGTCATCAACATTGTCGCGGGATTCCTGATTGGCGTCTTTCAGCATGGCATGCCGTTTGAACAGGCCCTCAAGACCTATACCATCCTTACCGTGGGAAACGGGCTCGTCTCCATCATCCCCTCGCTTCTGGTTTCCGTCGGCGGCGGCATTGTCGTAACGCGCGCAGGCTCTGACCAGTCCCTCGGCGTGGACATCCAGAATCAGATG
>JBAWCO010000927.1:0-8801 GCA_049590315.1 Occallatibacter sp. | reverse complement strand
GCCCGACATATCGCACACTATTCATCTGGGTGTTCCTCCCTGTTGGCTTTGGTTGTCTGCTCAGCACAGCAACCGCAGCTTACAGGAATGGGGCGCCCTTTTATAATGCGTGGCCCTGGTCTCATACGCGCATTCTCAGGTTGAGGGCACCCCCGGCATGGTCTGGAGAACTCACCGGGACCGACGCCACCCGGCGGAAATTGCGTTACTCAGCGGGTGCGGTACGGATGGAATTTCAATCCATCAATGCCGATAACAGGAATTGATTGCTTCGGCGAAGCAGGGTCGAGTCACCGTGATGAATGGATCTGCTGACTGCAGCCGTCGTAGGTTGCTTGGCCCTGTTCAGTAATGGTTTGAAGCAGTCATGGTTCGAAGCAATTCAGTTGGAAGCAATTCAGTTGGAAGCAATTCAGGAGGGAAATTGTTCAAGTTGCTGAAACTGTTAGAAACAATTTCCGCAAGCTTCGCCGCGAAAAGTTGTGATCGGTCGTCTACGACGAACTCCGTCACGAACCTTGGCCGGGGTGAAACCAAAACGAACGCAGAGTACGAAATTCTGGGTTTGTTGGCCACTGCGGAGCGGCCTGACCTTGTGGAGCCAGCCGTATTGATGCTACTTGAGTGACGGTTGCCTTGCCTCTTCGGCGAGATCGGTGAACCTTCAGGCAAACCAGCCTCACGAACATAGAAGCACTGGGCTCAGATGGCGGTCCGAGGCTCTCGACATGACCCAATTATGAGTATTTCTAACATTAGAATGGCCCAATACGTGCACGCAAAAGCAGGAGTGTCCTTTCTCATTCATTGAACGGGCTGTGCGCACCGGACGCCCGGAGGAGAGCTGATTGTCTAGAACCGGGCTTGTCGCTCCCAAATATACAGAGGATTTCGTTTGCATTGGCTCGGCATGTGAGGACAACTGCTGCCACAGCTGGGGTGTCCCGATTACCCGAAGCGCGTACGAAAAGTACCAGACCTTGCCAGAAAGCCCGCTGCGCACGCTGATTGATGCGAGCATTCTGCTTGCACCGAAAGGCGCAGTGAGCTCAGATGGCTTTGGTCCGGAAGGCTTCGCAAAGATTCGGCTGAATGAGTCGGGCGATTGCCCAATCATGACGGCTGATGGGCTTTGCCAGATTCACGCGCAATGCGGGCCAAGCTTTCTTTCCTCCACATGCGCAACCTATCCTCGTATGCTTCGGTCGGTAAGAGGAGCTGAACAAAATGCCCTGGCGCTCTCTTGTCCCGAGGCAGCGAGAATCGTACTGCTGAACCCCTTAACCTGGAAGCCGGTGGAACCGCACCCACCCACAGGCGGTGAAACGTACTCTGAAGACCTCCCAAATTCTTCTGTCCTGTGGGCAATACGGTCTGCGGTCTTGAATATCGTCAGGAATCGCGCCTATCCGCTTTGGCAAAGGCTCCTGCACCTTGGAGTACTTTGCGAGCAGCTCGACGCGCTCCCTCGCGATTGGCCGGAGGATGAAGTCTCAAAGTGTTTGGATGATTTCGATCAAACGATCGCGGACGGTACGTTGCGCCTCGATATGGAATCCCTATCGGTGGACCCGTCTGCACAACTGGATGCGGTGTTGCGGCTTGCGGGGTTGATGGGCAAAAAATCAATAGGCACCCCCCGTTTTGTCGAGTGCATAGATGCTTTCAAAACGGGTATCGGATATGGCCCGACCGCCACCACCCTGGAGCCCCTGACTGCTGGATACAAGACTGCCCACGATCGGTTCTTCGCACCGTTTTTCGCCCGGCATCCACACATTCTGGAGAACTATCTCATCAATACCATTCTGCGCTGCCGATTCCCTTTCGGCCCTGACGACAGGAATCGCGATACTGTTCACTCTGCGACACGAGAGTTTACAACGCTGATTGCGCAGTTCTCCCTGATGAGAGGGCTGTTGGTCGGTGTTGCCGGGGCCCATCGTGGAAGCTTTTCAACTGAGCACGTAGTGCAACTTGTACAAGCCGCCAGCAAACACTTTGACCATCACCCCGAGTTTCCAAAACTGGCTCACGATCTACTTGTGAAATTAGGACTGGACCGATTGAATGGAGCGGCGCTCCTGATACGGAATCAGAAATCCGACAGTCGTGCACGTGGGAAAATGCGCTCTTCGAACGTTTGCCCAATTCCCGAGATGCGATTTTCTGCTGAACACGCGTAAACGAGAGAGCCTCGCTCAACGACATATAGGACAGACGGTCACAACGATGGAAGCAGGGGCCTTGCAGGCCCCTGAAAGCCAGCCTTCCATCGACGCGGCTTCAGCCACGGGCCTTTCATTGGTTGTGTCGAGACACGCTCCGCGTCAAGCCGCAGCCGAGCGGTAAGCCGAGGATTCATCTCGGCAAGAACTCGTCTAGAAGAATCTGGGATAGCCTCATATTGCGCAGCCTCACCCAAATCCTAGCTTCCAGCGGATCGATTCCGACTTGCCGGCATTTCGGCACCGATCTTCCCTGGCCGAGACATTGACGATAATGTTGGAAGCCAGAATTCCCATCGGCAACATAGCTATTGTCTGAGACCAATCCGCTCATAAGTTACAGAGCCTTCTGGCAACCCAGCATGCACAATCCGTGGCATACCCAAGGCCCCGGAGGCATGCTAGGATCATCGGCATCTATGACCCGCCAGCCGAATAGCCTGCCCTCCAGAAAATGGTCGATCGTCGCTCTGAGCTCAGCTGCGATGGCCCTCGTTGTCGTGTCCTACCTTCTCGCGATTGTTATAGCCCTCTCATTCCTCGCTCTACCGGTTGTCTTTTTAGGGTATCTGCCAATCAACGGCCACCTTAACCTCCTGCTTTATCGCCTTCTTTTTTCAGCCTTCGGCCTTGTAGCAGGGGGCACGATCCTGTGGTCGCTTATTCCGTCTAACGATCTCCCCGAAGTCAATGGCGTTCGCATCGATCTCGCAAAGGAAAAGCGCCTGGCGCGGGAAATCGAGGCTGTCGCCGAGGCATTGCACGAGCGGATGCCCTCGGAGGTGTACCTGATCTGCGACGCGAACGCCTTCGTCCGCGAAGAAGACGAAGCAAAAGGATTTGGCCGTCGGCGAATTCTCGCGCTGGGGCTGCCGCTTCTGCAAATCCTGACTATTGCTCAGTTTCGAGCAGCCTTGGCCCATGAGTTCGCTCACTACTACGCCGGCGATACCTGGCTGGGACCCTGGGTCTACGACGCGCGCGGCAGTATGTCGCGTCTTTATAACAACTTGGGCAGGAACTCACAGGCGATGCGCTTTTTGAGGCGGTGGAGAATACTGTCGGTCGTCTATTCATTGCTGATGGCCGGATTGAAAATCTACTGGAAGATCTTCATGCGCATCACTCAGGCGATCTCACGCCACCAGGAAATGCGTAGCGATGAACTGGCATGTTACATAGCCGGTTCTCAGCCTCTCATCGAAGGGCTCGAGGGCATTAACAGATGCAGCGCTGCATCGAACACTTACTGGAATTCGTTCGTTCTGCCCGTCGCGGCCGGTGGGTTCCAGCCGGATCTGGCCAATGGGTTCCAGCAGTTCATGGAGGCGCCGCAGGTCGTCAAGGCAACATCGGAATATCTCTCGCGCCAGGCGTCTATCACTGTGCCTTCGCCATACGATTCACACCCACCGCTCAACATGCGAATTGAGCACGCGCGTCGCATCAATCGAGCCGCCCCTCAAGGCTCCGCATTGGAAGATGGATGCGGCCTGCCAATGATTTCGCTCATTGAGGACGTTGGCGCTCTTGAAATCAGCCTGGTGAAGAAAGTTATCCCCACTGTGGCCGCTGCGAATTTGAAACCACTGAACTGGGAAACTGCCGGAGCAGACATCTACATCCCAGGATGGCGTAAGCGTGTGGCGGACTATCTCCCCTTCCTTTCGGCAAAGAAGATGGGAGATCTCCCCTTGCTCGTGCTCGATCCTCGACCTGTCGCAATGGAAGTTTACAATGCAACCGCTGGCCGTCTCAATCAGTCGCAGCGCATCGCTTGTGCTTGCGATGTTCTATTCTGTGCGTTCGCTCTCTGCCTGCTTGAGCACGGATGGAACTTGATCACACAGCCGGGCTATCTAACGCTGAAAAACGGAACATCCGCTGTTGATCCAGCCACTGTTCTCGGCGAACTCAGGACCGGAAAACTATCTGTGGTGACATGGGCAAGCTTTCGCGCCGAGCACGCAATCGGCGACTGGACGCTGGCGGCGCCGATAGCTTAGCTCTTTGTCCAAGTGCCCTGCAGCCGGTCGCCAAAACCCAAGTTGACGCTCGCCTGTAATACCACAGAAGTAACAAGGCATTGGCCACGGGCGGAATCTGTCTTATGCCATACTGTGTACAAAACAACAAGGAAAGAAGGGCAACAAGATGGCGTCCATGCCGCAGCAACCCACCTCTCTCCGCACTGATGATTCAGCCCCCTGCGACCCGGAGATCGCCCATCTGATCCAGGAAGTGCGTGAGGGACGCCTTGATCAGCTTCGTGATTATCTTTCCCGTACCCGGGCAAGCGGCGACTGGCAGGATCGAATTTACGTTCTGGAACGCGTTGCCCCTAAGGTTTCCATTGATGCTTTGAATGCCGCCTGTGCCGCTGAGCAAAACGCCGCCGATCTGCTCGTGACTCGATGTGCTTACTATGCCGAACTTGCAAAAGCGATGCGCGGCACAGGAACGTCCGACCAGGTCAGTGGCGCTCGCTTTCAGAATTCTGCCGACTGCGTCAAGGCAGCTCTGAACGATATGTCAAGGAGCACTCAGCTGGACGAGAAGGATCCCACCACATACACCCTCGTCCTCAAGCCGCTCACGATCTTCTCCCAGACAGAACTCCAGCAGAAGGCCTTTGCAAAAGCAACAGCGATCGCCCCAGCCCTCGTTCCGGCGCACTTCGCCCTCATCTCCTCATTTTCTAAGCGATGGGGTGGAAGCCACGAAGCTTCGCTATCCTTCGCGCGCAAGGCAATGGCGAAGGCCGCTCCAGGAAGCGACATGGCGGCCTGCCTCTTCTGGGCGCATACGCTTGTCCGGACTCACTTCCTCTCTTTCGATAAGGACACACGGTCGGCAAGACTCTATGCATCAAATCCCGGAGTCGCAGGCGAACTCAACGCCGCCCTCGATGCCTGGCTGCTGCCGTCCCTCGTTGTGAGCCGGTCGAGCATTCCGTTTCTTCAAAAAGCTTCAGAATGGTATCGCGGAGTAAAGGACGAAGAGCGCCTGCGCCGAGTAGCCGTCTTCACTGGAGAAATGCTCAATCCGCCCCAAGCCACCGGACCCACTTCTCGACGAACGAATGGCTCCGTGAAAAGCGGCGGGGGGCTGTTGGGCTGGATTCTCGGTCGATAGTGATGAAACCGCGGAGCGGGCTTGATGGCGTAATTGTTGGTGACCATCTGTCTCAAACCCACGTCAAACAACGCACCAAAACAGCGCTAAAGACACCTTAACTTAGCCTTATTTCGGACTTTGCCTCCACTTCCAGCAGGAGCTTTGAGCCGTTTTCATGGCGCTGGAAGACGACCTTTCCGCTTCTCCCTGCACGTTCGCGCCGCAAGCAGTCTTTTAAGAACCCATTGCCCCTCTTTTTCCATGTATGTAGCCCCGTCGTATTGCACGGCGTAGTTTTCGTGTGGCGCGGATTGCAGCAGCCTTGCGACTCAGTCTCTGGTTCCCGGCGTGGTGAGTCTGAGGGTCCATCGAAGAACAACCGCAGATCCTTCGACTCACCACCCCCAGGCTGAAAAACGCCTGGGGCCCCGTTCGCTCAGGATGACAACTATATCGTAAATATATATAAATAATCAACATAAAACTTTGGTATTATCTATACGAGTCCTGCACAGATACGCAGAGTCAATGACTTGCCGGAAAAATCTGCACGGAATCTGCACAGGACGCATCGAAAAGATAGAGGCGAACATGGCATTCGTCACGGACAAAGCGGAACTCAAGCCGGGCCTGGTTCTCTTCCGGCGTGGCGACGTCGATCATCGGATGTGGTATTGCCGCATGAAAATACCCAAAGCCGACCGCTACAAGACGGTTTCGCTCAAGACGACCGACATCGAGGTGGCGCGGGAACGCGCCTTCGACCAGGACGCAGACATCCGGTTTCGCCTAAAGCATGACGTTCCTGTGTTCAACCATCCCTTCCGCGAGGTGGGGCGAGAGTATCTGCTGATGCAAGAGGCGCGGGCGAAACGCGGCGAGATCAGCGCGGCCCGGCCCAGGAAAGTTCGTGCCATCATCGAAGGCGCTCTAGACCGCTATGTAGGCTCAACGCAGGTCCACCTTATTGGCGATGAGCTTTGGGGCGGCTATCCGGCATGGCGTCGGGAGAACGGCGCGGGACGCAACAGGCGCAACGGCGTTCGTGAAGTCACTGCCGACATGGCGCAAGCCTTCGCGGATACGGAAGCCGAGCGCCGCACCAAGGTCCAGCAAACCTTGGGAATCCGAGTTTTGAAGCCGATTGAAGTCAAACCTTCCGAAGAACGGACGGTTCCTTTTATTAGCGATTCCACCATCCGCCTGGAGATGTCCATCTTCGGTGCGGTGATGAATTACGCCATCAAGAAACGCTACGTTGCGGCCAGCCAGCGTTTCGACGAGCGCCCCAAACTCAAGACGATGAGGCGCGATGAGTTTACGCTGGAGGAATACCGCAAACTCCACACCGTGGGAAGGAAGTGGATTGCCGAGACAGATAAACCTTCAAGCATCTGGTATCGCACCGTCACGTACAACATGATCCTGATTGCCTGCAATACAGGCATGAGGCCAGCTGAGATGAAGAATCTGCGCTGGCGCGACATTATGCCTGCAAAAGACCGCGAGGGGCGTGAGATCGTTGTTCTGTTCGTGCAGGGCAAGGGCAAGTCGCGCAAGCTGGTGGCTCCCAAGAGCGTTGGAGATTATCTGGAACGCATCCGCGTTATTTCCAAAGCCACGGAACCGGACGACAGAGTCTTTACCAACACCACGGGCAAGCCTGAAAAAACTCTTTACAGCAAGCTGATTGAAAACCTTCTGAACGAAGCGAAACTGCGCGAAGGCACGCAGGGCGTGCCGCGCTCGACCTATTGCTTCCGGCACACCTACGCCACGCTCCGATTGCAGGAAGGCGTGGACGTGTATTTCCTTGCAGAGCAGATGGGAACTTCCGTCCACATGATTGAAACTCACTATGGACACGTGAACACCATCAAGCACGCGGACCGCGTGTTACAGGGGATGGCGGGGTGGGAACTGCCGCAACCGGACTATAGCAAGGCCAAGGCGGTGAAGGCGGCAGAGGTTCACGATAGGTCTAAAGGAGGTCAACGCAGCAAGGCGCGTTGACAATAAACCTCCCGAAGCCGTCTTTTGCCGGAGCCGCTGGCGGAGGCTGGCGCAGGGACGTAGTCGTCCCAATGTCCGGCCCGGACAGTTCTTGCTGTGATCGTTCGGATTTGCCGCTGCCCCGCTGGGGCGTTCTTAGCGGCAAATCTGCGCGCACGTGCCGCCGCTGGCGGCTATCTTCGTGCGTGCTCATCGAAGGGCTGGAGAACCGGATCAACCGGCGGCACTATGTAATTTAGACTTGGGCCGCAGCAGCTCTCAGCGACTTACTGCCGAGCGCGTCCTCATGAGATCGTCCCGAACGTCCAGCGCCGTTACTCGGCAGCGTCATTGCCAGAGGTCAAAACACCAAATCCGGCCCCGCTGGGTGATAATTAGTCATTGCCCGACAACACCCATATCGAGAGCTTTTTCACGGACTTGCGCGACACCCACATAAGCGGCGTCGGCGTAAAGGAAACGTCCTATTATTCTTACCTCTCAAATCTTCTGAATTTCATCGGCAAAAAGCTCAAACCGAACGTTCGCTGCATTATTCACCCGCACAGCATTGGCGCGGGCCTGCCTGACGGCGCGCTCATCACCGCCGACCAGAAATCCAAGGCAGACGATCCGCTTGCGGAAGGAATGATTCCCTCGCGCGGCGTCCTCGAAATCAAAGCGCCCGATGAGGATGTCCAGACGGTCGCCGGTAGCAAGCAGGTCGCAAAATACCTGGACAAGTACGGGTTGGTGGTCGTCACCAACCTTCGGCAGTGGGTCATTGTGGCCAGGGTCAAGGGCCAGGCGACGCAGCTCGAAGCCTTCACGATTGCGGCTTCGGAAAAAGCATTCTGGAAGGCCGTGGAAAATCCCCGGAAGCTGACGGAAGCCATCGGAGAATCATTCAACGAGTATTTGACGCGCGTGCTGCTGCAGGCGGCACCGCTTACCGCGCCCAAGGAGGTGGCGTGGTTTCTGGCGTCCTATGCGCGCGACGCCAAGGCGCGAATCGAGGCGCAGGCAAATCTGCCGGGTCTGGCGGCGCTGCGCACGGCGCTGGAGGAGGCGCTCGGCCTCAAATTCACGGGCGAGGACGGCGAGCATTTCTTCCGATCATCGCTGGTGCAGACCTTGTTCTACGGCGTTTTTTCTGCTTGGGTGCTGTGGTGCAAACGCACAAGCACCGGAGCGAAGGAGAAGTTCAACTGGCACGAGGCGGCTTGGTCGCTGCACGTGCCTATGATAAAAACCCTCTTTGAGCAGCTCGCCACACCGACGAAGCTACAGTCAGGACCTCGACAATGCCCCTGGCTTCAATGAGGCCGCGATGAATTGTGAGCGCTACGTAAAGCCCATCTTGTTTAAATCTGTTCCAGGCTTCAATGTTGTGGCATGAAGCAGCTTAAGTCAGAACTATGGGCGAAGTGGCGGGCGCTGGTATCAGAGCAGAGTCAAAGCGTG
>JBAWCO010000926.1:0-13247 GCA_049590315.1 Occallatibacter sp. | reverse complement strand
TGACCTCTTGCGCCCCCAGGTTGGCGCTGATAAACGCGAGGCCGCAAATCCACGCGGGCAGCGCTCGCCCCGCCTGGAAAAAGTCCTTGCTCGTCTTCATGTAGCGCTTGAGGGCAAACCCAATGCCCAGCACAAACACGAAGTACAGCAGCATGATCAGCCAATCGACGCGGGTGAGGTTCAGCACGAACATCTCCTTGAGGTGAAACCATCTTCCAATATGCGGAGAGGCAACCCAACCACTCTACGCAGCCGGACGGATGTGCGTCCAGCGGAAAATGAAAAGGTTTTCATCTTGTCTCACTTTTGTCGCTTGGCCTCTGATCCCTGAGTACTGTTCTTTGCCGTCGCAGTTTACACTAGAGTTGCATGATTCCCACCCTGACCTGGACCCCCGACGGCGTTCGATTCATCGATCAAACCAAACTCCCTCTTGAAGAGAGCTATGTTCTCGCCACCACTTATGAACAGGTGGCCGACGTCATCGTCACCATGGTCGTTCGCGGTGCGCCGGCTATCGGCGTCTCTGCCGCTTACGGCGTTACCCTGGGAGCACTCAATACCAAAGCCACCACGCCTCAGGAATTTGCGCCTGAGTTTGAGACCGTCTGCGCGCGCCTGGCCGGAACCCGCCCCACTGCGGTGAATTTGTTCTGGGCCATCGACCGCATGAAACGCCTCTTTGCGAAGCTGCTTGCCGAAGGCGACTCACTCACCCAAATCCAGAAAAAAATCCTCGACGAAGCTCACGCAATGTACGAGGAAGACATCGCCGCCTGCAAAACCATGGGCGCATTCGGCGGCGCGCTGCTGCCTGAAGAGGGCGGCGTACTCACACACTGCAACGCCGGCGCGTTGGCCACCTGCGGCTACGGCACAGCGCTTGGGGTCATCCGCTCCGCCGTTGAGCAAGGCAAGCAGATCCATGTTTTCGCCGACGAGACGCGGCCCTTCCTGCAAGGCGCACGGCTCACTGCCTGGGAGCTGATGGCCGACGGGATTCCGACCACCGTCATCTGCGACAACATGGCCGCCAGCCTCATGCGTGCGGGGCGCGTCCAGGCCGTTGTGGTGGGCGCGGACCGCATCGCGGCCAACGGTGATGTGGCCAATAAGATCGGCACCTACAACGTCGCCATACTCGCCAAGGAGCACGGCATTCCTTTCTATGTGGCCGCTCCGTGGTCAACCATCGATCTCGCGACTGTGACTGGCGCAGCCATCCCCATCGAGGAGCGCCCTCAGATCGAAGTCACGCACCACGGCGGCAAGCAGCTCACGCCCCACGGCGTTGGCATCTGTAACCCTGCCTTTGACGTGACACCGGCTAAATATGTAACCGCCATCATTACGGAGTGCGGCGTTCTTCGTGCGCCTTACGCCGAGTCGCTCAAAGAGATGGAGCTGGTCGCGAAATAAGCTGCGACCTCTACACTCAGGAATGTGGTGCTGCTCCGCCCCAACATCTTTCGCATTCGTCAGCGGTCGCTCGTCCGCGGCATTGTGCTCTCTCTTGGTGCGTTTGCAGCCAGCCTCCGCCTGGCAGGATTCCCCGATATTCGCGCGTTGCACGGCTCGCGTTGGCAGATTGTTGTAGCCTTCATCGCCGCGGCGGGCATGGTGGAGACAGCCCGCTGCCTCCGCAGCAAATGGAGCCTCTATCACGCCGGTGTCCTGATCCTGCTCTACTCGGAGTTGATGATTCTGGCACTCGTGCTCTTCTTGTGTCTCTATCCGTAGCTTGCGCGGCCTGCACGGGTTGTCCTCGCATAACTCAACATTTCCGGATTCCACCAACAGACCACTCCCGTGTAGGATGGGCAAAACGGTTGATCGCCCTCACCGCGTTCGTGATTGGGTCCATCTCACCCGGTAAGACATAGGAGAGAAACATGCTGAAGGGTTTTCGAGATTTCATTCTGCGTGGAAATGTAGTGGACCTGGCAGTCGCCGTCATCATTGGCGCTTCCTTCGGCACCATCACCGCATCAGTTACCGCCGATGTCATTACACCGATCATTTCCGCCCTGGCCGGCACCCCCGACTTCTCGTCCCTCGTCATCCACGTCCCAGTTCTCAATCCGGTGCCACCCCCCGCACATCCCGTCTCAACCTATATTCCACCGGGTGAAATCCACATCGGCAAACTGCTCAACGCAATCATCAGCTTCGTGCTCAATGCGGGAGCCATCTATTTCGGCATCGTGTTGCCCATGCAGTATCTGCTCAAGAGATTCTCGCCACCCGCGCCGCCGGCACCGCCCCCCACCAAGCCTTGCCCCGAATGCCTGAGTGAGATCCCTCTAGCCGCGAAACGCTGCGCCCATTGTGCTCAGCCGGTGGCGTAGAGCCAGAGCTGAAAGCTTGATTTAGGTCCGTGGAACAAGCTGACTTGCCAGTTCGATGACTCACTGACCCGCTGCCTTCAATCCAGTTCTCGCAGCGGGCGCGAAAACGCAAAGAACCCGATAAACGCCAGCGCCGCCAGGCCGGCCATGATCGCAAGTGCATGGCCGGTCGGAATATGCCGCGAGAGCTCGCCCGCCAAAAGCGCGCCCAGCGGCGGCAATCCCAGAAAGCTGGTTGCATAGATACTCATGATTCGTCCGCGCATTTCATCGTTGGATAAGTGCTGGATGGAAACATTGAAGCACGAGATCATCAGGATCCCGCTTGAACCCTCGAAGAACGCCAGACACTCCGAGAGCGCAAAGCTCTGCGAATAGCTGAAGCCGATGATGGCCGTGAAGAACACGATCCCGGTAATAGTCAACACCACCCCGCGGTGCCGGATGACGCCCAGCACGGCTACGCTCATTGCACCCAGTACCGCCCCTGAACCGGATGCGGCCAACAGCCATCCAAGGCCACTCTCTCCGGCGTGCAACTGAATCTTTGCGAAGTAGGGAATGAACGTGAGGAACGGCAGGCCCAAAAGGCTCACCGCCGCTGTCATCCAGATCAAAACCCGCATTTGCGGTTCACTGTTCAGATACGCAAACCCGCCGCGCAAACTCGATAGCATGCTCTCGTGGCGGGCGCGCTTTTCTTTGGGATAATCAATTCGCGTGAGAGCCCACAGCACGGCGAGAAAGCTCAGCCCGTTGAGGAAGAAGTTGCCAGCCACGCCGAGCAGCACCATCGCGTATCCGCCCAGCGTAGGTCCCAGAATGCGCGACATGTTGAACTGCGCGGAGTTGAGCGCGATGGCGTTGGTCAGGTCTTCGCGCTTCACCAACCGCGGCACCAGCGCCTGGTAACTGGGTGCGTTCATCGCCATGGCTACGCCGTTCAGAAAGGCAATGGCAGCAACCTCCCATACCGTGATGACCTTCAGCCATGCAAGCGTGGCCAGCAGGAACGCGAGCAGCATCATTACTGTCTGGGTTACCAACAAGAGACGGCGCTTGTCGACACGATCCGCAATGACTCCGCCGAAAAGCGTGAAGAATAGAAACGGAATCGAACCTACAAATCCCACCACCCCGAGCCAGAAGGCGGAGTTTCCGCTGAGCACAAGTACCAGCCAGCCCTGCGCCACGTTCTGCATCCAGGTGCCGATGTTCGAAAGAAAGTTGCCGCTCCAGAAGAGCCTGAAATTGGGGTTCCGCAGCGCCCGCACCACCTGCGGAAACCGGTCTGCCTCAACGTCTGCCAATGCCTGCTTAATTGCCGCAGTCTCCTCCGGCGTGGGGCCCATGGCTTGCTCATCCAACTCGCGAACTTCGCTCAGAGCCGTTACCCCCAGAGTTTAGTGTAAGCTGTGACTTTATTGAAGTGTCCCGGTGAGGTGCACCCCGTATGGTCCGGCAGATTGCAATGACAGCCTTGGCTCTTTCCGCATCAGGCATCCTTGCGCAGTCTCCCGCCCCTCGACCGAAATTCGATGCCTTTGAAGTGGCAACTATCAAGCCCGTAGAGCATGAGGCAAAGTCGTCGCGATATATCACCATGCAGGGAACCAGTCGTTTCGTCGAGAAGGATTACACCCTGAAGTTGCTGATTGCCGCCGCGTACAATCTGAACTCCAAAGCTGTCTCCGGCGGCCCAGGCTGGATCGAATCGGACCATTACGACATTGTTGCCGTGACGCCAGGCGAGGTCCGGCCCACGCGTGATGAGCAAATGGCTATGCTCCGCGCCCTTCTCGCCGACCGCTTCAAGCTCACGTTTCACCGCGAGCAAAAGGAGTTTTCAATCTACGAACTCGAAGTTGGAAAAGGCGGCCCCAAGCTCAAGCCCAGCGCTGCACTTCCTGACGATCCCCCGCAGACCATCAGCACAGTCTACCCGCAGCGCGTGGTACTGCCGGCACGTAACGTGACCATGAGCGATTTGACGTCGCTGATGCAGCGAGCCATGCTCGATCGACCCGTGGTGGATAAGACGGGCTTGACCGGGCATTATGATTTTGATCTGGAGTGGGCTCCCGACGAAACTCAATTCGGGGGAGAAATAACTACCGCACCCCCAGACTCCCAAGACCCGCCACTTTTTACTGCCATTCAACAACAACTGGGCCTGAAATTGGAAGCGACGCGAGGACCGATTCAAGCCTTCATTGTCGATACTGCGGAAAGGCCTTCGGCAAACTGACTTGCAGCCCGCGCCGCTACCGTTCACAAACCGTTTTTGATTTTGATCGACCCCATCTCCGTCTGAAGGGTTCCATTCATGACCATTCGCAAGCCGCTTGCTTTCCTCTTTGCCTCGGTGCTCGTTCTCCCTGCCTTCGTCTCCGCACCGCTCGCTGCGCAAAGTCCTGCTGAGCCAGCCGCGCCTACAGTCTTCGGCTATACCGACTTCACAGCTCAAGCCAAGATTGAGGAAAAATTCCTCGCTGTGCCCGACGCCAAACTCGCCGGCCAGGAGCTCAAAATCCTCACTGCTGAGCCGCACATTGCGTCTTCGCCCGAAGACCGCAAGACCGCGGAATACGTCGCGCAGAAGTTTCGCGCAGCCGGCCTCGATACCGAAATCGTTCCCTACCGCGTGCTGATGAATCAGCCCAAGGTGGTCCGGGTTGAAGCCTTCGACGCCGCAGGAAAGCCGCTCATGACCGGCCCCACGCGCGAGCACGTCGACGGCGACCCTTATCAAGACGATCCGCGCGTCGTGATGCCGTTCAACGGATCGTCCGGATCCGGCGACGTGACCGGCGAGGTGGTCTACGCCAACTACGGCCGCCTTGAGGACTTCGACATTCTCGCAGCACAGCACATCGATCTCCACGGAAAAATTGTTCTCTGCCGCTACGGCGCAAACTTCCGCGGCGTCAAGGTCTACATCGCCGAGCAGCGCGGGGCCGCCGGCGTGCTCATCTATTCCGATCCGCAGGATGATGGCTTCTACAAAGGCGACACCTACCCCATGGGACCGTGGCGGCCTGAAACGGGCGTGCAGCGTGGCTCCGTCCAATATCTCTTCCGCTATCCGGGTGACCCCGAAACACCGGGCGTAGCCTCCACACCTGACCTGCCCGACTCCGCACGCGTCTCGCCCGATTCCGCACAGCCGCACATCATCTCCATCCCCATCAGCTACCACGATGCCTCACCCATTCTGCAAGCTCTCAAGGGACCAGGCGTACCGCAGGGCTGGCAGGGCGCGCTCGGCTACCGCTATCATCTGGGACCGGGCGGCGTGACTGTCCATCTTGTTTCCCAGCAGGACTATCAACGCCGCACGATCTGGGACGTTGTTGGCACAGTCAAAGGCTCGGACTATCCCGACGATTGGGTTGTGGTCGGCAATCACCGCGATGCATGGGTCTACGGCGCAGTCGATCCTAACAGCGGGACTTCCGCCATGCTCGAGTCGGTTCACGGCGTCGGCGCACTGCTCAGGGAGGGTTGGCGGCCCAAACGTACCATCGTCTTCTGCAGTTGGGATGCAGAAGAAGAAGGCCTCATCGGCTCAACCGAGTGGGTTGAGCAGCACGCCAAGACACTCGAGCGCGCCGTCGCCTATTTCAATGTCGACGTGGCCGTCGCTGGCCCTGACTTCTCTGCCTCCGCCGTTCCATCTCTCAAGCAGTTCATTCGCGAACTCACCCGCTCAGTGCCCAGTCCTCTAAGCGCAACAGTTTACGACCAGTGGAAGAACGCCCGCACAGAAAGCAGCGAGCACCGCACCTCAAACGCTCCGCCCGAGTCCGGCGATGAGGTTCGCGTCGGTGATCTTGGATCCGGCTCCGACTTCACGCCCTTCCTTCAGCACGTAGGCGTTCCCTCCACCGACATTGGCTCCGGCGGCCCCTACGGTGTCTACCACTCCGTCTTCGACAACTACGCCTGGTACGTTCAGAACGCCGATCCCCATTTTTTTTATCTTCAGGAGATGGCCCGTGTCCTGGGCCTTGAAGCCCTGCGCATGGCCGATACCGACGTGTTGCCATACGACTACGTCACCTACGCCCGCCAGATCAATTCCTACATTGCCGCCGCCAAACGAAAAGCCAACGACGCGCACTTCAACTCGCTTGACTTTGCCCCCGTCCAAGCGGCCGCCGATCGCCTGGCCGCAGCCGCCCAAAAGGTCCGCACTCTGCAACTGGCACCCGACGGAGACCGAGCCAAACTGAATCTGGTCCTGCGCCAGACGGAGACTGCGCTCATTACGGAAGCCGGCCTGCCTAATCGCCCCTGGTACCGGCACACTATCTACGCTCCGGGTGAGTACACCGGCTATGCCGCAGTGGTCATTCCCGGCGTCAATGAGGCCATCGACGCGAAGGATCAACCCCGGGCCGCCCAGCAGTTGGGCGTGCTTGCTCAGGCTCTCGACCGCGCCGCCCAAACCCTTGATTCCGCACGCTGAAGCAGCCACGAGCCCGGCGCCAGCCTTCTTCGAAACCAGCCGCTTGACCCGTGATCCAAATCACACGTCATACCTTTGGAGGTTGACCCCGCCTCACTCCGCTCGTATCGTAAGAGCTTGGGAAGGCTGTGTATGAAGAAATCTGGAAACACACTACGGATCGGGATTGCGGCTGCCGTTGTCGTCGGCACCATCGTCTGGCTCGCGTTCTCCGGATACAACGTCGGCGCCAACAAGAGCTACTACGTAACCATCGCCGAGCTTGGCGGCATGGGCGACAAGGCGTACCACTCGCAGCTCCGCGTAGAGGGCTTCGTCGTGCCCGGCTCCATTGAGCACAATGGGCCGCACGTTGACTTCACAATGAACGAGTTTGAAAGCCATTCGCCCAAGGCTGGGTCCGGACGGCTCCTCAAGATCAGCTACAAAGGCTCCGAGCCACCACCGGACACCTTCAAGGACGACTCACAGGCCCTGGCAGAAGGCTCCTATGGGCGCGACGGCGTTTTCCATGCCTCGGTACTCCAGGCCAAGTGCGCCAGCAAGTACGGACCGGCCGGGCCCAATCAGCCCGCTACCAAGCCTGCTGCCATGCCAGCAAAATCTGCAGCATCCAGCGCCGCTCAGCCCGCCAACCCGGCCAGTTAGCCGCGCTCCCGAGGAGCTCGATGAACTGGAAGAAGACCCTATCGTCTGTTCTCGCGTATGCGACATGCCTATTTGTGTTTTTCATGTTCCGTTACTCGAAAGACGTTCTTCGCCCCGATTCTGGGGTTTTGTTAGAAAATGTCTTTCAGGCTTTCTCACTTTCCCTCTGTATTGTCGGTGGTCAGCAATTAGATCGGCTCAAGCGCGAGAGAGTTAGTGCTGCGCTGATTTTCTTCTTCATCCCACTATCGCTTGCCCTGTCTTTCGTTTTGATTGTCGCGGGAAAATTCTCCCAAGTTTGGTCTTGTGCGTTTTTCATTCTTTTCACTATTCCATTTCCATGGGCGGTCTATCTGAACCGAAAGCAATCCAAATCGACTCCGCAACCGACGAGTGCCAATGTACCATGAGGCAACAACCAGCGCCGTTCAATACAACCACCTAGCTCTTCGCACGCAAGGAGCTTCGATGAATCGGAACCCCTTTATAAAACTCGGCGTCCGGTGTTTGGGACTTTGCCTCATTGTTTTCTTAATTAATCTCTCGGATGGGACGGTTCAACCTCTTATCACTCATCGTCACATCCGGGATCTGATTCTGGTTTCGACAACGTCCCTCGTGATGGTAGGTTTTGAGGAATTGGATAAAGGTGGACATCGAAAGGTCAAACGCAACTTGATTGTATGTCTCGCCACCTTGTTCGTCATTCCTTTCACCCTGTTGATCACTCGTAACCTCCTGCACTGGAAGTTGATTGGGGGGAGTTTTTCAGACGTATATTTATTCCTACCGGTCTATGCACTATTCGCGGCCATATTTCCGCTTTCACTCTATCTAAATCGAAAAGAACGTAAATCCACTTCGCAGCCCACGATCATCGATGCCCTCTAAGACACCATCCACTTCCGGCCCCACCGTCGCAGCGTCTTCCCCCTTCTGCGCCACTCTTCACGACGTCTCGAAGCTCTTTGGATCATTTGCCGCACTCCGCCAAGTCTCGGCGACTCTCGAGGCTGGCCGCTGCTACGTTCTCATCGGTGAAAATGGCGCAGGCAAATCGACACTCCTCCGCATCCTCGCCGGACTCCTGCGCCCCAGCTTCGGCACCGTCAAAGTTTTCGGCGACCAGGAACCACATGACGCGCGCGCGCGGATCGGCTACATGTCGCACGCGCCGATGTTGTACGACGAGCTGACCGCCCAGGAGAACCTGCGCTATTTCGCCAGCCTCTATCCAGGGCGCGACTGCCTCAGCCCCGCCGAAGCCCTGCGCCAGGTCGGCCTTGACCCGGAGCTCACGCGCACCCTCGGCCAATATTCGCAAGGCATGCGCCAGCGCACCTCGCTCGCCCGCGTGTTGCTTCCCGCTCCCGAACTGTTGCTTCTTGATGAGCCCTTCTCCAACATGGACGTCGAATCCGTGAGCCAGATGGTCGCGCTCCTCGCCAAGTTCCGCCAGGGCAATCGCACCATCGTCATCACCACTCACCAGCGCGAGCACGCAGCCCCCATCGCCGACTGGGTGCTTCAATTGAAGGCCGGCCGGGTAGCGTCGTTCGAGCCGGGAAGCCCCACTCTATGAAGACAAACGGCGCGCGCTTCCTCGAATCCCTCGGCATCTCTTTCGAACTTCGCGAATACGAAGTCGATCCCGACGACCTGACCGCCATCACCGTCGCCAGGAAGATCGGCATGCCCGCCGAGCAGGTATTCAAAACACTGTTGGTGACCGGTGGCCCGGATATTTACCGCTTCGCTGTCGTCCCCGGTGATGCTGAGCTTGACTTCAAGAAGCTCGCCCGCGCGGCCGGTCTGCGCAAGGCTGAAATGACACCTCTCAAAGACGTTCAGCCGCTCACAGGCTACATTCGCGGCGGCGTCACTCTCTTCGGAGCAAGAAAGCCCTACCCGGTCTACATCGACGAGACCGCAATTCTCTTTGATCAGATCAGTGTCTCCGCCGGCGCGCGCGGAACTCAGCTCATCCTCAGCCCCAACGACTATCTGCGCGCCGCCCAGGCGCTGGAAGTAGAGGTCCAGCTCGCCGACCTGACCAAAGACCCAACTCCCGAGGGATACAAGAAGTGACCCGCGCCCTCTGGACTCACCTCGTCAAAGACCTCCGAATCGAGCTCCGCTCGCTTGACGCCTTCGTGTCGATGCTGTTCTTCTCGCTGCTGGTCGTCGTGCTCTTCTCCATCGCCTTCGACCCGCATGGCGACTTCTCGCGCGACATTGCCGGAGGCGTCCTCTCGGTAGCCACCATGTTCGCCTCGGTCAGCGCGCTCAACCAGGCGTGGGCCCGTGAAATTCGCCACCAAGTGATCGACGCACAACGCATGGCTCCCAGCCCCGGCGCGGAACTCTACCTCGCCAAGGTTATCGCCAACTTCCTCTTTGTGACCGTCGTCCAGATCATCCTGGCTCCCATTTTTCTGATCATGTACAACCTGCACATTGAGGGTCAGGCCTGGCTGCTGATGCTGGTTCTACCCCTCGGCACGTGGGCGCTGGTCGGTAACGGTGTCTTTTTCGCCGCGCTTTCCATCCGCAGCCGCAATCGCGAATTGTTGCTCTCGCTCATTCTCTTTCCCATCTTCATTCCGGCGTTGTTGGCGATGGTCCGCGCTACCACTTCCATCCTCACCGGCGACGGAGACCCTAGCCTCTGGATCAAGCTTCTCCTGGGCTACGACATCATCTTCACCACTACCAGCCTGCTGCTATTTGATGTAGTTTTTCATGCGGAATAGGGCACTTGATTTAACGGTTGACGTTCATAACGGATTCCGTTATTATTTTCCTTGATCAAGAGCTTCAAAGACGCCGACACCGAACTACTCTGGGACACAGGCAAGAGTCGTCATGTTCCAGCCAACATTCGGACAGCGGCATTGAAGAAGCTTGCCATTCTACACTGGGCTACGAGTTTGTTCGATTTGGCAATTCCAGGCGGAAACCATCTTGAGGCATTGAAGCGCGAACGCAAGGGTCAGCACAGCATCCGCATCAATGATCAGTACCGCATTTGCTTTGTATGGCGCGAGACTAATGCGTTCGATGTTGAGATCGTGGACTACCACTAGGAGGACCCATGGACAAAATCCCGTTTGCCTTCTCCATTCATCCCGGTGAGATTCTCCTGACCGACTTCATGGAGCCCCTTGGCCTGACCGCATACCGCCTTGCCAAAGAACTCCATATCTCTGCTCCAAGGGTCAATGACCTGGTTCGAGGCAAGCGCGGCATTACTGCCGACACCGCTCTCCGCCTGGCTCGCTATTTCGGGAACTCCGCTCAGTTCTGGATCGGCCTGCAAAGCGGGCACGATCTTTGGCTTGCCTCCAGGAACCGGTCCGTGAACAAAGTAAAACCACGGCAAGAGGCCGCTTGAACTGGAAGTAGGCACTTTTGCAGAAGAAAGGATCGAGGATGGAACGTCGAGGTCTTCCTTTTGCCGATGCTGGATCAAAACGTATTCCGATAGGGGCTTCGATCGAAGAGGTCAAAGCATGGAGAACGAGGGAATTCGAAGCCGGAAGACCATCCGCTCTCGACGATTATTGTCGTGCTAACGGCCTTTTACAACTTTGTACTTCCTGTCAGAGAGAGGGCATAACTCCGAATAGTGATGGCATAGGATTCAAGCCAGTTGGCTGGGATGGTCGTGAGCAGCTCTTTGAGCAATGCCCCATCTGCGGCGGCACCGGCAGGCTCATCGACTCTCCGGTTGAGACCCCTACCGCTCCCTCATCGTAAACTGGTACAGTTCAGCAGGATTCCCCATGAAGAAATTCGCCATCGGCCTCTATGTCGCGCTCACCATCGCCCTCATGATCTGGGGTTACTACCAAGCCATCTACGCTGCCCCTACTGACGCGGCACAGGGCGAGCTTTTCCGCATCATCTTTTACCACGTGCCCTCGGCCAGCGTCGCGTTCGTGTTCTTCGCCATCTCGCTCGCAGGCTCCATCGGCTATCTCAGCTTTCGCCGTGGTAATCCGGCCTTCGCGCAGATGTCTGACGCATGGGCTCTCGCCGGTGCCGAGGTTGGCGTAGTCTTTTGTACCGTGGTGCTTCTCACCGGGCCGCTTTGGGGGCGCCGCGCCTGGGGTATCTGGTGGACGTGGGACGCGCGACTCACCACCACCCTGGTTCTCTGGCTTATCTACGTTAGCTACCTGCTTCTCCGCCGCTTTGCCGCCGGCCCGCAGATGCAGACTCTTGCCGCAGTCCTCGGCATCTTTGGAGCGCTCGACGTTCCCATTGTTTACATGTCCAACCGCTGGTGGCGCACGCAGCACCCCGCTCCGGTCTTCGGTGGATCGGAAGGTTCCGGCATGGACCCGTCCATGCTGCCAGCCTTCTTTTGGAATATGGGGGCCTGGTTCGCGTGGGGCATTCTCATTCTCGCTCTGCGCTACCGGGTTGAACGCCAGCAGCAGAAGATCGCCGCCAGCGAGGCCCAGCAGGCCCTGAACGCAACCAGCTAACGCCACTGAGTGGGCTCCAAAGCGAGGAAAAAATGGACGAAAAAGCGATTCTCGACCACCAATTTGTAGTTGCGGCTTACACCATCACATGGGTTGTCCAACTGGGTTATCTCGCCTGGCTGGCCTTCAAATGGAGCGCCCAAAAACGTGCTGCAAACCGCGCCGCCCGCACTCCACGCTGAATCCCACTACACTTTAGTAACTTATATATTTCAACAACTTAGAGAAGAAAAGCGACCTTCACCAGAGTAATGTGTTTCGCATCACCGTCCGTAGCGTCATCCTGCATACAACCTTAGTAGTGAACCCATAGCACCCGCTGCCCGCCAAGCTGGGTCAAAGTGGTATTTCAATGGGCTGATACAGGGCGGATGATCCATATAGACACGGTACCCGAGGGACAGGATAGGGACCGTCAACGGAGATGAGTCTCATGGTCGACCTTTTTATCGCATTGGTATTTATTGGAATCGTGATTGCCCCGGCAGCTTTCGCCACCCGTGTGTACAACAAGCCCACCGCAGAAGAAGCGCCTTCGGGTACACTGCTTCGGGACCGCTCCTAGATCTGGCCAATGGGTTTTGACCTAACGATCCGTTCCTGTCACTTGGATTAAATCGGCTCCGACCCAAAGAATTGCCCTTCGTCGTCAGACCCTTTAAACTGATGGTTTGAGGGTCAGTTATGTTAGTTGTCATGAAAGCGCAGGCCACGCCAGAGGAAATTCAGGCCGTTTGCGACCATATTGAGCAATTAGGTTTCCGCGCTCATCCACTTCCTGGAGCTCAGCGTACCGCCATCGGCATCACCGGCAACAAAGATGCCGTCGACCGCGGCAACATTGAAGCGCTTTCCGGCGTAGCCGAAGTCATCCGGGTCTCCAAGGCCTACAAACTTGCCAGCCGCGACGTAAAAGAAGAAGACACCATCATCAGCTTTCCGGCCTCTGGAGCCTGTGCTGAAGCTTCCATCGGTGGCCGCGACTTGGCCATCGTTGGTGGTCCCTGCTCCATTGAGAGCCGTGAACAGGCCTTCGCCATCGCCCAGCATGTAGCCGCAGCCGGTGCGCAGTTTTTCCGCGGCGGCGCCTACAAGCCCCGCACCTCGCCCTACGCCTTTCAGGGCCTCGGCTTAGACGCCCTCAAAATCATGGCCGAGATTCGCGATCGCTTCGGCCTGCGCATCGTTACTGAGGCCATCGACAACGAATCCTTAGAGTTGGTCGCCGATTACGCCGACGTGATCCAGATCGGCGCGCGCAATATGCAGAACTTCTCGCTGCTGAAG
>JBAWCO010000925.1:0-11463 GCA_049590315.1 Occallatibacter sp. | reverse complement strand
GGGTGAGGCTGACTTTCTAAAAGCCTTCCAGTTCACAGGATCGACTTTTAATACGACGCCGGTTTCCGAAGGCACGTCACTAAATAGTAGTGGTGATCCCAACGCAGCGGCCCTTTCAATTTCTGCTGACGGAAACCTGACGGGCACGGGCATCCTATGGGCGACGGGTTCAATTTCGCAATGGGCGAAAGGAACCCAGGTTCCCGGGGTAGTGCGCGCCTTCGATGCTACGAATCTTACCGATGAGTTGTGGGACAGCACGCAAAATCTGGCCCGCGACGACGTAGGCAATTCGGCTAAGTTCAATGCGCCCACGATCAGCAACGGGAAGGTATACGTGGGATCGTTCTCCGGGCAGCTGCAGGTCTATGGTCTGAATCCACCGGCCTTCCAGGGAGTTCAGTTCGTTCAGGTGGCATCGGCTACACCTCAGTCGACCACGGCATCGGTCCCCGTAGCCTTCTCAAGTCCGCAAACGGCTGGGGACCTGAATGTTGTCATCGTGGGCTGGAACGACACCACCGCCGCAGTTCAGTCAGTCACCGATTCCGCCGGGAATACTTACACACTTGCGTTGGGTCCGACAAAGGGTACCGGATTGAGCGAATCGATCTACTACGCCAAGAACATTTTGGCGAGCAGCGCCAATACGGTGACGGTCACGTTCAATCAAGGCGCGACTAAACCAGATGTGCGGATCCTGGAGTACAGCGGAGTGGCGACATCCAATCCCCTGGATGTATCGACGGGTGCATCCGGCAACACCTATATCGCCGACAGTGGCTATGTGAATACAACTGCCGCGAATGAATTGATTGTCGGCGGCAGCATGGTGCAGAGTAACACGACCGTGATGGCCGGTGCGCCGTTTACTCCCCGAGTTATTACATCACCGAATTCGGATCTTGCAGCCGATCGCCTCGTAAACATTCCTGGTAGCTATCATTCGTGGGAACCTCTGAACGCCGCTGGCAACTGGGTGATGCAGGTGGTCACGTTCAGGTCTGCTACCGCGAGCACCGTACCGTTTGTAAGCAGCGTGACTCCGAACTCCGGTACGGTGTCGGGTGGAACAGCGGTAACGATTACGGGGATCGATTTCGCTGCAGGTGCGACGGTGATGTTCGGGAGCACGGCGGCGACCAACGCGACGGTGGTCAACAGTACAACGATCACGGCCACTGCTCCCGCAGGCAGTGCCGGCGCGGTCACGGTGACGGTGACCAACAGTAGTGGGCTGAGTGGGAGCCTGGGCAGCGGATTTACTTACGTTGCGCAGCCGACAGTGACGGGTGTCAGCCCCAACTCCGGCTCAACGGGGGGCGGCACGTCGGTGACAATCACCGGCACGAATTTCGCGTCCGGCGACACGGTGACATTTGGTGGCACGGCGGCCACCAACGTGGTTGTAGCGAGTAGCACGTCGATCACTGCCACAACCCCCGCGGGTGCAACTGGCGCAGTGACAGTTGCGGTCACTAATTCCATAGGTCAGAGCGGCAGCCTTACCAGCGGGTTCACCTACGTAGTCGAGCCGACGGTGACCGCTGTCAGCCCCAACAGCGGTGTCGTTGCGGGCGGCACGTCAGTAACGATCACCGGGACGAACTTCGCGACAGGCGCGACGGTGACGTTCGGCTCTGCGGCAGCGACCAACGTGATTGTGGTAAGCAGCACATCGATTACAGCTACTACGCCGGCGGGTGCGGCGGGTGCGGCGACGGTGACTGTGACGGCGGGTGGTCAGAGCGGGAGCCTTGCCAGCGGATTCACCTATATTGGCCAGCCGACGGTGACCGGCGTCAGCCCGAATAACGGTCCGGCGGCGGGTGGAACTGCGGTGACCATCACCGGTACCCACTTTGGGTCCGGCGCAACGGTGACCTTCGGTGGCACAGCGGCGACCAATGTGGTTGTAGTGAGCAGCACATCGATCACAGCGACTACCCCGGCAGGCAGCGTCGGTGCGGTGACGGTGACGGTAACTAATGTTGGTTCGCAGAGCGGGAGCCTGGCCAACGGATTCACCTACAACTCCGCGGCAGCGATCGGTTACGTGCAGGTTGCCTCGGCAACGCCGCAGACAGCGTCTGCAACGGTGCCAGTCAGCTATCCGGCAGCGCAGACGGCCGGAGATCTGAACGTGGTGGTAATCGGCTGGAACGACTTGACCTCGACGGTGCAGTCGGTGAAGGACAGCGTCGGCAATACGTATAAGCTGGCGGTCGGGCCGACGGTGGGCACGGGGCTGCAACAGTCTATTTATTACGCCGCGAACATTGCGGGCGGCACCAACACGATCACGGTGACTTTCAGCCAGGCGGCGACGTTTCCGGATGTGCGAATTCTGGAATACCGCGGCGTGACCGCACTGGATGTGACGGCGGGGACGAGCGGTAACAGCACCAGTGCGAGCAGCGGCGCGGCGACGACGACTAGCGGCAACGAGTTAATCTTCGGAGCCGACACAATCGGGACAACGACGGCTGCGGCGGGAACGGGTTTCACCGCGCGGATCATCACTTCGCCTGACAGCGATCTTGCGGAAGACAAGATCGTGACCTCGTCGGGCAGCAACAGTGCCACGGCAACACTGACTTCTGCGGGGCCCTGGGTGATGCAAATGGCTACCTTTGCGGCGGTTGCAGCTCCACAGCCGACGGTGACCAGTGTCAGTCCGAACACCGGTTCGACTGCGGGTGGAACCGCAGTAACGATCACGGGGACGAACTTCGCAGCTGGTGCTACAGTTACCTTCGGCAGCGCGGCAGCCACCAACGTGGCCGTGGTGAACGGCACAACGATCACGGCGACGACTCCGGCCGGAACTGCCGGTGCTGCGACAGTAACGGTGACGGTGGCCGGGCAGAGCGGCAGTCTGGCCAGCGGGTTTACTTACATTACGCCGCCAACGGTAACCAGCGTCTCTCCGAACGCCGGGACGCTCGCAGGCGGAACCGCGGTGACCATTACGGGTACGAACTTCGCCGCTGGCGCGACGGTGACGTTTGGCAGCACAGCGGCGACCAACGTAGTAGTCGTGAGCAGCACATCGATTACGGCGACAACGCCGGCGGCCTCGGCAGGCGCGGTGACCGTGACGGTAACCAACAGCAATGGAGTGAGTGGGAACCTGGCGAGCGGATTCACTTTCGCTCCCGCACCGACGGTGACCGGTGTCAGCCCGAATAGCGGCCCGACGGCTGGCGGAACATCGATAACGATTACGGGTACAAACTTCGTGCCGGGTGCAGTAGTAGAAATGGTTGAAACGCGGCGGCAAGCGACCAACGTGGTGGTTGTGAACAGCACAACGATCACTGCCGTAACTCCCACCGGGGATGCAGGGGCCGAGACGGTGTCCGTATCGGTGAACGGGCAAAGCGGAAGCTTAGCCGGTGGATTCACCTATATTGTCGAGCCGACGGTGAGTAGCGTCAGCCCGAGTACGGGTCCGACGGCGGGTGGGACGTCGGTGACGATCACCGGTACGAATTTCGCGACAGGCGCGACGGTGACGTTTGGCAGCGCGGCAGCGGCCAACGTGGTTGTGGTGAGCAGCACATCGATCACGGCGACCACGCCTGCGGGCACAGTCGGAGCGGTGACAGTGACGGTGACCCTGAACGGTCAGGGCGGAAGCCTGGCCAGCGGGTTCACCTACGTAGCATCGCCGACGGTGACCAGCGTCAGCCCCAACACAGGTCCGACGACAGGCGGAACCGCGGTGACGATCACCGGCACCAACTTCGTGGCCGGTGCGACGGTGACCTTTGGCAGTACGGCAGCGGCCAACGTGGTGGTGGTGAGCACTACTTCGATCACCGCAACGACCCCAGCGGGCAGCGCCGGTGCAGTAACTGTGACGGTGACCAACGTTGGATCGCTGAGTGGCAGTTTGGCCAGCGGCTACACCTATGTGGTGAAGCCGACGGTGACGAGTGTCAGTCCGAATACGGGTCCAGTTGCTGGAGGAACGTCGGTGACGATCACCGGGACGAACTTCGCGACGGGCGCGACGGTGACGTTCGGCTCGGCGGCAGCGACCAACGTGACGGTGGTGAGCAGCACATCGATTACGGCGACAACGCCGGCGGGCACAGTTGGAGCGGCGACAGTGACGGTGACCCTGAACGGTCAGAGCGGAAGCCTGGCCAGCGGGTTCACCTATATCGGCCAGCCGACGGTGACCGGCGTCAGTCCGAATAACGGTCCGGCGGCGGGTGGGACTGCGGTGACCATCACGGGTACCAACTTTGCATCCGGCGCAACGGTGACCTTTGGCAGTACAGCGGCGACCAACGTAGTTGTGGTGAGCAGCACATCGATCACGGCGACTACGCCGGCAGGCAGCGTCGGTGCGGTGACGGTAACGGTAACTAATGTTGGTTCGCAGAGCGGGAGTCTGGCCAGCGGGTTCACCTATAACGCGTCGGTGGCCATCAGTTATGCGCAGGTAGCCTCGGCCACGCCGCAGTCTCCGACGGCGACGGTGCCGGTGAGCTATCCGGCAGCGCAGACAGCCGGGGATCTGAACGTGGTGGTGGTTGGTTGGAACGACATCACCTCTACGGTGCAGTCGGTCAAGGACAGCTTGGGCAACACGTATAAGCTTGCGGTCGGTCCGACGGTGGGAACCGGGATGGAGCAGTCCATTTATTACGCCTCCAACATTGCGGGCGGGACGAACACGGTGACGGTGACCTTCAGTCAGGCGGCGGCGTATCCGGATGTACGGATACTGGAATACCGCGGAGTAACGGCGCTGGATGTGACGGCGGCGGCAACCGGGAGCAGCGCGAGCACAAGCAGCGGCGCGGCCACAACCACCGCTGCCAATGAGCTGATCTTCGGTGCGGACCTTGTGTCGACAACGACGACGGCGGCGGGCAGCGGATTCACATCGCGGATCATCACGACGCCGGACGCTGACATTGCGGAAGACAAGATCGTGACGGCGGCGGGCAGCAACAGCGCCACCGCGACCTTGTCTTCCTCCGGCCCCTGGATCATGCAGATGGCCACATTCTCGAATGCTTCCGGTCCGCAGCCGACGGTGACCAGCGTCAGTCCTGGCATCGGTCCGACAGCGGGCGGAACCGCGGTGACCATCACGGGAACGAACTTTGTTACCGGGGCGAGCGTGACGATTGGCGGGACATCGGCTACGAACGTAGTGGTCGTCAACGGCACAACCATTACGGCTACCACGCCGGTCGGAACTGCCGGAGCGGTGGCGGTGACGGTCAACAATCCGGGCGGGCTCAGCGGGAGCCTTGCCAGCGCATTTACCTATGTCCCGTCACCGACCGTAAGCAGCGTTAGCCCGAACAGCGGTGTGGTTGCAGGTGGCACGACGGTGACCATCACCGGTACCAACTTCGCGACGGGTGCAACGGTAACGTTTGGCAGTACGGCGGCCACCAACGTGGTGGTGGTGAGCAGCACATCGATTACGGCGACAACGCCGGCGGGCACAGTCGGCGCAGTGACAGTGACGGTGACCCTGAACGGCCAGAGCGGAAGCCTGGCCAGCGGGTTCACCTATATAGGTCAGCCGACGGTGACCGGCGTCAGTCCGAACAGCGGATCGACGCTCGGCCAGACAGCGGTGACCATCACCGGGACGAACTTCGCTTCCGGTGCGACGGTGACATTCGGCGGCACGGCGGCGACCAACGTGGTTGTGGTGAGCAGCACGTCGATCACTGCTACCACTCCAGCGGGCACGGCCGGAGCGGTGACGGTGGCCGTCACCAATGTGGGCTCACAGACAGGCAGCCTGGCAAGCGGATTTACATATGTGGTGACAAACAATGTAACAGCGCCGGGAAACCTTACCGCTGCACTAACGGGAACTTCAGCACCGACCTATGTTGCTGGACAGGAGTACTACAACGCAACTCCTGGAACCTCATTTACATCTTCTTCCTTCAACAGCTCCGGAGCGAATCTTCTTATTATGTTCCTGGGTTGTCATAACAGCACCGTTTTTACCATTACAGACAGCTTTGGCAATAACTGGCGTCCTCTCGCCGGGCCTGCATTTAAGGTCGGAAACGCCAATTACCCGATGGAAGGCGAATTCTTCTACGTTCCAAATGCAATCACTGGAGCCGGTCATACGATTACAGTCGGTCTTAGCCAGACCGAACCGCTGGTTATGTCGATCTCCGCTCTGTCCGGAGATAACATCTATTCGCCGATCGATACCTACAGTTCGATTGCGGGTGATAACGGAACGCTCGCCAAATACGTTGCGAGCGGTGCCTTGACGACTTCTCAACCGAACGATCTGTTGCTGGGGATAGTCAAGGGATTCTCGAATAACACTTATGCGGCAGGCTCGGGATTTACATCGCAGTCGGCCTCCACCGGCTTGAACTTCAGTGCCGAAACGAAGGCAGCATCCGCCGCCGGCAACTATGCCTCCAGCTTTACGGCCTCTAACAGTGATTTTTGGCAAACTGTCGTGGCCGCCATTGCGCCGATTCCCAATGAATCCAATCTTTCATGGACGGCTTCCGTGGGTGGCCCGATCGCCAACTATTTTGTTGAAAGATGTGCGGGGCTGGGCTGTTCCAATTTCAGCCAGATCGCAAGCGTATCCGGTTCGACGCTGGCTTTCACGGATACTTCGATTGCTCCAGGGACCGTTTACAACTATAGAGTGCGCGCAGAAAACACAGGGGGAGTTTTCAGCGGCTATTCTAACCTCCAAGCAGTCAGCCCGATCATGCCGTATGTAGTCTCTAGTTTCGCAGCCACTCCTATTAGAACGCTGTCCTGGAATCCTTCAGCGGAAAGCGGCGGCTCCATAAGTCAATATTCCATTGAAAGATGCACTGGACAGAGTTGTACTAACTTTTCTCAGATTGCAACAATCCCGGGAACCTCCTACACCGATTCCTCCGCCGCGGCCGGTACCACCTATAACTACCGCGTCAGAGCATTGGACGCCAATGGGTTCTACGGCCCATATTCGGCAGTAGCGACAGCCAGCATTCCAGCTTATTTCGATAACGCGGCAGACGGCGGCAATAACGGGGGGAGTACACTATCTCTAACCTACGCATATACCGTCGGATCAAATCCCAATTCTCTGCTCCTTGTCAGCTTGGTGGGCGATACTTCAGTGGACGATATTTCGTCCGTCAAGTATGCGAGTGCGTCGATGACTCTGGTCAAGAAGGTTCAGACGCCAAGCGGCAGGTGGCACTATCTCTATTCATTATTGTCACCTGCTTCTGGAACAAACAATGTCGTGATAACGGCTGCCAGTGCGCATTACCTGATATCGGAAGCGTCGTCCTGGTATAACGCTGCCCAGTCAGGTCAGCCTCAAGCAGTTGCAACCAATACGGCGACTACCGGCGCATCCCTCACAACATCTTTGCCGGCGGGTTCCAGCAGTGCGATCGTCATTGAGAGTATGTGGGCTCCTCAAGGGATATTTCCCGGCAACGGTTCATCCGAACTACTAGAAGATTCGGTCTTTCAGAGTCTTGGGATGTTTTCCAGCATTCCGTCCCCTGTAACGTCGGCGTTCCCGACATCCATCTCAAACAACTGGGGTGGACAGGCACCGGCTTCGAGCATAGCCGCTTCATTCTCTCTCGCGTCGAGCGGGACTGGGGCGATAACCTACGATAACTCGGCCGATGGCG
This sequence comes from Occallatibacter sp., assembly GCA_049590315.1. Lineage (GTDB taxonomy): Bacteria > Acidobacteriota > Terriglobia > Terriglobales > Acidobacteriaceae > Telmatobacter. Next base: position 3,796 of record JBAWCO010000925.1, on the reverse strand, counting down.
GAAACAACGGTGGATCAACAACCTCGTTGACATATCCCTACACTGTTGGTGCGGGCGCCAATCGTCTCCTCATCGTTAACCTTGTTGGTGACACTTCGGCAGACAACATTTCCTCGGTCACTTATGCCGGGACACTAATGACCTTCTTGGGGAAGGTCCAGGCGGCCTCCAACAACTGGCAGTATCTTTACTATCTCGTTAACCCAGCCAGCGGAGCCAACAACATCGTCATCACTGCGGGCAGTGCGCACTATCTGATCTCCCAAGCAGCCTCGTGGTACAACGTCAGGCAATCAGCTCAGCCGGAAGTCTCTGTGAGCAACACGGCGCCGACGGCCAATACGTCGATCACCACCTCCCTCACAACCGCATCCAGTGGCGCGCTGGTCGTGCAGGGAATCTGGTCGTACGGACATTTGGCGGCTGGGGCCGGGGCGACCCCGATCATTATCGATGCCGCAATCGGTGGAGCGGGAATCTTCGCAAGCAGCACATCTCCGGTTACCCCGGCGGGAAGCGTCAGCATGACGACTATCTCCGATGGCTCGCAGAGCAGTGGCGTCATTATGGCGTCCTTCGCTCCGGCACCCTAACGAGCTGATAAAACAGATGGTTTTCGCTGAACGTCGGGGTTCCGGAAGCAGCGACGGTGGCAAAATCGGAGAAGCGCCATCGCGGAGAGTCTTCCGCGTGTGGCGAGTCTCGCCAGAAAACTTGTATGGAGTGATCTCAACGTGAAGAGCTTTGGAGTGGTTTGTCTATTATTGGGATGCGGCTCATGGGGGCAGGCAGTAACCTCAGATGCAGTGCAGGCAGCCCAGGGAGCTAACCAGCCAGTTACTACGGCGAAGGCCTCGGCCGGTGCTTCGGGTTCTGTGTCGCAAACTACAAAGCATTCGCCGGATCGGCCGCTTATCACCATAGCGGGACTCTGTGACAATCCTGGGGGCAAGGAGGCGGATTCCGGCTGTAAGACGGTGATCACGCAGGGCCAATTCGAACAGGTGATCAGTGCGCTCGATCCTGGGATGCGCGTACGCGCACGCCGGGAGTTTGCGCTGCACTATGCCGAGGTCTTGGTGATGGCCGAGAAAGCCAAGCAAATGGGACTCGATCATGGGGCAGCGTTCGAAGAGCAGATGAAGCTCGCTCGAATCCAGATCTTATCTCAGGCACTGACGAAAGCGGTTCGGGAACAGGTTGCACAGATTCCCGATAAAGACGTTGAGGATTTTTATCGTAAGAACACGGCAAGATTTGAAAAGGCGGAACTCGATCGGATTTACATTCCCAAAACTCAGCAGTCGCAGTCTGCCTGCGATAGGCTATCCGATGACGAGAAATCAAAATGTTTGCAGGAATCGGAACAAGCGATGAAAAAGGAGGCCGACAGCTTGCGTGAGCGCGCCATCGCCGGGGAAGGATTCGGCGCGCTGCAGGAAGACGCTTATCGGATAGCCGAAATTAACAGCGCAGCCCCCGGCACGAACATGTCGGTAAGGCGCATTTCGCTACCGCCTGACCATGTCTCGGTTATGGACTTGTCGCCGGGCGAAGTATCGGCTGTAATTGAAGACTCAAATGGGTATTTTGTTTACAAAGTCAAGTCCAAAGCGGTAATTCCGGTCGCTGAGGCGACTAACGAAATTAAAGAAGCACTGCGAACGCAGCGAATACAGGACGAGATGCACAGCATCCTCAGCTCCGCGACTTCGACCCTCGATGAACACTATTTTGCACGGTGACCTGGCGGGGCGCATAACTTCACGCCGTCCATGCTCGGACACCCCGAGTTGCCCGACTCGGATCCTATAATCGCAGCACCCCTCCTCATTCCTCTAGACATTGCGGCAGTCGTGGCGGAGCTAAATTGAGCCAGTTGTCTCTGCCCCGGGAGAACTCGCCAGCGCCTTCGATCATTTGCCTCGCAACTTGCGCCGCCGCCCCAATGGAGGTTGGTTACGTATTTTAGAGATTTGTGACTCACGGCATCTTGCAGGATGCACAACAGACCCGATAAACTGCTGGCTTACCTGACATGTGGGCGCGGAGGAGATGCCAAAGTGAGACGCTTTCTTTCCCTGGTTCCAATGACTCTGTGGTGCTCGTTCTGTTGGGCACAAACGCCCACCCTAGTGCAATCGGTTTGGGGCGAAAACACGCTCAGCTATAATTCCGGTGGTTGGCCTGGAAATCCAGCGCTTTACTATGCCATCGAATTTCCAGAGCCAACACAAGCGGGAAATCTGCTGGTATGTTCTGCTGTTAGCGGTTCGAGTCCTACCTTCACAATAAGTGATGACAAGGGCGAAACCTGGAGTACCGGGGGATCAAACTTCCCGTTTCGGGACTCGAACAATAACAGTGAATTCATATGGTATGTAGCTAACAACATTGGTGGAGTTCGTCAGGTTAAAGTTACGAGTACATCCAATCCGGGTGGTGTATCCGTTGCGTGCTCAGAGTTCTACAATGTAGCTACGTCCAGTCCGCTCGACGGCACTGCGAAATGCAACACGGTTAATAGCGCAACCCTTACCGGTACAGCGACGGGTGCTCTTGCCGGTGGCGATTTAGTTTATTTCGTATCCTACAGCACTATGAAATCCACGACGTCATTTACAGCCGGATCTCAACCTAATATCACTTGGGCTCTCGACGCAGTCGATCTTTTGGATGGATATGCGGTCCAGCACGGAGTGTATTCGGCTACAACATCATTCACACCGCAGATGACTACCGGCACCTCGGGCTCGTATACATCTTGCCAGGTAATGTTCAAGGCCGCTAGTGCGGGTACTGCTCCAACTCAATCGATGCGCATCGTCCACCTTGGACATTTTTCGATGCCGGACAGCGGAACCACGCAGAACATTCAAATGCCGTCTTCGGGCAATTTGTTGGTCGCTTCCTTTACTGCAGGCGGCGATTCTATCTCGGGCATAACCAGCACACCCAGCAATACCTGGTCGTCAACCGGCAAGATGGCCGGCGGCCCATCCTACAACGCTTCATCGCAAATCTACTATGCTGGAAATGCGAATACGGCGACGACCTTAACTGCGGCTGTTACCCGAGCAGGGTCGCTCACTAACGATAACCTGCTGATCTACGATATCACTGGTGCGAATGCTTCGCCTTTCGACATTGACAGCGGAGGGCAGAGCGGAACGCAAACTTCTACGGTCTCGTCCTTCACAACATGCACAAACTGTGTGACCCCCAGTGCCGCAGGCGAAATCGTATTGATTAATGCAAATCAGGATTGGTGTACCAGTACCGCGCTAACTGCTCCTTCGGGTGCGTTATTCGATTCGGCTTTCACGACGATGGATTCCGTCGATGGCGCACAGCCCATCGATCAGAATGGTGAATGGGCACATCTTTACAACAGCGGTACCTCAGCTATTTCGGCGGCCTGGACCATGAGCTGCGATGAAGCGGAATATGGTTGGGCGGGAAGAATTGCTGCGTTCAAGGGGGCCCAGAAGAACCAACCTCTTCCGCCGACTGGGGTGCAAGGAGTGGCGGTTCCACAGTAGGAGATTGAAATGGAATCTCCGATTTGGAATCGACATCCGTAATCTGCTCTATCAGTTCTTCACTCTAGCATTCGTTGAGTCTCACACGGTAGCTCACGAGACTCGACGAATGCTGGATGGCAAATAGTTAGTCGATCCTGAAAAACTCGTTTCAGGCATTTTGGAATTGAGTCAGGCATGGTTGTGGACCTTGCGAGGCAACAAGTCCGTTCCATATGCCCGACAGGCGGAGCAGAAAAATGCACCAAAAAGCT
>JBAWCO010000924.1:0-2104 GCA_049590315.1 Occallatibacter sp. | reverse complement strand
CCACATCCAAAAGAACGCGGGCCAGGTGGCCCTCGGGAAGCCAATCGTGAAGCGATGGGGGAAACAGCAGCGCCTGGTCGACCGTGTCAGGAATGAAGTTCTGGCCCATGGCTCGAACTTAAAACAGAACCTGCTGCCCACGCTGTAGGCTCCGTCACGAATCTATGCTCGACACACACCTAGCCCGCATTTCTCACATGCTTATTGCTGATTGCGGTGACGATAGATAGAAAAAGTATTGGAAAGGCCGTCTTTTCATGGCATAACTGCGTTATCGAGACGTGGTTATGGCCGAGGAAGGGCGGCCTTTCTGATGACAGAGTGTAACCAAGAAACGTTCGCATTTACAGCTCATTTTTCGCGCCGCGTGGAAGCCGACTTTACCGCCGGTCAAGTCTCCAGCGACGGCGGGGCATTGCTGCTGCGCGAAGTGGACCGCAAGATCAACCTGCTGGGCCGTGTGGCGAGTTGCTTCAGCGATGGTCGTCGTCCGCTGCTGGTCAAGCACCGGTTAACGGAGATGCTGTCGCAGCGCATCTTCGGGCTGGCGCTGGGCTACGAAGATTTGAACGATCATGAGCAGTTGCGCTCCGATCCGCTGCTGGCAGTGCTGAGCGGCAAGCGGGAACTGGACCAGCCGCTGGCCGGCAAGAGCACGCTGAACCGGCTGGAACTGGTCGGCCGCACGGGGCGCTACCACAAGATCAGCTACTCTGCCGAAGCCCTGGACCGTCTGCTGGCGGATCTTTTCATCGAGTCGCACGCCGCGCCGCCCACCCAGATCGTGCTCGATCTGGACGCCACCGACATCCCGCTCTACGGCCATCAGCCGGAGCGGTTCTTTCATGGTTACTACGGCAGTTACTGCTATCTGCCGCTGTATATCTTCGCGGGTGACCAGTTGCTCTGTGCGCGGCTGCGGCCGGCCAACCAGGATGCGGCTACCGGTTCGGTTGCAGAACTGAGCCGCATCGTAACGCAACTGCGTGAGCGCTGGCCCAGGGTGAAGATCGTGCTGCGCGCCGACTCCGGCTTCTGTCGTGAAGAGCTGATGGCCTGGTGCGAGCGAAAAGAAAACCATGTCGACTATGTCTTCGGCCTGGCCCGCAACAAGCGCCTGCAGAAGATCGTCGGCGCCCAGATGCACCAGGCTCAGTTGCTGCACCAGAGCAGCGGCAAGGCGGCGCGGGTCTTCGCCGAGTTCAGCTATCGCACCCGCAAGAGCTGGTCGTGCGCACGCCGCGTGGTGGCCAAGGCCGAGTTCCTCGACAAGGGCGAGAACCCGCGCTTCATCGTTACTTCGTTAACGGCGGCAGAGTGGATCGCGCAGCACTTATACGAAAAGTTTTACTGTGCCCGCGGCGAGATGGAGAACCGCATCAAGGAGCAGATGTGTCTGTTCGCCGACCGGCTCTCCACCGACGAGATGAAGGGCAACCAGTTGCGCTTCTACTTCTCCGCGCTGACCTACACGCTGGTTGAAGCGCTGCGCCGCCTGGCTCTCAAAGGGACGGAATGGGCTCAGGCCCAGGTCGATACCATCCGGCTCAAGCTGTTCAAGATCGGAGCCCTGGTGCGCATCAGCGTACGACGAGTGCGGCTCCAGCTCAGCTCCACCTACCCGTGGAAAGATATCTTCGCGGCTGCCTTCCACGCCCTGCGCTGTTGACATCCACCGCATCGCTCAGAAAACCTCACCTGCCATCTGCACTGCGCTCATCGGCTGGCGGAGCTGTGCGCAAAAGCTGCGCGGCAAGCGCCGCCGGGGCATGGCCCCCCCAAAAAACCTCTACAGGCCCATGCTGCCGACGGTAAACAGCCATAACTCTGCCCGCCATCAACTCAACACCGCTCCAAAGCAGTGCATGTGAGAAATGCGGGCTAGCGGCGCGCAATGAGTTTGGGACTCCAGCGGGACTCCGAGAGCACTTGCAATTTCAGAGGTCGCATGAATACTAGCGATCCACGCGATTTCCTCTTTCTGCATTGGAAAATAGTGGAACTGAAGACGCATGGGAGAGAGAAGCGGCGGCGTCTGTGGCGGTCAATTGGGCGAAACAAGCTACATATGCGAAAGCATTGCGGCGCTGGCTGGCTTTGAGCC
>JBAWCO010000923.1:0-8142 GCA_049590315.1 Occallatibacter sp. | reverse complement strand
GTCCACCTCCAAGCCCGGAGAGCAGCGGCTGCTGCAGTGCCAGTTCACGGCAAAATCCATCAATAGTGGAGATGCGAAGCTGCGCGGGCAGGTCGAGCAACTTCCAGCCGAGCATGTTGGAGCGCTCCAGCGCGCGTCGAGCAAGCGGCGAGGGCTCAGGATTGCGCAGTTCGTCCAGAATCCGATTGCGCATTTCGGCAGCGGCAGCATTGGTAAAGGTGATGGCCACCACCTGGCCCGGCTCATCCACCTCGGCCAGCAGAGAGAGAAACCGCTCAGTAAGCAGCGTCGTTTTTCCAGAGCCGGCGGGGGCCTGCACGAGGATTGAGCGAGTTGGGTCCACAGCCTGATCGCGCTGGAGCTGGTCCGGAGGCGGCGTCCTACTCATCGGATGCCTCCGCGTCGTCAAGCTCGTCGTCGGCTTCAAGAGCCGCCCGGTTTTCCTGGATGCGGCAGATGGTTTGGAGTCCACAGCGCTCGCAAGTCTTGGGGTATTCGCGCGGATCAACATCGGCCTGTCCGGCCAGGAAATCTTCGGCAAGTTGCACGATCGCTTTGCGCCAATCGATAAGGTCCTCGACGGTCAGCGGGTTCCTGACCAAGGCGGTCATCTTGCCGAGGCCCGAATGTAGCGCGGCAGTTGGATCGGCAACCCGCCCGGTGAACTCAGTATTGCCGGTGCGCACCTTGGCGAACACTAGACCGCCGAGCGCTTCGTTTTCGCGGTCGAGGGCAAAGCCGGCGTACAGCGGAAGCTGAACGTCATCGGGTCTTGGCAGCTCCCAGGATTTAGGAGACACATCGCCAGATTTGTAATCGATGACCAGGAGCGAGCCGTCGTTGAGACGATCAACGCGATCGAGGCGCAGTCTGAACGCAAGGCCAGCCAGGTTGACGGGGCGTTCGGCCTCGGTTTCGGCAACTTCAAAAGCAATGCGAGATGATTCGTATTCAAGCCATTCGGTCACAAGATGGGTGAGCCGCTGCTCCTCGAGTTTCAAGTAGCCGCGAGGCATTCTCTCTCGTAGTGCAGGTCGAACCTCTTCTTGAAGTACCTGCCGGACATGATTGAAGACAAAAGATTTCGTATCGCCCAATCCTTGCAAATCTTGCAAAGAACGGATACCGTCTGGCGGTCCGGCCCAGACAGAATGCAGAACTTCGTGCAGCAGGCTTCCGCGCTGGGAAGGCGTCAATCCCGCAGCACCCGGCTCCCAGCTTTCTGCACCGAGCCGTGCCGTGGCGAAGGCCTTGAACGGGCATTGCGACTGGAAGGTGAGGACGCTTGCGCCGCCCGGAACCTTGCCGGGAGTGTAAGGAATTCGGCTGAAGTCCTCAACCGCGTAGGCAAGCGGAGATGGAGCAGGCCGTGCGGTCAAGTCAGCTGAAAGCAATTCCGGAGGTCCGGCAATCTGCACGATCAATCGCGACGGACGAACCTCAACGGCTTCGCTTTGCCGGGCATAGCTGAAGTGGACATCCGGTGCCGAAACAAGCAGGCGCGTCGTGACGGCGTGGGCCAGATCCCAATCGAGTTGCGGCGTTGCGTGTGGCATTGCGAACTGGCGCTGAATCTCGGGCGGCAGCAGCGAATGTGTTGATCCGCTGGCTGGCCATGCGTCCTCGCTGGCGCCGAGGAACCAGATTGAATCAGCCGTGAGACCGGCGGACTCGGCCGGCCCGGCGACCTGAATTGGTGCATCGCGGGACTCCGGCGCAAACAACGTCGCGTCCAGACCGCGCCCCATCGCAGACAAGAAATCCGTCCAGCCAATGCGACGGCCATCGAAGCCAAGCGAGCCGCAACTTTCCACGGTCTGCTGCCAGCGTCGCAGCGCTTGATATTCAGCACTACTTAAGGGATTGAAACTGGCAAATCGGACGGTATCGAGGACTCGCGGGACCATCTCGGCCCACGCGATGGGACTCTGCGGCCGCCGCGTCTGCTCCCCCAGATTGCGCTGGGTTTCAGCTATACGGGAAGCCCATTGCGCCGCGCCAGTAGTGGATTCAGAGTCGGAATCAAGTTGTTTTACCGCGCCGAGAAACGTGCGCAGCGTCCATTGCGGCTGTTGATGCCCGCGTCGCCGAATCGTGCGCATTCCCGCTTGCAGCGCCGAAGATTCCCGAGCGCTGGCGGCGTAGCCAGTGGAGAGCAACCAGTCAACTTCGTGCTCAGCGATTGCTCCGGTGAGCCAGCGAAGCAGCAGGTGAGCGGCTTTCGGCAGCGCAACCTGCGCGAGCGATACGCCGAGTGAAAACTCGAAGAGCCGTGATTGAGTCGGATCTATTTGCAGGAAAGCGCGCTCAATCTCGCCGCGTCGCGTGCTTGCGTCCTGCGTCACAACAAGGAGATGAGCGTCCGGCGCGGCGGCCAACTTTCGCCCGCACCACAGAACACAAGCGGCGAGTTCAGCCCGAGCGTCCGGTGCCTCATGGAACTGAATCTTCGAGATCGGCTCCCCGGCGCCGGCCTGCCTCCACGAACCCCAGCCATCGAACACGGCCCTCTGGACAGGCAAAAGCCGATCGAAGCCAGCGAGCAGAAGCGGCGGTCGCGGGACGGACTCCGCTTCGAGCAACGAAATCAGCTCCAGTGGAAGGCGGGCAGCGCTGAGCAGCTTGCCTTGGCGGCAAGCTTCGTCAAACGCAACAAGCCAGGCGCTGAAGGCCGCCGCATCCTGTTGCCACGCCGTGCGATCAGCCGATCGCAGGCAACGAGGCGCATACCAGCAGATCAGTTCGTGCGCTTCCATCGCCAATGCGGCCAGCCGATGGCGCGGCCCTTCCAGCAATGTGGCGATATGGTTCTGCCCGCCCGCAATCTCGGCCCAGAGAGCCTGCTCCTGGGTCGGGTTGAGCAGCAGGCGTGGGTCCGGTTTGTTGCGCGTGCCCTCTTCCCAGGCGGTGCGGACGAAAGTATTCCAATCCTGGATGTTGGGCGCAGGCCAAGCAGTCAGTCCTTCAGCGCGCCGCGCTCGATGGAACGATGCGGCCAGGGCGCGCGTCGCACGATCGCTGGCCGTAACCACCAGGCCGCCTGCGCGCAGCCATGCGTCCATCTCCATTGCTGCCGAGGGGCCCATTCCAGCGTTATACGCCGTCAGGCTGGGGGAGTGCTATGCGTCGGCGGCGGGCTCCCGCATGAACCGTCGGGGCCGGTTGTACACTGAGGAGTGATTCGCTCACTTGTCATCTCCTCATTGATTGCAGCCGTCGTGTTCTCCGGGTGCCACAGCGGTCCAAAGGCTGGCTCTGAAACCGCCACGAATTCATCGTACAAGGTCTACAAACTGCGCGGGAAAGTGGTCGCTACCGATGCCGCCAAGGGTGAGGTAACGCTGAACCATGAGGCAATTCCCGGCTTCATGGACGCGATGACGATGCCCTACAAACTGAAGGATTCGAATATCCTCAGCGAGCTTCATCCCGGCGACGTGATTACCGCCGACCTGCTTGTTTCGCAGGACGCGAATGCCGATGTGTTGCTCGACCATATCGTCGTTGTGGCGCAGGGCAAGCCGGATTACCGTCCTCAGGTTTCCTATCACGTCCCTGCGCCGGGCGATCCAGTGCCGGACTTCAAGCTGAAAAACCAGGATGACCGGCCGATTCACCTTGCCCAGTTCAAAGGCAAGCCGCTGCTGGTGACCTTCATCTATACGCGTTGTCCGCTGCCCGACTTTTGTCCTCGTGTCACGCGGAACTTTGCCGCAGTTGACAAGCAGATCGCTGCCAACCCCGCTCTCCACGGCGCACACCTGTTATGCGTCAGCTTCGACCCGGAACACGACACGCCTGCGAGCCTGCGCGCCTATGGGGCCACGTACATTGGCAGCGACGCCAAGACTGCATTTGACCATTGGGATTTCGCAGTGCCTGAGAAGCCAGTGCTCGTGCAGATGGCCCAATGGTTCGATGTCGGGATGTCGAACGCCGCGGACGGATCCATCACACACACGCTCTCCACCACGCTGATCGGGGCCAATGGCAAGGTGGTAAAGTTCTATCCCGGAAATGATTGGACGGTCGCGGACGTGCTCGGCGACTTGAAGGGCATTGCCGCAGCATCAAGTTAGCCCGTTGCGGAGTGGTCAGACCACTGAGATATAATTCCAGTAGTCTCCAAATACAAAAAGGGACATGATCAGAAAGGTACGAGGTGAACGGCCGATGAGCCATGGTTTGCAAGTTCGTAAGGATGCTGAGTTGGATTTTCTTTCGCTGGGAGCGCTGGTTCACAGGCTGGATACGGGAATTATTCCCTTCCGCAAGGCGACGGAATGCAAGATTCACGTCAGCGGCGGGGAGTTTAATGTGGCCGCCAATCTCTCCGATTGTTTTGGATTGAAGACCGCTGTCGCTTCCGCCATGTCGGACTATCCCATCGGCGACCTGATTGCCGAGCGGGTGCGCGCCATGGGCGTCAAGCCCTTCTACAAACATTTCAAGCACGACGGCGTCACGGGACCAAATATGGCCACCGTATATAGCGATCAGGGACACGGCGTGCGTCCCCCGGTGGTCTTCTACAACCGCTGCAATGAAGCGGCAGGACAACTGAAGCCCGGTGACTTCGACTGGAGCGCGATCTTTGCCGGTGGCGTGCGCTGGGTTCATTGCGGAGGAATCTTTGCGGCGCTTTCACCCACCACCGCTCCGTTGGCTGCGGAGATGATGAAGGCCGCCAAGGCTGCCGGCGCGGTCACTTCGTTCGATTTGAACTTCCGTGAAAAGTTGTGGAAGATTCACGGCGGCAACGAGCGAGCCGTCGAGACCATCGGCACCATTGTTGAAAATGTGGATGTGCTCGTGGGCAATGAAGAGGATCTGCAGAAGGGACTTGGCATTCCCGGGCCCGAAGTCGCGGCGAAATCCAAGCTCGATCCCAGCGTGTTCTTCGGCATGATCGACAACGTGGTTAAGAAGCACAAGCACGTGAAGGCCGTGGCCACCACTCTGCGCGAGGTGCACTCAACGAATCATCACAGTTGGAGCGCCGTTGCCTGGGTGGATGGAAAGACCTACACTGCGCCGACCGCCGAACTGGATGTGGTTGACCGCGTGGGAGGCGGAGATGGCTTCGCTGCGGGCTTCATCTATGGGCTGCTCACCGGCGAGGCGCCGGAAGAGGCGGTAAAGCTGGGCTGGGCGCACGGGGCGCTGCTCACCACTTTCCCCGGCGACACGACGATGGCGACGTTGGATCAAGTGCGCGCCTTCGCAAAAGGCGGATCGGCGCGCATTCAGCGGTAGAAAGTCCGATCCTTGGTACGTGCGTTGCAAATCGAAGATCACGGAGGGAGCAGGGGGTTTCAACCCCCTGAGAGAATGGCGACGTTGCGTGGCCTTTAGGCCAGGGGCCACCCTCCGCCCCCTCGATCTTCGCATCTTCGCTGCAGTCTGAAGCATCCATGCAACTGGTATCCTCACAATGTACTAAGAGGGAAGTGTTGCATGGCAAAGGTCACACTTGTTTTTGCGCTCCTGTTGGTTGCCCTGGGTCTGGCTGGTTATCTGGGCACCGGGAGCCTCCACCCCACCGCGCTGATCCCCACATGGATCGGCCTTGCGCTGGGTATTTTCGGCTTTCTTGCCATCAGCCCTAACGAGAGCCGCCGCAAGCTTTTCATGCATATCAATGTGACCATCGGCCTGCTGGGATTTCTGGGCGGCGCGGTTGAAGCGGTGCGCGGCTACCTCCATGCCAAGTCCGCCGGCCTCGAACCAGACCAGATTGCGTTGGCGTCCAAGGCCACGCTGGCCGCCCTGATGCTCATCTACGTCATCCTATGCGTGCGGTCGTTCATCGCCGCGCGGCGTTCGGGAAAGGTCTAAGCGCATGGGCACCATGCGTGGTGGATTGGGTGGAATGAGTGGTTCGCATACCGAGCGTTCGCCGCGTGCCGGCGCCGCCCGCGCAACCCAGGCGGACCTGCCCAAGCGCAAGCCAAACCTCAAGAAGCTGTGGCCGCAAATACTCGCGCTGATGGCGCCGCGCAAGGGACTGTTGCTGGCCGGAATGTGCTTGATGGCCGTCAACAGAATCGCAGGCCTGGTGCTGCCCTTCATGTCAAAGCCCTTGCTCGACAAGGTGCTCTCCACAGACCATCCGCATCCGGAAATGCTGCCCAAGATCATCGCGCTCGTTTTCTCAGCCATGATCGTCCAGGCCATCACCTCTTTCTCGCTCACGCAATTGCTCTCCAAGGCCGGCCAGCGCCTCATCGCTGAAATGCGGCGTCAGGTGCAACGGCACGTCGGGCTACTCTCCGTTTCGTATTACGACGCCAATCGCACCGGCACGCTGGTCGCCCGCATCATGTCGGATGTGGAAGGCGTGCGCAACCTGGTGGGCACCGGCCTGGTCGACTTCGTCGGCGGATTGCTCACCGCCGTGCTCGCATTTTTCTATCTGCTGCATCGCAGCGTTACCGTCACCCTCACCGTCTTCGCCGTTGTGGCCGTTTTCGTTTTTGTTCTGCAGTATGCCTTCCGGGTCATTCGCCCCATCTTTCGTGAGCGCGCCAAAATCAACGCGGAAGTCACAGGCCGCCTGACCGAGTCGCTCGGCGGCGTGCGCGTCATCAAGGGCTATCACGCTGAAGAGCGCGAGGCCAGTGTCTTCGCAGTCGGAGTGGAGCGTTTGCTCGCCAACGTGATGAAGTCGCTCACCATGACCAGCGTGCTCGGTTCGGCATCAACCACTGTGCTCGGTCTCGTGTCTGCGCTCGTCATGTGGCTGGGCGGTCACAGCGTGCTCAATCACACATGGAGCGTTGGCGACTACTTCGCCTACAACATGTTTCTGGCATTCATGATCGCACCGGTCTTTCAGGTCGTGAACATCGGCACACAGTTGACTGAGGCATTCGCCGGCCTCGATCGCACCAACGAGATCATGAGTGAGCTCGAAGAAAACCAGAGCCCCGGCCGAACGCTGAAGATGCCGCCCATTCATGGCACGGTGCGGTTTGAGGATGTGGAGTTCGCCTACGACGCAGACAAGCCGGTTCTGCGCGGCGTAAGTTTCTTGGCCGAGCCCGGCACCGTCACGGCGCTGGTGGGGTCATCGGGCTCCGGCAAGTCGACCATGATCAGCTTGCTGTGCGCCTTCCATACACCGACCAAGGGCCGCGTGACTGTCGACGATATCGACCTCGCGCACGTTGACCTGAACACCTTCCGCTCGCAGTTAGGCGTAGTCTTGCAAGACTCGTTCCTGTTCGATGGCACGATTCGCGAAAACATCATGTTCTCAAAACCGGATGCCACCGAAGAGCAGTTTCTGTTCGCCTGTCGCACGGCTCGCGTCGATGAGTTTGCGGAGCGTTATCCCGATGCCTACGAAACCATTGTAGGCGAGCGCGGCGTGAAGCTTTCAGGAGGTCAGCGGCAGCGGCTCTCTATCGCGCGCGCGTTGCTTGCGGAGCCGCGCATTCTGATTCTCGACGAGGCAACAAGCTCGCTCGACTCTGAATCCGAAGCGATGATTCAAGCGGGTTTGAATCAACTGATGCAAGGCCGGACCACGTTTGTTATCGCGCACAGGCTTTCGACCATCCGCCGCGCAGATCAGATTCTGGTGGTGGAGCAAGGGCGCATTGTAGAGCGCGGCAATCACGCGGAACTGTTCGCCATGAGCGGACGCTACTATGACTTGTACACGCGCCAGCACGGCCTGGAAGCAAACCTGTTCCTTGCACCCGGCGAAGGGGATGTGGTGCCGGCGTAGAATCCGCGCTTTGCTCTTTCGGCGGGAGCGTGAGGCTTCAGCCTCGCGAAGAGTGCCCATCAATTAAGTTGAGCTTTACAGCCTGCTGAAAGACTCGCCTCGGAGGGAGGCGGGGGTTTCAACCCCCGCATAAAAATCGGAGAATCCGCGCGGGCTTCAGCCCCGGAGGAACGTATTTCGCAATCTTGCATCGTAAGCAGGCCTTTTTCCGCAGCCTCTTTAGCCCCTGAGCTGTCATCTTGAACGGAGCTTGACGTGCGTTTCGAGTCGAAGGATCTGCGTTTGTTCTTCGTCGCTTTGTAACAGTCGCGCACCGGCATTTCCGACCCGCGATGGATGAAACGGGGCGATGGTGTAGAGTTTTCTTGCGCAGTGGCATCGAGGTCGTCATTTCCCTGGTGCAGATA
>JBAWCO010000922.1:0-5589 GCA_049590315.1 Occallatibacter sp. | reverse complement strand
CGGCTACCCAGAGTTTGTGTTCCGTCCTGAGCCAGACTTCCTGCAGACCGCCGCGAAAGTGGCTGTCGCTTAGAGGTCTGCCTCAAACGCTATACCCTATCCAGGCTGTGGGATCCGTTTCACTACGAGCGAGTCTCACGGTCCAGCCGGGCAGGTTTACCGCAAAGTTTGCCCATGGGCATTCTCCTGGTGCAGCAAGGCATATCTGCCATGGCCTTGCTGCCCATTTTTTACAAGATCCCAAGGAGTTTCTATGTTGATGCAGCTTACCAATCGCACCTTTGGCAACACTGAAGAAATAGTCCATCTAGCCTCCACGCGAAACGCTCTGGCCTTGCCCGAAGTGCTAGGTCCTGAAGCTTCTCGCACGCTGGAAAGAATGTTTCGCGATCCGCGGCTGCTGGAAAAGCAAGAGCGCGGCGACTTGATTGCGCAACTCCGGAGCGCCGTGGACCTTGCGCCACATATGCCCGAAGTGAGAGTTTTGTACGGCATGGCTCTCTGTGTCGATCTCCAGGCGCAGGAAGCCATGGAGCAAATGCGGGAGGCCGTCAATCAGGCTCCGGATAGCTTTATTGCGCAACTCAAGTTTGGCGAATTGCTGATGCGTCTGCGCATTTGCGATCAAGCCGCCGAACATACGCAGAAAGCAGCCGAACTGGCCTGCAACGATGTGCAGTCCGATCTGGCACGCCGTCAGGCGACCACAATCCGCACCATGCGCAGAGAAGGAATCGAACGAGGAGTATTCGGAAGTCTGCGCTCCAAGCTGACTCCCCGGCGGGGTAAGTCAAGACAACAGGATTCCCAACCCGTTCTAGCCGCTACCAAGTAGGACGGGATGCCCGCAACTCTGCAATTGGCGTTGCTGATCGCCATACTTCTTCCTGCAAGCAAACTCGCGGCTTCCCTCTGCACGCGCTTCGGTATCCCGGCAATTCTGGGAGAACTTCTGGTTGGAGTAGTCGCCGGTCCGGGCGCCTTCAATCTGATGCACATCAGCCTGTTTCAAGGGGGACAGGCCACAAATGCGTTCCTGATGATGGCGCAAGTCGGCGGCCTGGTTCTGATGTTCATGGCCGGTCTGGAAACGGATATCGAACGCATGCGCGAGGCAAGTGTCACTGCATTCCTGGTGGCCTTGTCCGGAGTCATCTGGCCCTTCTTTCTGGGAGCAGGTGCAGCGCACGCTCTTGGTCTGCCCTGGAACAGCGCGCTCTTCCTCGGAGGCGCATTGACGGCCACCAGCGTTTCCATTTCAGCCAGAACCTTGATGGACGCTGGAAAGATGTCGTCGCCTGAGGCCTCTGTCATTCTTGGCGCGGCAGTCATCGATGACGTGATGGGCCTGTTCGTCCTCGCGTTCCTGGCGGCATCCTCGACAACTGGCACAACCGATTCGTTTGGCTTGGCAGCCTTGTCCTCTAATTGGTTGAGACTGCATTCAGACACCGCGGCGCACCATCCCCTCTCGGTTCAAATGTCACTCATTGCGGTTTGCGTATCTCTGTTCTTTGCGATTTCCTACGGTGCGGCAAAGCGTTGGCTCGATCCTCTCATTCTGCAATTGCGAAAGCTTTCTGCCAATGAGTCGGTAACCAGCTGCGTCCTAGCCCTGGTTCTGGTTTACGCCATCGCAGCCGAATGGCTGGGAAGTGTTGCGGGAATCACCGGCGCCTACCTGCTTGGATATGTTTTCGCTGGGTCACAATACAAGGCCGACATCGAACGGACTTTTTATGCCATTGGACACGGCCTCCTGATTCCGCTGTTCTTTGTTTCCATCGGGCTGTCGAGTAATTTCCGCTCTCTCGGTGGACATTGGCTGCTGCTTGGGGCTATCTTCCTCATCGCCGTTGTCAGTAAATTGCTGGGCTGCGGCGTGGCTGCCCTCGCACGAGGTATGGGACCAGTTCGAAGTTTCCGGGTGGGCTGCGGCATGGTCTCTCGCGGCGAGGTCGGCTTGATCGTAACTGCGATGGGAGCCGCATCGGGCGTGTTTCGAGAACCGGAAGTAGCGGTGATGGTTTCCGTTGTCCTCCTTACAACGCTGCTTACTCCGCTTGCTTTGCGTGGAGCGTTTCACATAAAGTGCGCACAGGACGATGAGGATAAGGAACTGGCAGCGTATGAAGCGCTTCTTCAGTCGCCCGCCAATGGTTCAAATCCCTCTGGATAGGGTCGGTGAGAGGCAACACCAAGATCGATTTATTCTGAAGACTCGGCCAAGGAGCGTAAGTGAATGATTGGCGCGAAAGGTCCACTTTTTCCAAAGTATAGATGCATGAGGATTGGCAACTGCGGAACTACCGCTGGGTGGCTTAATGTATGAAAGAAGTTTCTGTTGGCGATCAACTAGATCACTACAGCATCGATGCTCTTGTTGCCTCCGGCACCCATGCCTCGATCTTTCGCGGGGTCGATCTGAACAATGGCACAGTTGTCGCCATTAAAGTGCCACACATTGAACTGGAATTGGACCCGGTGTTTTATGAACGATTCCGCCGCGAACAGGAAATCGGCCAGAAACTAAATCACCCAGGGGTCATGAAGGTACTGCCCAGTGAGCACCATAGTCGGGACTACATTGTAATGGAGTGGATAGATGGGATTCCGCTTCGGGAAATCCTTGTAAAGGGCAGGCTTCCCCAGAACCGCGCAACCCATATTGCCATAGGCATTTGCGATGCGGTGGCTTATATCCATTCGCACGGTGTTGTCCATCGCGACCTCCGGCCGGAGCATATCTTCGTCGATGCCAACGACCACATCAAGCTCATCAATTTCGGGCTCGCCTCGCAGGTCGCGGCCAAACGCATTACGTTCGTCAGCTTGGCACGCGAGCTGAACACAGTCAGCTACGCCGCGCCTGAGGAGATCAAGGGCCACCCTTGCGATGCTCGCAGCGATGTTTACTCCATCGGCGTGATCCTCTATGAAATGCTTACCGGCAGGCTGCCCTTCGAGAACAACTACCTCCTCGCTCACATGAACGACCGTCTGCTCAAGGACCCCATTCCGCCGCGCAAGCTTGAACCATCCCTCACCCCGCAAATGCAGCAAATTGTTCTCCGCGCCATAGATCAGACGCCAAAGTACCGCTATGTGAGTGCTCATGAAATGGCGCTGGAGTTGGCGCATATGCAAGATGTGGTCGTGGACGAAGGTAGAGAATCGCAGAGGAATTACAGAACGACTGCCGTCTGGAACAAGAATATTCTATTTTATGTTGTGCTGGCAGCGATCCCGGTCGTTCTTTTTATCCTGATGATGTTGGCCACAAATCATAAATAGCCGCTTTTCTGACCAGAATTACATCTATACACTGACTTGCCCTCATTTGCGGCGATAGTTTATAGGGGGTGTACGTTATTGTTGATTCTAATTAAGACCCTAAGCCGGCATTGACGCAGGAGCACGGCACCAAGTGGAACTCCATTTCGAAACCGGAACTCTTCTACTGTTGATCGCCGCCGTTGTGGCGATGCTGACACGGCGCCTTCGGCTCCCTTACAGCGTCGGCTTGGTAGTAGCGGGTATCGTACTCGCAGTCTTGCCATTTGCACCCAGGGGCGTCCTGACTAAAGACCTAATCTTTACTGCTCTGTTGCCTCCACTCCTCTTTGAAGCCGCGTTTTACATAAACTGGGACCAGTTGCGCCGGGATTTTCCAGTAATCTCCGTATTGGCTACTCTCGGCGTGATTCTATCTGCAGCCGTCACTGCAACGGGAATGCATTTTTTGGCGCATTGGCAGTGGATTGACGCTCTCGTGTTCGGTGCTCTCATCGCGGCAACCGATCCAGTTTCAGTCATCTCGACTTTCAGGGAGGCGAAGGCCAAGGGCCGTCTTCTGGTGCTCATTGAAGCGGAGAGCCTTTTAAACGATGGCACAGCAGCCGTCGCATTCGGTGTTGTAGTCGCCATTGCGTCGGGGCAGCGCCTCGCCCCGATTGAGATTACTGCGCTGCTTCTGAAAACAATCGTTGGCGGCGTACTTTGCGGCGCGCTTGTTGCACTAGGCGCACTCATTCTCGCAGGCCGAACGGAAGATCATCTTGTTGAGACTACATTCACGACCGTCGCCGCCTATGGTTCTTTCCTCCTTGCAGATCATTTTGGCCTGTCCGGAGTCCTGGCAACTATCACAGCAGGCCTCGTGATGGGCAATTTCAAGGCGCTTAACGCCATCTCCGAACGTGGAAAGGAGGCCGCTCAAGCATTTTGGGAATACGCCGCCTTTGTCTCTAACTCCTTGGTGTTTCTCTTGATTGGAATGCACGAGGCGCATCAGAACTTCTTCGCGATATGGCTTCCTGCCGTTACAGCAATTGTGCTGGTCGCGCTCGGTAGGGCGGTCGCAATTTACCCTTGTTGCCTTCTATTCTCGCGCTCCAGGATTCGCATAACCTCGAAGCATCAACATATCCTGTTTTGGGGCGGACTGCGCGGAGCATTAGCGCTGGCGCTGGCGCTCGGTCTCCCTGCGGCAGTTCCGTTGCGCGAGCAGATCATCTCAATCAGTTTTGCTGTTGTTGCCTTCTCCGTCTTTGTTCAAGGCCTGACCATGGTTCCCTTTTTGCGAAGGATGGGCGAGATCCCGCGCTGAGGCGGGTCCTCTGCTGGCTCACGATGCCGTGCAGCCATGGTCGATGCTATTCTTCCACTTCCAATGCAAACTGTTGGTATCATCCAGGATGGATCAGGATCAGACCAATCGTCGCTATTTCGATCGGATTTGGCGGGTCATTATCGAAGTTGCGCTCCTCTTGTTTCTTTTCTATTCGATTCGTCTAATGGGGAATTCACTGCGGCAAATGGACGAGGAAAGAGTTTTGGCGTCGCCCTAAACGACATCCTCACGATGGCTAGTTTCGTTGTCGCAATATGCTCAGCGCTGTTTGGGTCGGTTGTAGTCGAGTATCTTCGGAAGAAGCGGCGGTAGGGCTTCTCATCCCGACTGCGTCAAAACAAGCTCAGTTCCGTCTCGACCCGAAAGGCCTGTTCGCAAATTCTCGCGGCGCCAGGGTTGCGCCACCAGTGTGTTCGACCTGACTTGCGATAGTTAGCGGCAAGCTGCTTCGATAGCGTCTTATCCACGTCGCGAAGCCCTTCCACTCCCTTGTAGTCCAGTCTCCCGGCTATGTCGGACAGCGACGGTGGTGGCTGTTCATGTAATGCCTTTCGCATAGCAGCCCTTACTTGCTCGCGAGATCTGGCTAGAGGAACCCGACAGTCCTTACGGTTGGTCTGAAGAGTCTGTTTCAACCGATCCCACGTGCCGGCGTCAACAACAGGAAGGCTTGTGAGAAAGGTGGCTAGAGCAGTATCAGCCTGATGGCAAATCTGGAGCAACGTGCCAAGCTCAGGCAATCCTTTTCCATTAGTCAAATAGTTAAGCCCATGTCTCGATAGTTGAACTACTTCGGCGAACGCGAGCACATTGCCTTCAGCAACGTATTCTAGTCGATCCTGAAAAACTCGTTTCAGGCATTTTGGAATTGAGTCAGGCATGGTTGTGGACCTTGCGAGGCAACAAGTCCGTTCCATATGCCCGACAGGCGGAGCAGAAAAATGCACCAAAAAGCT
>JBAWCO010000921.1:0-2762 GCA_049590315.1 Occallatibacter sp. | reverse complement strand
ACTGCGGCTGGACTTCCTCCATATCGCATCCCCAAAGCACGTTCGTGCCGAGGCCGGCGAATGCATGAATGTCTTTCGCCTGCTTCTTGCTCCAGAGCGTCACCACATCAGGCCCTTGTCCAGGCGGAACATCTTCCAGTTGGTGTGCGGCCCATGGGCTCACTTCAGCCGCGACGTGCCGGTATCCGTCTTTCCACATCTGCGGCCAAAGCGCTCGCAGCAACTCCGGAATCTCATTCTCCCCGTGCAACTCCCCCAGCAAGAAGAAGTCGTTTGCCTTCGCCTCTCCCAGAAGGAACTCGCGTCCGTCGCTTTCCAGGTTGTACTGATGGCTCGACAGGACAGCAAGCACCGCGCTGTCGTCCTGCGCAGCCTGCGCTCGGATCGTCGGCGGGCAAACGACCAGAAGAATGCTCAGACAATAGAAGGGGAAGATCGCGAAGCGCGTCATGCCGACTAATACGCGCACAAACAGCTTTTGTTCCCTACACGCCCACCGGATACGGCTTAGGGCTCGATTCGTCGGTGTTTGCGTCGGGATTGCGCCAGCGTTCAAACCGCCCCTGCAGCAGGCTCATCAGCCCCGTGTACCAGTAGCCCACCACAAACAGAATCAGAAACGGCGCGGTGAAGTAGTTGTGATTCGAGAACGTGTAGAGAATCGCCAGCAGGAAGTAAGCGCCCAAAATCAGCTCGATCCACGGCGCAAGCACCAGCCGTTTGCGATATTTCGCGGCCTGCGATTTCTCGCCCTTCTTGGCCACCCGATACTTCGGCGTGCGCACAAATGCGCTCTTCATGCCGAACAGCGCCTCCATCACCGCCTTGGTATTGGTCACCGTCAACCCGATCCCCAGAGCCATCAGGAACGGCAGATAGAGGAATGTCTTCAGCCACGTCTTAGGAAAAAGCTCGCGCTGACTGATCACATAAAACACCGCTATAGAAAAACTGGAAGCGGTGAAGAGCGGAAAATCGATCAGCAGCATCTGGAACCAGCCCTGGTAAAAGCGGCAGATCATGGCCGGAAGCAGCAGCGCCGACATGACGACCATCAGCGGATAGCTGAGGTTGGCCGTGAGGTGATAGACGGCTTCAACCTTGATCCGCCGCGGCACATCCGACTTGAACATCATGGGCAGAACTTTGATGCTGGTTTGAATCAGACCTTTGGCCCACCGCGCCTGTTGCGTCTTGAAGGCGGTCATCTCGATTGGCAACTCAGACGGGCATTCCACATCCGGCAGGTACTTGAACCGCCACCCCGCCAACTGCGAGCGATAACTCAGGTCGGTGTCTTCAGTGAGCGTGTCGTGCTGCCAGCCGCCGCCATCGGAGATGGCTTTGATCCGCCACATGCCGGCAGTGCCGTTGAAGTTGAAAAAATCGCCGGACCGAACGCGTGCGCCATGCTCCAGCACAAAGTGTCCGTCCAGCAGAATGGCTTCAATCTGCGTCAACATGCTGTAGTCGCGGTTCAGGTGAGTCCAGCGCGTCTGCACCATGCCGACTTCCGGCTCAGCAAAATGGTGGATCACCTTCATCAGCCAGTCCGTCGGAGGCACAAAGTCCGCATCGAAGATGGCCACAAATTCACCCTTCGCTACCTTGAGCCCCGCATCCAGTGCCCCGGCCTTATATCCATAGCGATTGGTCCGATGAATGTAGACAATCGGATGTCCCAGCGCCGCATAGCGATCAACAATACCGGCGGCAACCTCCCGGGTCTCATCGGTCGAGTCGTCCAGCACCTGGATCTCGAGCTTCTCGTGCGGATACTCCATCGCGCACACCGCTTCAACCAGCCGGTCAATCACGAACTGCTCATTGAAGATGGGAAGCTGAACGGTCACCCGCGGCAATTCATCGAAATGAAGTGGCGCGCCCGGTTTGTAGTTCTTGCGGTACTTGTAATACAGGTAAACCATCGTGTAGCGATGCACGCCGTAAATGGCGAGCAGAATCATCACCGCGAAGTAAGGCAGCAGCAGCGCCGCGTCAAATGGATTCCAGTGGTAAAGGCCCTTGAAGGTCTGGTCGGTTTGCTGCATCGCCTTCAGGTACTGGCGAAACCCGTTTTGCGGCGCAAATGCCAGATACGCGGCCAGCCGCATTGGGAACATGCAGAGAATGCTGGCGACGGGTTTCAGGCTGGTCACAAACGCGGCGAGCAGGGGCAAGCCTCCACGATCAAGATACCCTTCATTGTATGCGATGCGGGCTTGGGAGAAGCGATCGGGGAGAGGTTCGGATTGGTCAAGAGATCAGGCTTACAATGATCCTCAATCAAGGAATCAGCCTGTGAGTCATAGCCATATTCGGGTGCATGATGCTCCCCCGCGACGCAATTTGTGGCTTGAGGCCGCCGCGGGGATCCTATTCTTCGTGGCCGTCGGTGCTCTTTACTTAGTCACAAGAATGTGGCATCCGCCGTACGATACGGATCATTTGACCACCCAGGGAAATGTATCCGACACAAGAATTGTTATAGACCATATTCGGGACAACCAATACGGGGGCCTGATCTTCTATCGAATAGAAGCTCTGGTTAGTTACGAGATTGATGGCCAGACTCAGAACCGATGGCTGATGGCCTCCGAGATCACAACCGCGCGTGAATTCCTGGTGGCAAAACTAGCGGAGCACCCAAAGGCCTGTCAGGTCTATTGGCTGCCAAACCACCCGGAAAACGCCAGATGCAGGTTCCAATGAAGATGTAACGCGATCGCTTTCAGTGCGAATCTGAGTGCCGTTTTTCCGTT
>JBAWCO010000920.1:0-3499 GCA_049590315.1 Occallatibacter sp. | reverse complement strand
GCATAAAGATGCAGGAGCACTCGAACTGTGCAATATCGAGGAGGAGATCCCATGCGAAGAACATTGTTTGCCATCACCCAAACCATTGCCGTCGCCGGCTTACTTGCGTCCGCTTCCCTTGGCTACGCTCAAGCCGTCAGCCTTTCTGTCATTCAACAATATGCACCCACCATCTATCTGAATGCCTACGAGAAGAACATGCCGTCCTCAGTGGACAACTTCTTCGCTCAATCCAAGTTGATGAGCTCAAGCGGTGTGGTCATCGCCAATCCGGTTACGTACTCGGTACTGGCCGCCAATCCGTCGTCCAGCAACTACCTCACCCCGTCGAACGGCGTCTTTCCAACTGCTACGAATGACTTCCAAAGTGGAGACCCAATAGTTTCTGTCGGAGATAACACCGGACAATCCAACTCTCCCGTTTACATCAAGACGATTGACTATGGCACTTACATCGACCTGAAATACTACCTGTTCTATACGTGGAATGGGTTTCAAGGCTTTCACGCAGGCATCATCGTCAACTTCAAGACCGAGCCCTATTACTTTGATTGGGGTCAATTTGCTTTGCACTATGGCGACTGGGAGCATGTTACTGTGCGCATCAGCGAAGACACCACTAAGCTGATCGGCGTCTTCTACAGCCAGCATGGAGGCGAGCAGTTTGTTACCACTCCTGCGATGGACGGTACGCACCCGGTCGTCTATTCCGCTTGGGATAGTCATGCGACTTACCCCACCTCCGGCAACAATATCAACGCGGTGATCCTTAACTCCCCCGGTGTTATTCCCTTGAGCTGGTTGAAGGTATCCGACATCACGACGAATGGCGATGGGACAACCTTCGTGCCTTACAGCAAACCCAGTCCGTTCTATTCCAACGGCGTGCAGTGGGAGCCGTGGCAGAACACGAGCCAACTGGTTCTACTGGATAACAACTCGTCGGCAGCTCAATGGTTAAGCTTCATGGGACCCTGGGGACCGTCCTACACCAATGCGATCGAAGAACCGCCATCGGCACTTCCAAGCGGCGCTCCCCTAACGAATAAGTTCTCGATTTAAGCAGTGCCGGGATATTTCCACTGCCCGGCACTGCGACCTCGAGACATAAGTCCAGCAGACGACGTTCACAAAGGACCCTTGGTATTGCCAGAATTATGGGCAATTTGCAGAGGCGCGATTGTACAAATGAACACTTCATCGTTGATGTGCCAGCGAGGGGTAGAACGGCCCCGATATGTTGGCAGGTGTTTACAAATCCAATCCACTTGGGCGTAAGACCGGCTGCTCTGCAACGTGGATCTCGTCGTTGCTGGCAGGTGTACGACATGCCGACTTTTCATTCAGGTGGAAAGTTGCCCACTAGATGTTTAGAGTCCCACAGTGTGATGGTGTAGGGTACGAGCAGCTGTCCTCGATGGAGGTTTTGTGGGACAAGTACTGCATGGCAGCGCCCGAACGACAGCGGCAGTGCGTCGAGCGATACTGGCTGGCCGCTATGGGATCAACACCAAGACGGCAGCCAAGTGGAGAAAGCGTACTTCGGTTGAGACGCTGCGATAGGACCTAGACAACCCCGCTCCACCGTGTTGAGCCAGGAACAGGAAGCGGTGGCTGTCGCTTTTCGCAAGCAGACTTTGCTGTCATTAGATGACTGCCTCTATGCCCTGCAGGCGACGATTCCGCAACTGACCCGCTCAGCACTGCGCCGCTATTTCCAGCCGCACGGCATCAGCCGGCTGCCCGACATCGAAGGTGACAGGCTCGCAAAGAAGAAGTTTCGCCAGTATCCCATCGGCTATTTCCATATCGACATCGCCGAGGTGCGGACCGAATAGGGCAAGCTTTATCTGTTCGTGGCCATCGACCGGACCAGCAAGTTTGCCTTTGCCCAGCTCCACGAGCGCGCTACGCGACGAATCGCGGTCGACTTCCTGAGGGCTTTGGTCGCCGCCGTTCCCTACACCATTCATACCGTGCTCACCGATAATGCAACGCACTTCGTGGACAACACGCCGGAACCGACTTGGATCCAGGAAGAAACGGAACAAGAGCAACCCCACCCTCTTCAGGGTTCATGCTTTTGCCTGGGCTTGCGAGCAAAATTCGATTGAACACCGCCGCACCCAACCCAAGCATCCCTGGACCAATGGCCAGGTTGAGCGCATGAATCGGACTCTCAAAGACGCTACCGTCAAACGCTACTACTACCAAACCCATCAGCAGCTCAAGAACACATGCAGGCCTTCCTCATGGCTTACAACTTCGCCAAACGACTGAAAACCTTACGCGGACTCACCCCTTATCAGTTCATTTGCCAATCCTGGCAAAAATCTCCACTCCAATTCACCATCAGTCCCTTCCATTACACTGGGGGACTAAAGGCAATGCGAGATCTCCCGGCTGTGCCGGGGTGGCAGTAGGAGTTTGACATTTACGGGAGTCCATCCAAGAAACTCCAAACGTGAGCCGACCAAAGCACACGTGAAGGAGAAACCGGATGGACCGAATTGAGAGTTTAAGCCACTCCGTTTGGGAGTGCAAATATCATGTGGCGTCTATCGCCAAGTGCCGACGGAAGGCGTTGTATGCGCAGCTTCTGCCCCAGCTTGGAGAGGTGTTTCGCCGATTGGCCGAGCAGAAGGAAAGCAAGGTACTGGAAGGACATTTGATGCCAGACCATGTCCATATGCTTGTCTCGATTCCGCCGAAGTATGCGGTATCTAAGGTGGTGGGATTCATCAAGGGCAAGAGCGCGATCCACCTGGCACGAACCTACGGCGAGCGGAAGCAGAATTTTACGGGGCAGCACTTCTGGGCCCGCGGCTACTTCGTTTCGACCATAGGGCGTGATGAGGCTCAGATACGCGAATATATACGCAACCAAGAGGCCGAGGACAAGTGACTGGACCAGTTGAACCTGTGGAAGTAGCCACCGTAGAGTGGCCCAAACAACGTCGGGGCCGCGTTAGCGACCCCGCTCAAGCCGCTTTGAGCGGCTCACATCGTAAAGCCCCGGCTCTGCCGGGGGATACTTACTATGCAACTCATGCGCGTTCCTTTGCTCATCGTTGGCCCAAGCTAGGGCCGCTTGATCGGTTGCTGTCGCTGGTAGCCGGGTGGTACTGCGTACTGCAGCATCTTCCGTACCGTCTCTCGCGAAAGCCCAAACTCCCTGGCTACCGCCCGCTGACTCTTGCCCTCAACTCGAACCGCATGTCGTACACGTCCATAAATCTCCATCTAGAACATCCCTCCGGTGTCCCATGAACCATGCTGCACGGCAAATGATCACGAAACGAAGATTCGGCGGCGGCAAACTTTTACTTCGCCGCGGTGCACTATGGCCTAGTTTTGCATTGGCGCGCATAACTAGTCGATCCTGAAAAACTCGTTTCAGGCATTTTGGAATTGAGTCAGGCATGGTTGTGGACCTTGCGAGGCAACAAGTCCGTTCCATATGCCCGACAGGCGGAGCAGAAAAATGCACCAAAAAGCT
>JBAWCO010000919.1:0-2565 GCA_049590315.1 Occallatibacter sp. | reverse complement strand
CATGGGCGCCTCTTGCGCGTTCCTATGACCCAAATCCGACACAACCCCACGCGGCGGCTCGGCTCCATGTAAGTTTCATTTCATGGAGATGGGAACGATCACCTGTCAGCGGCCCTTGCTTGCGAAGGATTGTGGTAGGTCAGATAAACGAGAGTGAGATCGATCAGTTAATGACCGGGGCTTTGAGGAAGTCAAGCGCACGGTTCAGATAGGACTTCAAATCGCGGCGATGCACGACAGCGTCCAGGAAGCCTTTTTCGAGCAGGAGTTCGGAGCGTTGGAAGCCTTCGGGAAGCTTCTGGCGGATGGTCTGCTCAATGACACGCGGTCCGGCGAAACCGATGAGTGCTCCGGGCTCAGCGATGTTGAGGTCGCCGAGCATGGCGAAACTCGCGGTGACGCCGCCGTACGTTGGGTCGGTGAGAACGCAGATGTAGGGAACCTTGGCGTCGTCTAACTGTCCCAAGGCGGTGGAGATCTTCGCCATCTGCAGCAAACTTACTACGCCTTCCATCATGCGGGCGCCGCCGGAAGCGGTAACGATGATGAGCGGTTTGCGGCCAATCCGTGCGCGGTCGGCGGCGCGGGCGATTGTCTCACCCACAACTGCGCCCATAGAACCGCCGATGAAGCCGTATTCCATGGCGCTGATAACTACCGGATGGCTGCCGAGACTGCCCACAGCATTGAGAGTCGCGTCGTTGAGTCCGGTCTCCTCCTGCGCTTTACGCAGCCGCTGCTTGTACGGCTTCACATCGCTGAAATTCAGCGGGTCAGTAGACCGCAGCCCGGTATCGACAAGTTCATAGCCGGGCTCAAGAAGCAGGTCGATACGCTGTTGTGCGCCAATTTTAAAGTGATGCTGGCATTTGGGGCAGACGTACAGATTGGCTTCCAGCTCAGCCTTATAGAGGGGTGCCCGGCAACCGAGGCATTTGGTCCACAGACCTTCTGTGCGGACGTTTTTGTTGTTGGGATCGCTCTGACCCTCGCCATTGGGGCCGGACTCGTAGTCACCGTTTTCACGTTTAAACCAGGACATAGGACCTCAGTCATTGTATATGGAGCGGGAAGATAAGAGGTCCTATGGCGGTCAGCGAGCTGAATGAACTGCGAAGACAGGCTGCGATGATGTGGAAGTCAGTCTCGCTCTAATACTCGATGCCGCGCTGGGCAAGGATGCCTTTCTGGTAGGCGTGCTTCACTTCGCGCATCTCGGTGACCGTGTCGGCGAGTTCCACCAGCAAGGGGTGTGCGTTTCGGCCAGTAAGAATGACATGCACCATCTCCGGACGGTCTCGAAGAGCCTCGGCAACGAGTGCCGGGTCCAGCATTCCATAGCCGATGGCGTAGTTGATCTCATCGAGGACGACCATATCCCAATCGCCTGAATAGATCGCTTCGTGGGCCTCAGCCCACGCAGCTTCAACCATGCGAATGTCCTCAGGGTCGGTCTCTGCTCCACCAACCTTTACAAATCCGCGGCCCATCTGTTTGAGGACGAAGTTCGAGCCGAAGGCCTTCACTGCGTCGAGTTCACCGTAGTGCCAGGAGCCTTTGAGGAACTGGAGCATGAGTACCTTCATGCCGTTGCCTACAGCGCGCAGAGCCGTGCCCATAGCTGCAGTGGTCTTGCCCTTGCCGGGGCCAGTGTTGATCAGGAGTAGTCCTTTGCGGGAGTCGGTCATGGCAGATGAGAGTGTACTAACGACAGGTTACAGTGAGGAGCTTCTGTTTTGCGATCGGTGCAAATGACTTCAAGCCTGGGGTATCAAAAGCTCTCTGCCACGTGCTAGTGACCTCCGTGATACGGGTGGCCAGTGAGAATTGTAAATGCGCGGTAGATTTGTTCGGCGACGACGAGGCGCGCGAGCGGGTGAGCCATGGTCATGGGGCCGAGAGAAAGAAGCAATTGGGCGCGCTTGTGAGCCGACTGAGACCAACCATTCGCTGGTCCGATCGCGAAGACTATATGCTGGGCGCCTTCGTCGCGGCGAGCCCCTAACCAGGCGGCGAAGGCCTCAGATGTCATTTGCCGGCCACGACTGTCGAGCAACACCATGATCGCCTTTGTGCGACCTTGTTGCCGATCCAACCAGTCGAACAACGCCTCTTCGGTCCGGAATGCCGCTGAGACACAGCGAGCGAAAGTCGAACACCGCTCGAGATAGAGCTGGCAAAGAGGATCGAAGCCATCTTTGGAGCTGGCGCGAGCGCCTATATGTACGAGCGAAAGCTGCATTGGGGGAGGATAACGGATGGCCCAGCAACCGTGTAGTCAGAGTTTGTCGGAAATCCCCCCAAAAGTAGATCGAGTGCCCGTTTTTGGAATACGCGCGAAGTATTCTCCATAATTTCATATCCAAGGGGTTCGGATTCCGCGGTTCTTAATGTAGAAAATTCCTTTATTTTCTATAACAAACAAATAATTTTGCCTATTGTGAAAGATTGGCAATCGTCATGCAATATTTCTTGGGGCAGGTCGTCCCCGGCAATTCCAAGGATATCGTTCGATATCGCGCGATCCGCATGGATGGAGCCTACCTCCTATCTTCTCTTAACGAA
>JBAWCO010000918.1:0-9251 GCA_049590315.1 Occallatibacter sp. | reverse complement strand
ATACGGCCTGGTCTCCGCCTCGTCCAGATCGTACTTCGCCTTCCGCACCTGCTCTGAATAGAAATTCCAGTCCCACGGCTCCAGCGCGAATCCGCCCTGCTGTCCACCAATCAGCGCTTGAATATCCTTCGCCTCGCCCTCGGCCTTCGCCCTTGCCGCAGGCACCAGCGCGTCCATGAACTTCAACGCCGCCTCCGGTGTGCGCGCCATCTGGTCTTCCAGGTTCCACGCCGCATAATTCGGAAATCCGAGCAGCTTTGCTTTTTGCGCCCTCAGTTGTGCCAGTCGCACAATCGTATCGCGCGTGTCGTTCGTGCCGCCGCGTTCCGCACGCGTCCATGAGTCCTCAAACAGCGCCTGCCGCGTTTTGCGATTACTGAGCGATTGCAGGCTTGGCTGCTGCGTCGTGTTCTGCAACGCGAGCACCCATCCTTCCACACCGCGATCCTTCGCCGCCTGCGCGGCTGCGGCCATCTGCGCATCGCTCAATCCCGCTAGCGCTGACTTGTCCGCCGTCACGTACGCCGAATCCTTTGTGGCGGCCAGCAGCTTGTTTGAGAATGCCGTCGACAGATTCGCAATCTCCTCGTTCATCTTTTTCAACGTGGCTTTGTCTGCATCGGAAAGCCGTGCCCCCGCGCGCACAAATTGCTTGTAGTCCTGTTCAACAAGCCGCAACGATTCAGGATCGAGATGCAGCGAGTTCCGCACTTCGTAAATCTTCGACACCCGCTCGAATAACTTGCCGTTCAAATAAATCGCATCATCCATCGCCGCGCGCTTCGGCGCCACGATGGCGCGGACACTCTGCAGCAAAGGGTTCGTATTAGCGCCGGTAACCCCGTGGAAAGCCGCCATCACGCGGTCGTACAGTTGTCCCGTCTTCTCCATCGCGACGATCGTATTCTCAAACGTCGGCTCCGCCGTGTTGTCGGCAATCGCGCCGGTTTCCTCGATCTTCTGTGCAATGCCGGCCTCAATCGCAGGCAGATAATCGGTATCCTTGATCTTGTCGAACGGCGGAGCATGAAACGGCAATGTGCTGGGCGCGTAGAACGGGTTCTCAGGCCCGAACGCCGCGGACCCGACCCGTCCAGACGCGGCCTGACCGGAAACAGTGCCGGAACTCAGCGCAATCGCGCCGGTAGTCATCAATGCAGAAATCTGCGACATCGCCATCCTCATCCTTCGTGCCCGTGATTTGTTCATGGTTGCGCGCATCCCCTTCGTGCGCCGATTGTACAAGAGCCCTCCGGTGCAGCAGAACGCCCCGGCGCCTGCAACACCCATCCACCCTCCACCCGCGCATCCAGCCGCCGCTCAAAACGGATCAGCGCAATCCACATTCCATGGTCTTCCCGCTTCCACACCAGCGTCCCGCTCAAGTCCCGCGCAATCGCCTCCGGAGCCATGTCGTGATGCAACCCAAAGAACCGCTCCTCCATTGCCTCGCTGCTCACTCCGGGAATTGAGATCAACGGCGGAGGATCGTACTTGGTTGAGAAAACCAGCGCCGCAGAATACTTTTCAGGCTCGGCCGCCGCCCGCTCTATCTGTGCCTCGGTGAAATCTTCCACCCGGTAAACGTCCCACGACTGCTTCACATATCCCAGCTCCGGCCGCGCCAACTCATCCGTCACCGGCCACGCTGACAGCACCGTCGCCCCAGGATACCGCTTGTTCAACTGTGCAATCCCCGCCAGCTCCATGCGGACCACGCGCGCATAAGCCAGGTTGTCCTCCGGCGCAAACCCATACGGCGGATTGATGAACAGCCCCAGCACAAACGCCGCCGCGGAAAATGCCGCAAGCCCCCGCCAGTAAGGAACCCTCCGGTAAAACGTAGTCACCGCCACCAGCAGCACCAGCGGATACATGGGCAGCAAATACCGCGTCAGCAGTGCGCCGCCCAGCACGCTGAAGAGCATCGCCTCCACCAAAAGCAAAATCAGAATCCGCCACAGCGCCGCCTTGCTGATCGTCGCCCGCTCGTTTCCCTCGGCATCCGGCCTGGGCTGCAGCATCATCGCCGCAATCGTCATCAGCACCGGTACAAACATATTCATGTGTCCGGTAAGATGCAGCACCCGATGACCAAACGCCACCAGTATCCGCAGCGGGTCCAGCGTAGCCTGTGCGTTATATCGCAGAAACTCCGGATTGCCGAACAGAAAGCCAGTCTTCGTGTAGTGCCATGCATACCATCCCGCCAGCGGCAGCACACAACTTGAAAGCAGCACCGCTCCCCAGCACAACTTAATCCGCACCGCCCCCGTCGCGCGAAACCCCTCCACCGCGTACATCAGCGCCAGCGTCAGCGGAATCGCAATCGCCGTCTCCTTGCACAGCGCGGCAGCCGCAAACCACAGCGCCGCAGCCCACGGCTTGCGATTCTCATCGGGCAGCGCATACACCAGCCCCCAAATGGTGCACGCCGCCGCAAATATGTCCGCATGGGCCAGCGAACTCTGCGCAAACCAAATCGGGTAAAGCCCCGTCAGAACCACCGTCCAGAATGCGACCGCACCCACACCCACCATCCGCATCGCCAGCCGCCACACGCCCAGCAGTCCCAGCGCGGCCACAATCAGCACCGCCTCGCGCGTCACCTCGGGATAGAACCCTGAAGCCTTCCACCACAGCGCCAGGTAAATGCTCGGCAGCGGCGGATGCGCGTTCGTCAACGTGCTGACCGGTATCAGCGATCCGGTGCGAAAAAAATCCCATGCTGCGGGAATGTAGTATCCCGCCTCGTCCCAGAAATAAGGAACGCGCAACAGGGTAAAGTGACTGGCGTACAGTGCCGCAAAAATCACCGGAAAAATCATCCAGAGGGGCATTGGCGCGTCCAGCCGTGGCTGCATCAGGCTTCTAAGGCGCAAGAATTTCCCTCTGGTCTAGTTGACGGGGCCCTGCTGAAAGTTATGGCTCTTCGGTTCCAGGTTCAAGGTTCCAAACGCCTGCTCGTACTGGGAAAGATTCTGCCCCAGCACGTTCCACAGTGCCTTGGCCTGCTGCGGGCTAAGGAAGACGGCCTGGTGGTTGCGAATGGTTACCTGCTCCGGGCTCTCGCTCGAGGCAAGACCGAAAACGAGCTGAAAATCCCACACGCTCACGCGCACCTGCACGCTGTTGGCATAGGTCTCGCGATAGTCGGGGGTCTGGGCAAGCTTCACTTCGGGCTGTTGGACAGTTTGACTCATGATTCCACCAGATTACTCCGGTCGGTTCAGGTCTGCCTCGCTTTGTCCCTCCGCATCGCCGCCATATGGGGCATCGACGGAGCCATTTACTTCCTCCGCTTCTCACAAGCCAAAGAAAAGAAGATCCTCATCGAATCCAAGTTGGTCAAGTTAATTCAACGCAAAACACCGGGTGGCGTCCGTCTTCCCCGATCTCCACATGGAGGCAAGCGCCACCGAGCAATAACTTCCGAATTGGCGACCGCCCGGAACTGAAAGAATGATTTGAAATCGCGTATTCACGGGTCAGGAGCGGGCTATTGACTGGTCGGCTCTATTGGAATGCCGTCAATTCCCTCGCCCCACTCGTGATCGATAAATGCCTGGATCGCAGCATCGAGGTCTTCATAGCGTTCAACACGACGCTCAGCGATCGATTGCGGGTGCAAGGCGTGAGTTCGGCTGAATATAATCTGAGCTCCACACGAGACTCGTCCGATGGTCACTCCCTCGTAGGCGAAACCTTCCCGGCCTTCCGCTGGAAACACGCTGTCTGCAAGCACGAGCGAACGGAGGATCGCCGCTACTTCTCGCGTCCGAACCAGACCGACGAACTGTCTTTCCGCAACATCCAGATGCCGATTCACGACGAGCTTACGCAGTAGAAGCGTCCTGCGGATACGCTTGCAAGTTAACAACATTTTTTCATGCCACAGCTCTTCACAGCGTGCCAGTTCACAATCCTTTTCTCGCAATGAATCCGGATGCCAATGTTCGCGAACTCGACCAGTTGGAAGATCGTCGGTCTCGCTTGCAATTCCACATATCAGATCGAGGTCTTCTTTCGATGCCAAATCCGAGTCCATGAGTCGAAGTCGCAGCAGCGCATGCGCAGCCTCCACTGTGCCGATTCGTCCGTCCAGCACGGACTCGACTGTTTCTAGCGCATGCTCCTCGAATCGACTAATTGTCACTCGCCCTCTGGTTTGTGTGCAGCGGAAATCTATCGAACATTATCGCCGTTTCCGTTTGCCCTTGCGACGATTCCGATCGAATAACCGGCTATCCGGACAGAACTCGGCTTTCATCCCGTCAGAATCGCGGAAACGCGAAGGTTACATTACAGGACTGGAGGTCGTTACGAATACAGTTACAGTCACCAAACGCTGAAGGGCCAACCCAAACCGGTCGCCCTTCTCAAACTCGCATATTTATTAGTTGGTGCGGAAGAGGGGACTTGAACCCCTAAGCCTCGCGGCGCTAGCTCCTAAGGCTAGTGTGTTTGCCATTTCACCACTTCCGCACATCTGAAACCGGCGTCCAGCCGCGGCCACTTTCTCATGCCGCGCAGACCAAGCCAGTCCTTACAAGTCTAGAGGCAAACGCATCCCGCTTGCAACGCCCTTCAAAACTCGTGATGATCGTCCACCAGGGTGGCAATCGTCTGCGGAGCAATCGTCACCTGCGTATTGCTCGCTGCGGGCCCGTTGGCCGCCTCAGTCTGCGCCCGCAATTTGGCCACCGCCAGCCAGTTGTCCTTGTGCGGCTGATCCGCAATCCACGGTGGCAGCGGCATGCAAAGATAATCGCTCAGCGCCTCGGCGTACCCCTCGTAGAGCGCGCGCATGTCCGTCAGCCTTTCGTACGACGCACCGTCGCGGCAGACGCTAACCCCGCTTTGGCAGAGCATCGCGTACAGCTTTTCATACCGCTCCGGAGGGAGCCGGTCCGGCGCATTTCTCACCGGCGCAAGATTGAATATCTGCGACAAATCAACCAGTGCATGCCGTGCCATCGCAAACGTCAACTGCGCCTGCCGCGCCTCGTGTCCCCGCACGCCCGCAATCAGTAATGCTGAAGTGTCCAGCACAGAAGTCAACGCACCAATCCAGCTCTGATTCGTATGTTGCGATCGAAAATAACAAAGCAGCGGATAAGAAATGTGGCTCTCCAGCAACTCCGCCGACCAGCGCTCCCACTCCACCAGCAACAGCGAAAGCGCTTGCTCCGCGCCTTCGTACGAGTGGCGGCGCATCAGTTCCGCGGCCGTCGGCGGCGATCCAGCCCGCGCATCCAGCAGAGATATGCTCACCTCGCGCCGCGAAAATGCGCCGTAGAGAACCGGAAAATAGCCCATGACCACAGCCAGTAGCCCGAACCCCGTTCCCGCTTCCAGAATCACAATGCCGCGCACGAATCCGATATGCGGTACCACGTCTCCCAGTCCCAGCGTGAACAGGGTGGTTCCGCTCACGTACAAATCTGAGAGAAAATCCGCTTGTCGCGCAGGATCATTGAACGGACTACCCAACGAGTAATAGATCAGCGAGAAACCAAACACCATCGCGCCCGCCCACGTTGCCAGCAGAAAAATCAACGACATCGGTCCGTAGTAGCTGAACGCGGTTTCCCGCTTCCGCATATTGCAAAACCGCTTCGTTACCCAAACCCAGGGCCCCCATGTAGCCACATAGAAAATCCGTGTAAGCCGAAAGCGGCCCGTGGCGCGGCGCGGCAAAATGATCGTCTGGAAAGCGTCCAGCAGCACGGCAAACAGACAAACAATGCCGGCAATCAAAGCAACTATCCGCATCGACCCTCCTCCCCCGGAGCCTGCCCAGGTAGTGCTCCTGCGCCTACCATCGCTCTCTCAGTTCACTGTATTCTAACCGGCAGCAACCTTCGCTTTGGCCAATCCGATAGCGTATCCTTGGGTCGCGGTAAATTGCCCGCAACCCGACCAGCATGTTAGAGCTTATCCATGAATAAAGTGTTCGAAAGCTGCGAGGCCGCCATCGCTGACATCACGGACGGCGCGACCATCATGTTGGGCGGCTTCGGTCTCTGCGGCATTCCGGAAAACCTCATTGCGGCATTGGTAGCCAAAGGCGTTCGCAATCTGCACACCATCAGCAACAACATGGGTGTTGATGGATTCGGAATGGGCCTGATGCTTGAGGCCGGAATGATCGCTTCCCACATCGGCAGTTATGTCGGCGAAAACAAATTGCTCGAAGAGAAGGTGATCGCCGGCAGTCTCGACCTGACTCTCGTGCCTCAGGGAACTCTTGCCGAGCGCATTCGCGCAGGCGGAGCCGGCATCCCCGCATTCTATACGCCCGCCGGCGTTGGAACGGTTGTGGCCGACGGCAAGGAAGTCCGCGAATTCGATGGCCGAAGTTATGTCATGGAGCGGGCCCTGAACGCTGACTTCGCACTCATCAAGGCCTGGCGCGGTGACCGCCTCGGAAACCTCATCTATCGCAAGACGGCACGCAACTTCAATCCCATGATGGCCGCGGCAGCTCGCTGCACCATCGCTGAAGTCGAAGAACTCGTCGAGCCCGGCGAGTTGGACGCCAACGCCATAGTCACGCCCGGCATCTATGTCCGCCGCATTGTGCTCGGCACAAAATATGAAAAACGTATTGAGCGCCGCACCACGCGCGGAGTTACAGCATGAACAGTAACAACACAGATCCCCGCGAGCGCATCGCCCGTCGCGCGGCACAGGAGCTGCGAGATGGTTACTACGTCAACCTTGGCATTGGTATTCCCACCATGGTCGCTAACTACGTTCCAGATGGGATCGAAGTAACTCTGCAATCGGAGAACGGAATGCTGGGCGTAGGTCCTTATCCGCTCCCCGGGCAGGAAGACGCCGATCTTATCAACGCCGGCAAAGAAACCATATCGGAGTTACCCGGTTCCACTTACTTTTCCAGCGCCGATTCCTTCGCCATGATTCGCGGCGGCCACATCGACCTCACCATTCTCGGTGCTCTCGAAGTTGATCGCTCAGGAAGTCTCGCCAACTGGAAGGTGCCAGGCAAGATGGTCAAAGGCATGGGCGGCGCCATGGACCTGGTTGCAGGTGCGCGCCGCGTCGTCGTAGCCATGGAACATGCAACAAAAACCGGTACACCCAAGATTCTGGACGCCTGCACTCTGCCTCTAACAGGCTCAAGAGTAGTGAACACCATCATCACGGAATTAGCTGTAATCGAGATAACCCCAGAAGGTCTGGCACTCAAAGAGATCGCGCCCGACACTACCATCGAAGAAGTCCAGCGCCTCACCGGGACAAAGCTGCTGATACGCGAGCCGATTCACACCATGCAATAAGCGCCCGGCACGCCCACAGTCAGCGATGGCGCCGTTTCAGAAGATTCAGTCTCAGGCCCTCGTGCCAATCAGCGATGTTGAGAGTTCCGCATCCCGATGCACCCCTAGAAAGACAGGAGCAATATGTCGCGCGTAGAGATTCTCCGTCACGTTCTTCGCGATGACTGCCTCGTTCGCTTCCAGCAGATCAAGATAGCGTCCGCCCATCTTAGCCGCCACCTTGAAGCCAACATGCAGTAATTGGCGCAGGCTTGCATTATAAGCCTGCGACGATTGATCGTGACGCAACGCCGAAGTAAATTGCGCTGAGGACCACCGGTCAACCTCCAACGGTGAGGGTAACTTCAGCCGGTCGATGTCGATCACCGTCGCGTAGGGAGCGCAGAGTTCGTCGGCATGAGCAAAAGCTTCGGCATAAATCTCTTTCGCCAGCGCTAGGCCCTCTCCTCCCGCCTCGGCCAGCCCGATGAGTTCCTCAAGCCAGTTAGTCCCCGCCGTCTTCAGGTGCACGCCGGTTGAGAACTTCTTCATTGCCGCGTGGATCGCTGGATAAATCGAGAACTTGTCGCTGCCCGAGTGCACGCTCAGCTTGAGATTCGATGGCAATCCATAACTCGCAATTGCATGACGGATTGCGGCCATGTCCAGTTCCATCTCGCTGGCGAACTGGCGTGAGTCGCCCACATAGTCCACGCCCTTGTTGAAGCGCCCGCTGAATTTGGGCGCAATGGTCTGAACCGGAATTCCCTCGTCGGCAATCGCGGCCAGAATAATCAACAACTCCGCGGGGGTCTGTGCCACGTCCGTCTCATCCATCGAAACTTCAGGAACGAATCTGCCTTTGCCCTTCGCGGCCTCGATCTTGCGGTAGATCTTGCCCGCATCTTCCACGGCAAAGAGAAATTTAGCCGCGGTCCGCGCCAGCAGGTCGGGCGTAATCTCGATGCTCTTTCCCGCGCCTTCCAGCCTGATGGTTCCCAGAAGTTCGGTGTGGCGCTTCACGAATGCGTCAATCGAAGACGGTTCGGCGGCCTTGCCAATCGAATCAGCGACGTCAAGCGTGAAAAAATCGCAGAAATTCAGGAAGCGATCAACCGTGGAAAGGTTGATATGATCTGCATCGCAGAAGTAGGGCAGCTTCCAACCCAGCTCATTCACTGCGGTTTCAGCCGCCGCGCGGACAGAAGACGGCTCAGAGCCGATGATCGCATGCTCTCGATTGGACTTGTTCCAAACCGGGATCACCTCGATGCCAGCCTTGCCGGCCAGGATGCACGCTTCCAATTGGGCTTTGGCCTGATGCGCAAACCTGTCGCCCACGCCAATCGAGAATTCACCGAGTTTCATCATGTTCATTTTCCGTTTCTCAACCTCATTAAGAGGTCAGACCACTATAACAGATTAACAGCCTCTCAGTCAGCGATGAATGCCATCGAGTAGTTCTCTTCCCAGACCAATTTTCCATACAGCGGTGGTTACCCCGGAACTCGCTTTGCAGCGTGCAGCTTTTCAATATCGGTTACCGCTTGCACAAATATGCAGCAAAGAAGGGCTTGCCAGTGCTAACCTCAGTGTGCAGAATAACTCTGCAAATTTCTGTAGCGGATACTGCTCTTATGAAAGCCGAGATTCTCGATACCCAACGAACCCAGCAAGTGGTCAACCACATTCGGGCAAAGATTGAAGATGGCACCCTGAAGCCCGGCGACAAGATTCCGCCCGAACGCGAATTTGCCAAGTCCCTTAATATCAGCCGCGCCAGTCTGCGCACAGGCATCGGTTATCTTGCCGCCGTCGGCGTGATGAAGGTCCGCCATGGCGTAGGTACTTTTGTCGCAGACGGCCCTGCGGAGTTTGGAAAGGCTTCGCTGGGCCTGCTTGGCGCGCTCCATGGATTCAAATCCTGGCAGATGTTTGAAGCCCGCAAGCTGCTGGAGACTAACT
>JBAWCO010000917.1:0-4653 GCA_049590315.1 Occallatibacter sp. | reverse complement strand
GATTCGGCGCCCAGGGACTCGGGGGTTACGGCTTTGTGGCGGACGTAGTTGTAGGGGGGGACGGTGTAGCCGCGGAGTAACGCGATCCCCAGTTGGATGAGGCGGGGGCCGTAGGTTTCTACTTCGTGGGAGATGGAGCCGACGATGGCGCTCTTGCCGGTGCGCATTTCTTCAATGACCTCTGGAATGCAATCTTGGCCGACTATGGCGAAGTCCTGCTCGCGGCCGGCCTGGCGGACGGCATCGAGGACGCCGAGGGCGCTGGAATCAGTGGCGGCGGCTACCAGGGTGCGTTCGCCTTTGCGGCGGCCACGAAGAAGATCGGAGATGGCGAGTTGGCTGGGCTGACGCATGCCGCGGCCGTCGAGCTGAATGAAGCGGTCGAGGGTGAGATCGGCGAGGCGATCGCGAATGCCGTCGAATGCGCCGGTGATGCGGCTCTGGACGAAGCTGCCGGCCTCAGAAAATCCGACGCCGAAGACCCAGTCGACTTTGCCCTTCCATTTGCGTAGGGCGTGCTGCGCGAGCATGGATCCAGCCTCGAAGCCGACTTCGAAGTTATCGACGCCGAAGTAGGTGGCGTTGGGATGGGGTACGTCGATGGCGACGAGCGGGATGTCTGCCTTCTTGAAGATGTAGGCGACACGCGGGGCTACACGCTCTTCGACCTGGAATTCAAGGACCAGGTCTACGCGCTTGGCGACGAACTCTTCGGCGTTCTGGATGGCGATGTCGGGGTCATAACGGTTATCGAGGATGATGAGTTCGACACCGGACGCTGCGGCTGCGGCGGTGATGCTTTGCGCGACGGCGACGGAGAAGGGCATCTCAGCAGATTGCGCGGCGAAACCGAAACGCAGGCGGCGAGGGCGCGAGACGAGGCGGTAGAGACCGTTTTGCGCCTGGGCCACATAGCCGCGATGGACGAGGGTCTTGAGGATGCGGTAGACGCTGGTTTTGGAGATCTGGGTCTTCTGGTAGACGTCTTCGAGGGTGACGGGAGCGTTATTCTGCTCCAGCAACTCAAGGATGTCGAGAGCCTTGGAGAGAATGGGAATCAGGTATAGCCGTTTGATTTTTGCCTTGGGCAACCGCTTGCCTCCACGGACAACTTTCAATGAACAGCATGTTGCTGATTAGAATAACCCCTCAGGCGTAGCTGTTAACCACGGCGCCCCGATTTCCACGCTCGCGGGCGATGCGATCAACATAACCGTTGGTGCGCAAGGCGGCGAGCGGGTCGGCCGGCAGATTGCGCGCTTCACGCCAGGCAGCGACGATGGGCCGGACATCGCGCCAGAAGGCGCCGCGGAAAAGCTCCTCAGCGGCGACCAGGTCACAGGACTGCTGAAGGTGGGAAAGCTGCTCGCGATCGATGAAGGCGGCTTTGAGCCAAAGTTCCTGCGCGGTGACGACGGTCTGGACCATGGCCTCGATTTTGCCTTTGAGGTTGTGGCTCTGGTCGATCATGAAAGCGACGCTGGCGGGGGACAGGCTGTCGGCCGGGGTGCTGTGCAGCTCATGGAATATGCGGAAGATCTGATAGGGGTCGATGGAGCCAAGGGTAAGATCGTCGTCGGCGTAACGGCGGTCGTTGAAATGGAAGCCGCCGAGGAGGCCGGTGTGGAGCAGCCAGGCGACGATCTGCTCGATGTTCTGGGAGGAGTAGTGATGGCCAGTGTCGACGAGAACGCGGGCACGCGGGCCAGCCTGACGGGCGAGGTGCGAAGCCATGCCCCAGTCGGCGATGTCGGTGTGGTAGAAGGCCGGCTCGAAGGGCTTGTATTCGATGAGCAATTGCTGGTGGGAAGCTAGATGATCGTGAGCGGTGCGCAGCGCATCTTCAAGCCATCCGATGCGCTGGCGAATGCTCTGCGTGCCGGGATAGTTGGAGCCGTCCGGCAGCCAGAGGGAGAGATCGCGCGAACCGAGCTTCTTTGAGATTTCAATGGAGTCGAGGAGGTGGGCGATGGCCTGCTGGCGGATTTCGGCGGAGGGATTGCAGAGCGAGCCGAACTTGTACTCCTGATCTTGAAAGAGGTTGGGGTTGATGGAGCCGGCGCGGATGCCGTAGCGCTTCTCGAGAGTTTTGACTTCGGAGACGTCGCCGATGCCGTTGGGGAGATCCCAAAGGACGTGAAGAGCGAGCGTGGGAGTTGCGCCGGTGAGATGGTTGACCTCTGCGGCGTCAGAGAATTTCTCCTCGATGGTGACGGCGGCGGCGGCCTGCACGAATTTGCCGAAACGTGTGCCGGTGTTGGCAAATCCCCAGGAGGGAATTTCGACTTTGAAGCTATCCAGGACTTGAAAAGCCTGGGCGAAGTCTGCTTGATTTGTGTCCGCGGAAGTTGAATTCACGGTATTTGCGGCTTTCGAATTGTTCATAAGTCAGACCCTTCTGGTAGAGCCGGGCTGAGCCGGTCTCATTGAACTGTTGGAGTAACTCCCAGGTCTCGAACCACGATGACATGGAGGAAGCGCGGGCCATGGACACCTTTGATGCGTGTCATTTCAATATCGGCAGTGGCACTGGGCCCTGAGATGGTTGTGGCCAGGTGCGGCGGATGTGGACAGCGATCGAAATACTCGGGTAATGTTTCGACGATCTGACTGGCACGCAGGATGCATAGGTGCCAATCGGGAAGAAGAGTGAGGACGCGCCGGCCTTCGGCGACGGAGTGATGGAGAACGATGGTGCCGGAGTCCGCGACGCCGCAGAAGGCAGCGGTGACGACTCCTTCGGCTTGCTCGATTTTAGCGGTGGCGAGGCCGTGATCAACTTTCCAGTCAAGGCCCTCAACGAGCCACAGGGCGGGCAGTCCTGGAGGTGCGACAAACACGCTCTTGCCACTTGCAAAGAGCTGGTGGGCGATGGTTGTGGGAAGGGCTTCCGGCGTGGATTCGACTACTTCCGCGTCGTATTCGCGGAGCCGCTCAATCATCAGTTGAATGCGAGCCTCGGGGGTGAGTTGGCCTTTACGGGTGTAGGGGCGGGGCAGAACGGCGTAGTCGCCGGCGACGAGGACGGAACTCTGGGCTGCGGGCTTGGTCGCGGTACGAATGCGGTCTAGGATCTTTTGGCGGGAGGCATGGGGCGTGGTCATTTTGCCTCCTTGGCGCGGTCAGCCCACCAGCCGTGGAAGGTTTGGTCGGGGAGGCCGCGGAGATCGCGGGTTTGAGTCCATTTGCCGCCGAGGCTGGGGAGGGAGTGAATCCATCCATCCTTGCGGGTGAAAAGGCCAAGGCCGATGCGGCCGAACCACTGCGCGGTGTGGAATATCCAGGCTCGGGCAAAGAGGAGATTGGCTACTCTCATGCCGAGGTAGATGGGATCGAAGAAGCGACCGATGCGGCTGCGCTCCTGATCGGTGACTTGGGCGCGGAGGTTGATGAGCACTTCTGGAATATTGATTTTTACCGGGCAGACTTCATAGCAGGCGCCGCAAAGCGACGAGGCGTAGGGCAGCGATTGGGCGTGGTGCATCTGCATGAGCTGCGGCGTGAGGATTGCGCCGATGGGGCCGGGATAAACGGAGCCATAAGCGTGGCCGCCGGTCTGGCGGTAGACGGGGCAGGCGTTCATGCAGGCCGCGCAGCGAATGCACTTGAGGGTTTGTCGCTCCTTGGGTTTGGCGAGGATGCTGGAGCGGCCGTTGTCGAGCAGAACGACGTGGAAACGCTCGGGGCCGTCGCCGGTGGCAGCTCCGGTCCAAAGCGAGTTGTACGGATTCATGCGCTCACCGGTGGCGGAGCGGGCCAGGATCTGAAGCATGACTTCAAGGTCCTGAAAACGGGGCAGCACCTTCTCGATTCCAGCCAGCGTAATGAGGGTGCGGGGGAGGGTGAGACACATGCGGCCGTTGCCTTCCGACTCGACCACAACCACTGAGCCGGTTTCAGCGACGAGGAAGTTTGCGCCGCTGATGGCGGTGGGGATGGTGAGGAATTTCTGGCGGAGATAGTTGCGGGCCGCGTTGGTGAGTTCTTTGGGCTCGTCGGAAAGGTCTTTGAGTCCCATGGTGCGGGAGAAGATGTCGCGTACCTGGCTGCGATTGATGTGGAGGGCGGGAACAACGATGTGGGAGGGCTCTTCTTCGCCTAATTGAAGGATGATTTCCGCGAGGTCAGTTTCATAGGCTTTGATTCCCGATTTTTCAAGGAAGGGGTTTAACTGGATTTCCGCCGAGGTCATGGTTTTGATCTTGATGACTTCGTCGGCTTTCTCTTCGCGGAGTATGTTGAGGATGATCTGGCGGGCTTCGTCGGCATCGGCGGCCCAGTGGACCTGGCCTCCGGCGGCGGTGCAGCGGGTTTCAAACTGCTCAAGATAAAACCCGAGGTTTTCAAGGACATGCGCGCGGATGGCAGAGGCAGAGGAACGGAGCTGCTGCCAGTCTTTCTTTTCGGCGACGAGTTTGCCGCGCTTGGTCTGGATGACGTCGATGGCGTGGGCTACGTTTTTGCGTAGTTGGGGGTTGCGCAGAACGGGCAGGGCGGCAACGGGAAACGGCGGCGCGATGGTGGGGTCGAGAATGGGGAGGTCGGCGATGTGGCTCATGCTACGGCCTCCCTCAACTCAGGAGTGGGGCCCTCAGTGCTGGCGAGGATCTGGGCCAGATGGATGGTCTTCATGCTGGTGTATTGGCGATGCAT
>JBAWCO010000916.1:0-3054 GCA_049590315.1 Occallatibacter sp. | reverse complement strand
CCCGGTTCCGACGCCCGAAATCGGCACCGTCGCCAGCACGTTGCCCGACCCGTCGTAGAAGACCACCGCGCCTCGGCGCAAGCCCGACGCAACAGGAGCAAAGCTCACGTTGACTACGCAATTGGTGCTATTAAAATAAGTCGTCGCAATACAACTGCTCGATCCAGCATCGGCAAAGTCCTTGCCTGCGACCCCCGTGGTCAGTATGGAAATCTTGCTCACCGTTGTAGGCCCTGTCAAGCCGACGTTGAAGGGTATCGCTATTGTTTGGCTGGTCGATCCAATTGTCTGCGAGCCAAAGTTCACGCGGTCAAGCGCAACCTCGTCCACAATGGCATTGGCGGCATCGGCGACGAAGATTTTGCCGTGACCGTCCGCCGCCATGCCAAAGTAATTACCACCGCTGAAACCGACGGCCAGAAGGTCGACAGTGGTGTAATTGCCCGATGCCGGGATCTCATATAGAACTGTTCCGAAGTTACCGATGAAGAAAACATTCCCGTGCCGGTCGGCCGCCAAGGTAGCGGCTCCGACTGTGGATGTGTCAATCGTGTTGACGGTGGTGTACCCACCGGCCACCGGAATCTCGTACAGTGCGTTCCTGCCCTGATCGGCGACGAAGACGTCTCCACTTCCGTCCACCGCTATGCCGGATGGTTGCAACCCGCCGCCGCTGGGCGCAGGCAGAGCAACGATCGGGCTGGTGGGGGAGATGACGCCACCCGACGCTACAATCTCGAGCACCACCTGGTATTGGGGATAGACGATAAAGAGGTTTCCGCTTCCATCCACATCCACAGCCAAGTCATTTGGGTAGCTAAAGACAGGCAGGCCAGCCAACTTGTTGACCACGCTGCTACCGTTGACAACGCCG
Organism: Occallatibacter sp.; assembly: GCA_049590315.1. Classification (GTDB taxonomy): domain Bacteria; phylum Acidobacteriota; class Terriglobia; order Terriglobales; family Acidobacteriaceae; genus Telmatobacter. The sequence continues at coordinate 2,180 of JBAWCO010000916.1, read as the reverse complement.
TTCACCGCAACGATCTCGTCCACTGCGTTGGCGGTTCCGGCGTCTGCCACGAAGACGTCTCCGAATTTGTCCACGGCAACGCCAACAGGCTGGCTGTACCCACCGCTGGGCGCAGCTAGAGTAACGACCGTGCTGGCGCTGGAGACAATGCCGTTCGACGCGACGATCTCGTATATAGCCTGGTTGCTGTAATCGGCGACAAAGACATTCCCATTGCTATCCACAGCCGTGCCATAAGGGGTATTGAAGCCGCTACCGACTGGGGCCTTGACTCCGAGGAAGAGCACCTGTGCCCGGCCCGCAATCGGCAAGAGCAGACCGGCAATCACATGCAGGACAAGCAAATACCGCACGGGCAAAGATCTCAAAGGGCTCACGGCAATCCTGTTAATAGGCATCTTGGGGACTCCTGAAATGTCTTAGAAGGTGACAAGGACCGGGAATCTACTTGTAACACTATGATTGCTGTAGCGCAAGTTACCCACGAAGATCAATTAGTAAGTTACCGATGGATGCACTATGACTGGATTTTACCTGGTTGTAACTGAGATTTACGCGGCCTGGCTCGCCAAAGTAGAGAGCTGTCGTCGAATCAGACAGATGAATTGCGCATCGACTTCGACCTGTTTCCCGGCAGGACTTCTTTACGCTGCGACTGCTGTTTGTCATCGTACTTCCGTCAGGTGACACTCGTCGTGACCTGCTCTGGGGAGGTGCGGCTTTCCGCGTGGACCGCATAGCCCGAATCACGAAAACCCGATGTCTGCCGGCCCGATACCCTGGATTGAAAAACCCTCTACATGAAGTCAATCCGATTCGATGGTCAAGTCTTCTTCCTACCTGAGTGGGATTTTATCGAGGAACAGCAGTCACAAACGCATGTCAACAACCGCTCGATCATCCACCGGCAGTAATGGAAGGCGATTTGAAAGGATAGGTCGCAACTTTTGCGGTGGTTACCAAAGCGCGGAGCGCTTCGTGCGCAGGGCACGCGGAGCGGTATCGCCTGAAGTTGGGTGGTGAGCGAGACCAAACTCAGGGAAGTGTGCCAGGTTGCTCGCTTTCCAATGCTGCGCGTCTTTACCGCATGAGCCTTTCGCGTAAAAAACTACAGTTCGTCCCGAAGAAGAATCAGGTGAACTGCGAAACTCTGCACCATTTAGATCGCACTTTCGTAATAGCAGTATGGAAACCAAAAGTTTGGATCAACTCGTATGGACAAACCACATTTTCTTACACTTCGCACATAACATGATGATATATCTAGATAACGTCCACTGGCATTTGAATACTGAAACTTCCTACGACTGACCACAGTTGCAGCAAAAGATATCCGATTGAATGAGGGGTCATGAATACTGATAGCAATATGCCTGACAAGACATTCAGGTCCAAAGCATTTTCGCTTTTGTCGCTGGCGTTCATGGGATTTCTTTCGATTGCAATATTGCCGCAAACGGCTTTTGCCGTATCAGCTACGGACAATTTCAACAGAGCGAGCGGCCCACTCGGGTCCAACTGGACGGATATCAGCGATGGCGGACTGGCGATCTCGTCCGGGGTTGTAGTCGGAACTAACGCAGCAGGGGTAAGCGGAGATATACGCACAGCTGAGTCATACAGCAGCAATCACTACTCGCTAGTGCAAGTGACCTCGACGCAGCTCACCAGCGGCCAGTGGATCGGACCTGCGGTTCGCCTGCAAAATGGCGGACAAGGCGGGTACCTGGGTATTTATTACTGGAACTACGGCAATCCTCAGTTGATGATTTTCAAGAGAAGTGGGGAAAATAGCTGGACTCAACTCGGCAACGCATATAGCTGCGGGGCGCTTGCTGCCGGAACTCAATTGGAACTGGCGGCAATGGGCTCGACTATTTCATTCCTGGAGAATGGTGTTGCGCGAATTACTGCTACTGATACGAGTTTTACCGGCGGAGCGCCGGGCATAATTTCCTATGGCACCGGTGCGGTCGGTAATTGGACAGGCGGGGATATCGGGAGCGGTGGCCCCTATTCGATAGGTGGTGTGGTAACAGGGCTTGCCGGCACCGTTGTGTTACAAGACAACAATAACGACAGCTTGAGCGTCAGTAACAGCGGGTCGTTTACCTTCGCCACCCTGTTGATCGCTGGCGGAGCTTACAACGTCACGGTAGAGACTAATCCTACCGGGCAGA
>JBAWCO010000915.1:0-10692 GCA_049590315.1 Occallatibacter sp. | reverse complement strand
TTGCCGGCGACCCTGGGGACTGCGAACGGATTCTCGCTATAAGTTACTATAAATCAATACTATGCGCACTGTCTGCCTGGCCTCTGACCAGTTCCGAGGATGCTTAGAGGGCGGGGAGGAATTGCTGTCCCATATCGAGGGATATTTTCAGTAAACAGGGGTGGCCTGTGGAATTCTTCGGGTGGGAATGTGGGTTGAAGTTCCGGCCACCTAGGCCCAGTAGCTGCGGTCGAGGGTGCGATATTGGATGGCTTCGGCGAGGTGAGCGACGGTGAGGTTTTCGGCAGCCTCTAGGTCTGCGATAGTGCGGGCTACCTTAAGGATGCGATCATGCGCGCGGGCGGTGAGGCCTTGCTGCTGCATGGCACGCTCCAGCAACCGCTCGGCGTCGGCGCCTAATTCGCAATGAGTACGGATCTGGCGCGTGGTCATTTGCGCGTTGGCGTAGATTTTTTCGCCGGCCTTGCGGAAACGGAGGCGCTGCCGCTCGCGCGCTGCCATGACACGAGCTCGAATTTCCGCCGAGCCCTCGGCCGCCGCACCGCCGCGCAGTTCTTTGTACTGCACTGCAGGGACTTCGATGTGAATGTCGATGCGGTCGAGCAGAGGCCCCGAGACTTTTGAGACGTAGCGCTGAATCATAGGCGGGGTGCAACGGCACTCACGCGACTTGTCATTAAAGTATCCGCAAGGGCATGGATTCATGGCGGCCGCCAGCATGAAGCGCGCAGGAAAGGTCAACGACATGGAGGCGCGCGCGATAGTCACCGTGTGATCTTCGAGCGGCTGACGCATGACCTCGAGTACGTTGCGCGGAAACTCCGGCAGCTCGTCGAGAAACAGGAGGCCGTTGTGGGCGAGGGAAACTTCGCCGGGGCGCGGAACGATTCCGCCGCCGATGAGGCCCGCGTCGGAGATGGTGTGGTGAGGCGCGCGGAAGGGCCGCTGTGTGACCAGGCCCGCGGCTGCATCGAGCACGCCGGCGACGGAGTGAATCTTGGTGGTCTCCAGTGCTTCTTCAAATGTGAGTGGCGCCAGAATGGACGGGAGTCGCTTGGCGAGCATGGTCTTTCCCGAACCCGGCGGCCCGATCATGAGGATGTTGTGGCTGCCGGCCGCGGAAACTTCAAGGGCGCGCTTGGCTGTTTGCTGGCCGCGCACGTCTTTGAAATCGACGGCGAAGTGCTGCAGTTCACCGAGCAGCGCTGCAGTGGACACGCGAACCGGCTCGCGTTGAACTGCGCCGACGACTGTGGAGTTGAGCAGTTCGAGAACATCGAGGAGCGAGGAGACGGGATAGACGTTGACGCCTTCGACCACGGCGGCTTCGGCGGCGTTGGCCGCGGGAAGAATCAGATTGGGAATATTTTTCTCGCGGGCAAGGATGGCAATGGGCAACATGCCGGGTACGGAGCGAACGCTGCCATCAAGGCCGAGCTCGCCGACCAGAAGAAACTGGCTCAAGTCGGTGACGCGCAGCGCGCCATATGCGCCGAGAATTCCAACTGCGATGGGGAGATCGAAGCCCGCGCCCTCTTTTTTCATATCGGCCGGCGCGAGATTGATGGTGATGAAGGTAGGCGGAATCAGGTAACCGGAGTTCTTGATGGCGGCGCGGACACGGTCGCGGCTCTCGCGCACGGCGGCGTCGGGCAGGCCGACGGTGTGAAAGGTGTCCTTCTCCGCAACCACGCCACTGTAGTCCACCTCAACGTCAATGAGGTTGGCGTCGATACCGTAGACTGCCGCGCTGAGGGCTTTGAAGAGCATAGTGTGAATTGTCGGGAGTTTAGCAGTTGCGAGACAAGCCGGCATGTGACGCGCGACAGTCACCTTGATGAGCCGGGCGACGAGCCAGACTAGGCTGCCAATTCCACGCTACAATCTCTTCCGTGACTACGAGTCTCTTTGATCTGTACAAAATTGGCGTTGGCCCGTCGAGTTCGCACACCATGGGACCGATGCGCGCGGCTTGCCGCTTTGCACAAGAGCTTGGACCACGCGGCCTGATCGATAGAGTTGCGCGGGTGCAAACGGAGCTGTACGGGTCGCTGGCGCTCACCGGGCTGGGACATGCGACGGACCGGGCGATTCTGCTGGGACTCGCGGGCAACGAGCCGGCGATGATCGATCCCGCGATCATTGAGACAACGGTTGGGGAGATTCGTAGCACCGGGCGGATCAATCTGGCTGGGACAAGGTCGATCCCTTTTGAAGAGACGCGCGATCTTCTGTTCGAGCGCACCGTGATGTATCCGCCGGGCGTGACTACGCAGCATCCCAATGGAGTTCGCTTCAAGGCCTTTGACGCGGCGGGTGCTGTCCTCGACGAGCGCACATTCTTTTCCATCGGTGGCGGATTCATTACCGAGGACGGGGTTGATCCGTCTATGGAAACGAAACAGGCGGCGATTCCATTTCCGTTTCACAGCGCCGCTGAACTGCTGGCTACTGCGCACGCCAATGAGCTATCGATCAGCCAGCTCATGCTTGAGAACGAGTGCGCATTGGCGACGCGGAACCAGGAGCGAGCGCCGGTTGAGGTAGTGCGCGAACGCATTGACCGCATCTGGCAGGCGATGCAGACCTGTGTGCAGCGCGGGATGGCGACGGAGGGCATTCTGCCGGGCGGGTTGCAGGTTCGCCGCCGTGCGCACCGACTTGCGGCGCGACTGCGCGAGAAGGAAGCCGACGGCAAGCGAGGCGATCCGCTGGCGCCGCTGGATTGGGTCACGGTGTATGCCATGGCGGTGAACGAAGAGAATGCCGCCGGCGGACGCGTGGTGACTGCGCCCACCAATGGCGCTGCCGGCGTGGTGCCCGCAGTCGCTCACTATTATGACCGCTTCATTCCAGAGGCGGACCACGAAGGGCTGATGCGCTTCTTCCTGACTTCCGCGGCGATCGGCATCCTCTATAAAGAGAACGCTTCAATCAGTGGAGCGGAGGTGGGTTGCCAGGGCGAGGTGGGCGTAGCCTGCTCGATGGCCGCCGGCGGATTGACTGCTGCGCTGGGCGGAACCAATGGACAGGTGGAGCACGCAGCGGAGATTGCCATGGAGCACAACCTCGGCATGACCTGCGATCCCATTGGGGGCCTGGTGCAGATTCCTTGCATTGAGCGAAACGCGATGGGCGCGGCCAAAGCTGTGCAGGCCTCACGCATCGCGATGAACGAGTCTGAGGCGCACAAGGTCTCTCTCGACCAGGTGATCCAGACCATGTATCAGACCGGACTCGACATGCAATCGCGCTACAAGGAGACCAGTCTGGCCGGGCTTGCGTTGAACATCATCGAGTGCTGACACCTTTTTACACACTGCGAAGAGACGATGGCAGGTCGATATGGAGGGTCTGCCATCGTGGTTCGGCAACCTTCGCCGCGTCGAGCAGGTGTTCTTCAATGCGATGGTCTTTGCGCAGACCGCATTTCTTCAGGTGAATCGGCGGAGGCAGAATAGTGAGAAGTGGTGATGCTAGGCATTCATTGAAGGCTCTATGCATATGGATGAGACGTTCATTAAGGCCAGACCCAAAGATCGTCAGCCTTATCTCGACGATCTCATTCAACGCCGCGAAGCAGGAACGCTGACGCAGTTCGTGAAGCAACGTTCGGCCTCCGCATGCAGCAAATGACGTTTCGATTTCTCACTTCATACGTACAAACTTCTCGTTTGCGAATCGATACTCGATGCGTCGCGAAAAAATTGTTGACCTTTTTTCCACTCATATTGCTTTTTTTTCTTGACACTTATCTTTGATGAATCTATACATTCATCAACTGCAATATAACAATTGCAGGATCGATGCAAACCATCGAAAAGGGAGAATAGGCAAATGGCAACTAAGAAAGCAGCTAAAAAGGCACCCGCGAAGAAGGCAGCCAAGAAGGCCGCAAAGAAGAAGTAGCGGACCATTCAACCTGTAGGCAACACTAGCAAGAGGCAACATTGAGGGGGGCGCATCAAGCGTCCCCCTCAATGTTTATGCGGGTGAAAGAGACATTGAACCGAGTTGAAGGTTGCGGAGAGTGAAGTGACGAGACGCCGTTGGATTGCCGAACACTGGGATGAGGCCACCGCAACAATCGTTGGCGCACAAGCCGAACACATGGCGCGTGTGCTGCGCGCCGAGTCAGGCATGGAGGCAGACGTGGTGGCGGGCGGACACGTGTTTCATGCCTCGGTGGCTGCCGTCGCTCCCCATGAGATTCGTTTCAACCTGATTGCCGAGGTCCAAGCCGATCCCGCGTTGCCCATTACGTTAGTGGTAGCCGTCTACAAGTTCGATCGCATGGAGTGGGCGATTGAGAAGGCCACTGAACTGGGAGTGGCCGCGTTGGCTCCGATGATTGCGCGGCGGACGGAGAAGCATCTTGCGCAAGCCGCGGAAAAACGTGTGGAGCGCTGGAGGCGCATTGCACTTGAAGCCGCGCAGCAGTCGCGGCGATCGGATGTGCCGGTGATTCACCCTCCAGCACCGCTGGCCGAGCGCATTCGAGCTGCTTCCGAAGCCACACGCATTGTGCTGGCAGAGCAGGAGCGCACGACGACGCTGCGTGCTGTGCTGGAAGATGCGGTGTCGCAGGGCGGAGCGGAGATGCCGGCGCTGGAGATTGCCATCGGTCCTGAAGGCGGATGGGCTCCGGAGGAGGAAGCACTCTTCGACGCCAACGGATGGCGTGCTGTCTCGCTAGGCCCACGCATACTGCGTGCGGAGACTGCGGCAATTGCCGCGCTGGCGGTAGCGGCTTCGTTTCTGGAGTAGAGATTAGTCCCAGTTGCAAAACCAAGAACGCCTGACGGCTGCACATCTCTCTTCGGGGAGGGGCCGCATTCGGCTATAGGTGCGCGAAGTGAAGCAGCAGCCCCGCGAGTGCCGCTCCTAAGAGATCGCCGATGATCGGGATCGGCGCGTAGCTCCAGTTCGACGAACCCTTGCCGGGAATGGGCAACAGCCAATGGACGAGGCGCGGGCCCAGATCGCGCGCGGGGTTGATAGCGTAGCCGGTAGTTCCGCCGAGCGAGAGCCCGATGCCCCAGACCAGGCTTCCCACCAACCACGGAGCAAGAGCAGGCGCGGGGCCAGTGGCGGAGACTCCATGCGAGCCGATGGCTGCGGCGACGATGACGAGCACCGCGGTGCCGATGATCTCACTGAGGATGTTGAACAGCGGGCTGCGTACGGCGGCGTTGGTGCAGAAGATGCCCAGCTTGGCTGCTGGATCGGGCGACAGCTTCCAATGCGGGCCATAGTGCAGCACCATGAGCGATGCTCCGGCCATGGCGCCGAGCATTTGCGCCGACCAGAAGTAGAGCAACTGTGAGTAGTCTCCGGTGTTGACCGCGACAGCCATGGTGATGGCCGGGTTAATGTGCGCGCCTGAGCTGCCGAAGGCCTGCGCCACCAGTACTCCGCACAACACGGCCAGCGCCCAGCCGGTGGCGATGACCATCCAGCCAGCATCCGCCGCATACGACTTGCGGAGGGTTACACCGGCATTGACGCCGTTGCCCAACAGCACCAGGACCAGCGTACCAAGGAACTCACCTAACCAGACAGAATGCATTGCGACTTCCTTTAAGAGCGTTTTGGGCTGCAGGAAATGACACCAGGGCTATGGTCAGAATCGAATTCTGGATCAGCACAGACTTTTGGAATCAGAACCATGTTTTGCGTTTGTAGTCCAGATAGGCTGTGCCGAATTTCTCCGTGAGAACTTTCTCTTCTTTCCGGACCCTGAAAACCTGCAAGGGAACCAGCACAACGAAGATTAGCAACCCCAAGGGGTGGCCTGTCCAGACGATTACTCCGGCGATCATGAGGAAGGCAAAGAAATAGATCGGATTACGAATGCGGGAATAGAGGCCGGTGGTGACAAGCCTGGTTGCCTTGGCTTCCACGCTGAAGGATTGACCCAGTTGAATGCGCGCCAGAGCGAACAGAAGAAAGGAGGGGATAAAGAGGCTGACTCCGGCGATGCGCGAGACTGTCCATGGAAATCTCGAGGCATTTATTAGAAGGATCAGGACAACGATAGTAAGGAAGGCTAGCGTGCCATAATTCAATTTCAAAACAGAGCTCCTTTGACCCGAACATGGTGTGAGCAATTTTCAGTGCCCCGCAAGGCTATCGATCCGGGCAGGCGCAGAGTGCAAGCGACAACTGGATTTGCTGAACGTAAGCATTCTGCACTGTCTGCCCTGTCTGCGCCAAGTTCCTGGGCGAACCGCGAACGCTGAATGGGGTTGTGGTCAAGGCCTGGCTTATTGGAAGTGGATTTATGGTACCGGCTGATTCGCGCCGGGAATCGTCTGTTCATACTTCGGCCAATGGGTGAGCAACTCGCTTACCACCGTATGGCCCACTGAGTAGGCTGCTTCAAGCGAGGGCAGATAGCCGCTGTATGCGCCGATGCGCTGGTTGGCCAGGCTTTCAGCGGCTGACGTACCGCGCGGCTGACGATCAAAATTGCTGACGGTGCGCAGGACCATGACGCGGTTGAGGTCGACGCGCTTGGCGTTGGCCAGGAACTGAAGCGATTGCAAGGTTCCCGTGTCTTCCATAGCGGTAGTGAAGAATTCTCCCTTGCCGCCAGTGAAGTAAGGGACCCACTGCGCGGCCCAGGCGTCGAGGATCTTGCCGTGCCAGTAAGTGGATGAGGAAATTTCGTCGCCCATAGTTACGAAGGGCGGGCGTTGCGCGGCAGCACCGTCGAAGCGGCTGCGAATTTCTCTCAGATGGTCCGAGTCGGCGAGCGGCGTTGCGCGCGTGATGTTGAAGGCCCATTCGGCGAGGTTGGGATTGAGCGCGTAGACCTGGCCATCGAGCGGCGCGGCCGGCAGGTCAAAGGGCTTGGGCTTGCGCAGGGGGAGATAGCCGGTAGTCCAGTCAGGCGGAATCTCGCGCGCATCGATTTCGTAGCCAAGGTCGCCATCGACCACCCAACGAGCCCAGGCAGCCGAGCCAAGCGAGATGCGATCGGGACTTCCACCCGCGATGCCCGCGACGATCCAGTAGGCATGAGTGAGGTCGAAGCGCGGGTCGAGGCCGAGCGCCATGATGGTGGATGCTGCGTGGGCTGTGCCCTGGCCGGTGAGCACGGCCATCTCGCCGTCTCCGTTCATGCGGACCGCGTGGTAGGCGGCGGGGAGTTCATAGATACGGTCAAGGTGGTCGCGCTCAACCCAGTATTGAAGCTCGCCGGGTTGGTCGCCGGTGTCCGCGCCTACTTCAAACATGGCTACGACGACGACCTTCACGGGGATGGGGTGCGGTTGGGCGATGGCTATCGTGGCCGTGCACATTAGGAGGAAAGCGAGGAAATGCTGAGTGCGAGATCTCATTGAATGCGATAGTACCGGAGAAAGGCGCGGAAATGGGAGCAGGGATTGCGAACAGGGCGCAGCCGGGTTATACCATGGGAGAAATTACGGAGGTCGTTCGTGTGCAAATGACAAGGAAGATTCTGGCTTGGGCGGGGATGGCGGCGGCGATGGTGGTTGCGGCGGCGGCGCAACAGTCCACGCCGATCAAAGTGATCGGCTTCATGACGGACTTCGACGTGAAGGACGATGCGGTAGGGATCTGCAAGGCGGTGATGGACGGAGTTGCGCCGGGGGTGCGGATCATCGACATTACGCATCAGTCAGAGCCCTACAACATTGCTATGGGCGCGCGATTCCTGGCGGGGTCGGCACCTTACTTTCCCAAGAATGCGGTGTTTGTGGTGGTGATCGATCCGGGTGTGGGCTCGACCCGCAAGGCGATCATTGCGAAATCGCGCGTGGGCCAGATGTACGTACTGCCGGATAACGGGCTGCTGACGCTGGTGCAGGATCGTGACGGGATTGTGGAGGCGCGCGAGATTACCAATCCAGCATGGATGATTGGATCGGGGATATCGTCGACTTTTCATGGACGGGATATTTTTTCTCCTGCGGCGGCGCACCTGGCGCGCGGCGATGACTGGACAACGGCCGGGCCTGCGCTGGATGTTGCGAAGCTGGTGCGGCTGGAGCTGAAGAATGCGACGGTGGATGAGAAGGGTCTGCATGGCGAGGTCATCGGCACAGACGGGCCGTTCGGCAACCTTGTGCTCAACGTGCCGGCTGAGACCTTCTTCAAACTTGGCTATAAGATTGGCGATCAGGTTCCGGTCATGCTGGACGGAAAGCACTATGCGATTCCGTTTGTGAAGACCTTCAGCGATGTGCCGGTGGGTAAAGAGCTTTTTTATATTGATTCGCGCGGGCGACTTTCGATGGGCATCAACCAGCGCAACTTCGCGGAGACCTATAAGGTTGGCGAAGGTGCCGAGCTGGAGATACTGAAGAAGTGAGAAGGGCAGCGGGGTTAGCGGAGTTGGCCGCGCTTCGCGCGTGTTCGCGGAGTTAGCAAGTGATGGGGCGGGAGGAATCCAGGCGATGAAAAGCGTTTGGCGAATTTGCTTACTGGTCGGGTTGACTGCCGGAGCCGTTATAGCCGCACCTGCACAGCAGCCGGCGCACCACTGGGCTGTCGTGGTGCACGGCGGAGCCGGCGTGATTGAGCGCGCCACCATGAAGCCGGAGACCGAGGCGGCGTATCGCGCTTCGATGACCCAGGCTACTGAAGCTGCCGCTAAGGCTTTGGATCGGGGCGGTTCATCGGTGGACGCGGTGGAAGCGGCAATCCAGATTCTCGAGGATGATCCCTTGTTCAATGCGGGTCGCGGCGCGGTGTTTACCGCCGAGGGCAAGAACGAGTTGGATGCGGCGATCATGGACGGCGCAACGCTGAAGGCCGGCGCGGTGGCCGGCGTTACGCGCACGCGGCATCCCATCAGCCTGGCGCGCGCGGTGATGGAGAAGTCACCGCACGTGATGCTGATTGGCGCGGGCGCTGACGCCTTTGCCGCGCAAGTGGGCCTCGAGCAAGTGGATCCGAGTTTCTTTTTTACCGAGCGGCGCTGGCAGGGGCTGGTGAAGCAGTTGCAAAAGGAGGGTCGGCCGATTCCGCAACGTCCTGCCGGTGCGCCTCCCGCGCCGGCGACACCTGTGGCTGAGATCGACGCACCGGGTGCGCACAAATACGGCACAGTGGGCGTGGTTGCTCTGGACAAGATGGGCAACATCGCTGCAGGAACCTCGACCGGCGGAGTGCAGGCGAAGCAGTGGGGCCGCGTGGGCGACTCACCGATTATTGGCGCCGGGACGTACGCATCGAATCAGTCGTGCGGAGTTTCAGCCACCGGTACAGGCGAATACTTTATACGGCTCGGAGTGGCGCGAGAAGTCTGCAACCTGGTGTACTTCAAGGGCGTGCCATTGCAGCAAGCGGCCGACCAGGTGATTCACAAAGAACTGGATGCGATTCACGGTGACGGCGGGCTGATTGCGATTACTCCAGATGGACAATTGGCATGGAGCTTCAATACGCCGGGAATGTATCGCGCGAAGCTGACTGAAGGAGGCAAGCTGCAGGTCGGTATTTACAACGATGAGCCGTAGAGCTCCGTCCTGGTCGTCCGAAGTACAATTGTTGGCGATATGCCCACTGTCTTTCGAGAACGCGGTTTCAGGTTTTTCTTCTATTCCAATGAAGGAACGCCGCGCGAGCCGGTGCATATTCATATTGAAAAAGACAACGTAGAAGCCAAATTTTGGCTGAATCCTGAGACGCGAGTGGCCTACAATGATGGCTACGATGCACGGACTTTGCGTGAGTTGCAGAGTCTGGTTGAGATTAACAGGAACCGGATTGTGGGGGCATGGAATGAGCATTTCGCCTAGTCCAATGCGTGTTCGCTTCGACGAGGATAGCTTCTGGGTAGACCTGAGCGACGGACGAACTCTCGGTGTGCCGTTGGCGTGGTTCCCGCGCTTGCTGCGCAGCACCCCGGAACAACGCGAGCAGGTCAGAATGACGAGCCGAGGTCTGCATTGGGATGCTCTGGATGAGGATGTTTCCATCTCGGGGCTGCTGGCGGGACTCGGCGACCAAAGCAATAGCGACGAGACCTTCGCGGCTTAGTCTGCGCCGGACATAGAAACCAGAAGGCCATCCCCGCGGGGATGGCCTTCTGGTTTCAGAATCAGCTCAGATAGCTTGACTGGTTACGGCTGTGCTGCGACGCCTGCAGCCGGACCGCCGGAGTTGCGGGCCTGTGCCTTTTCCGCAAGCACCTTGTGCGCGTTATCTTCCAGTGCTTGTGCCTCCGGGATAAACGTCAGCGCCTTAGCGATCATGGGGTCCCAGTCGGCCAGTGCACGCAATCCCGTCAACTGTCCGAATTGAATGGTGACGATCTTCTCCTTGATGCGCGTCTTCAGCCAGTCTTTCACGCCGTTCAAGTCGTTCTCGCTATAGTCGACATTCTGGCTGGTAAGGTACTTCTTGAAGTCGCTCATCACCGCATCGTCCACCTGGAAGCTTGGATCGACCGTGTGGTTGGCAACGTAAACCGGTGCGAAGTGGAAGAAGACATCCTTCTCCAGCAGCGTGTCCTGAAAGTGGTTGCTCTTGGGAGTTTCGATCTTCTCGTCGGGCGTGATGCCCCCACCACCGTAGACGGTGCGGCCGGAGTCAGTCAGCTTCACTTCCTGATTGCTGGAGTTGGCGGCCAGCGCACCGGCATGATTGTAGTAGTAGTCGTAGAGCGAAACGCCGGTGTAGTTGCGCTGGATGAGGCGGCCCGAAGGCGTGTAGTAG
>JBAWCO010000914.1:0-1946 GCA_049590315.1 Occallatibacter sp. | reverse complement strand
ATCGAGCTTCGAGACACAACAGCAATTACAAGCCAAACACGACGCCGAGGAACGCGAGCGCCAACAACAATTGGTGGCGGCCATGCAACAACTCCAGGCCACCGAAGGCGCTCCCGGTCCCGAGTATGCGAACGCCGCGCCGATATAGACGCCCTCGCCCTCAATTCGATAGAGCGAAACCGAGGGGAGACGCCCAATGGCGTCAGCGGCATTGGCGTTGGGCAAGCTGACGATAACCTCAACGGGAAGCACCTGCAGAATATTGTCCGCTGTTCTCGTCTCGTTGATCGATTCCGCCTCGCCATGTGCCCGCTCTGCAGTGACCAAAATGCTTTCACCCATACTGGCGACGCCGAGCTTTATATCAACGTTTTGCACTTGATTTGCGGTCACTTGGACCGCCTTTTCGGCGGGCTTGAACCCGACATAGGAAGCAGAGATCGTGTAGGTTCCTGCCGGGACCGCCAGAAATGTGAATTGCCCCTGGTCGTCCGTCGCCACTTGGGCTCCTAACGGAAGCAGTTTCAGTTGCGCTCCTTTGAGAGCGGACCCCGAGATGTCTTCGACAGCGCCAGTGATGACACCTTTAGCAGCTTGCCCACGGGCCGGCAAAGAGAACAACGTCACACAGAGCAACAAGCCCATTGTGCAAGCGATCCAAGTTCTTACGATGAAAGACATTATGGCCTTCTCCTGACTCATTCCTGCACACGGCAGGTGGTTGAACATCGCACACAGTATGGCGAACCAGTCTAAGCCCAATCTGAGAATTGCCAGTGGATTTCCCGTATTCACGGGCTATTTACAATCGCGGAATAAGATCACTACCAGGAATCCTTGCATGCATATTCTTGTCGTAGAAGACAAGCGCAGCCTGGCTGGGCATCTCGGCCGCGCGCTTGAGGGCGAGGGCTACTCGGTGACGCTGGCCTACGACGGCGAAGAGGCTCTTCGTCTCGGCAAGACCGGCAGGTACGACGTGATGCTGCTCGATGTAATGCTTCCCCGCATGGATGGCTTCACCGTCATCAAGAAGCTGCGTGAAGACAGGCTTCGCACCCAGACCATTATTGTTTCCGCGCGCGACTCGATGGGCGATGTTGTCCATGGACTCGATGCCGGCGCAGACGATTATCTGACCAAACCTTTTGCCCTCGATGTGTTGCTGGCCAAGGTCCGGGCCGCAGCGCGGAGGGCTCCCATTCACGCTCCGCCTGCACTGCAGTTTGATGACTTGATTCTCCGTCCTCACCAATTCCAGTTGCAGCGCGGCTCGCGTGAGGCCACGCTGACTCGTACCGAATGCGCCCTGCTCGCCGTTCTGATGCGCCGGGCACGGGCGGTCGTACCGCACGCGGTTCTAATTGATGAGGGATGGAGCGGCGAGGGCGATGTAAGTTTCGACAGCCTTTATGTGCTTATCCGCGCGCTGCGTTCCAAGATCACGCACCCTGGTGAACCGGAACTGCTGCACACTATCCGTGGGGTTGGGTACTCGCTGCGGACAGAAACATGCTGACGGGCCGCACCTCGATCTCGCTCCGGCTCACACTCTGGTTTGGGAGCATCTTCCTTCTCGGATGGGTTCTGTTCGGAGCCGCGATGTGGTTCAACCTGAAACGCACGTTGACAGACGAAAGGCACCTGACGCTCAGCCGTCGTATCGATCGGTTGCAGGACTTGCTACAAAAGACCCGGAGTGAAGACGCTTCGGACCGTTCGCAGGACTTCAAGGATTTCGCGCACGCCACCGGCGGCGGTCTGGTCGAAATCTTTCGCGCTGACGGTTCTCGTGTTTTCTCGTCGCCGTCAGCCGCAGCTAAGAACTTATCCGTAAATAACAATTGTCTGCCTCCAGCAGATCAACGCTGCGGCTAAGGTGAGCAGCGCGACGAAACTGGCTTCCGTCTTCTCGAAGCTGACCAGAAGCTTGCGAAAGCGATTCA
>JBAWCO010000913.1:0-2701 GCA_049590315.1 Occallatibacter sp. | reverse complement strand
GCGGGTGGGGCTGCTGTTGTGGGCGCTGGTGCTCCGGGCGCTGCAGGAGGATTAACGCTGGCTTCATCGTACCGCGAGAGCCTGTACGAAATCGGCGTCACTTCGAACGGCATCTTGTCACGCGGGTTCATGTACGCATAAACCTTCGCGTTAAGTTGATGCACCTTGTCGTCCCATGGATCGGTCTTAAGCCAGAAACCCAGCGGATTTGCGGCTCTCTGGGTAAGATCGTCCCAATTGAGCTTGGGCGCCATCCTCTGCAGATCGACCATCCACGGAGTTCCGTCGGGCCTCAGCAGCGAGTCTCCAAGCTTGGGTGTGTTCAGGGCCTTCAACTCCTTGGCCCGGTCAACCAACTGCGCATAGTAGAGACCGGCACTCGGCAACCTGTCTTTGTACATGGAGTTCTGCAAGTACTCCATGGCTTTCTTGGCAGCCTCGTCGTTGTCATGGTCTGAGTGGAACATGTTGATGCGCTGGAAAGTCGACTCGTCAGGGAAGAGCAAGCGGTCGTTGAATGCGTAGCGAGTGTCGATGTGGTGGCCCATGGCGACGTGGGCCAGTTCCATGGCTACCACGGAGGCGAATGCCTCTTCACTGGGCATGCTGTCGATCATCCCTTTGCTGATCAGGACGGTGTTGCCGACGGTGGTGGCCTCAATGGTATCGGTGAGCAGAACGCGGGTATGAATCTGGTCAGTGAAGGCCAGGTTGTTCGGCACGACAAGGTTAATGACGATCTGATCCAGGACCTTGTTTTCGTAGCCGCCCTGATTCAGAGGAGCTACCAATCCGGCTTCCACCAGGCGATCGATCACGTTGTTTTCAGCCTGCGACACCCAGGCGCGTGTGGCTTGCAGCGGGCCCACGTCTCCAGAGTCGTCACTCTTGTCGACAGCGTCATCCACCTTCACGCTGACGTTTTCGCTATCCCGTGTGGGCAGCTTGAGAGAGTAACCCCAGAAGTGCGTCTGCGCTTTCAGGCCAACGGATTTGTCGTTTTCGGTGCGGGTTGTTTCTTCCACGTAGACGGCGACTGGCAGCCAGATGCCGGGTTGCACGTTCATCCGCCAACTGTCGAAGTGGAAGTAAAACTTGGAAGACTCGGTGGAAGCTGGGCCGGTGTAGGTGCCGTTGAACCGGACGACGTTGCCGTCCTCATCCTCGATCCAGATGCGGCCATAAAAGCGACCCATCCCGGGAACCTTGGGATGCACGTCGAATACCCAGGTGCGCACGGATCCAAGAAACTCGCGGCGAACATAGCTGAAGACATAATGCTGCTGGTCGAAGCCCGTTGGATCGAGGAACATCATTTGCATAAAGCCATTAGGGTTGTAGGTGAACTTCTCCAGCCCCAATGCCTTGCTCAATCCGGTCATGGCCGCAAACGAGCCCTTGAAGAATCCGTGTTTGCCGGCTGCCCTCGGCTCGTAGGTCTTATCGGTGAACCCTTTTCCGAAGTCCACGCGGCTCAAAATGTACTGGTCGTCGACTGGTACTTCAAGGAGCTTGATATCGGGCCGCGTGTCCTGGATGTAAGTCTCTACCAGTGGCGTACGCTGCTGAATATTCTTGATCAGCACCTTCTCGCGGCCGACGGCCCGTTCAACCAGTGCGGCCTGTTCGGCAGTGAGTTGGTGCGCCTGTTCGTACTTTGGCTCTTTCTTTGCGTACGCACAGGTCGCACCTAAGGTAATCATCAGGAAGGTGAGGGATGTCTTCCGAAACGTCATGTCAAGCTCCTAGGGTGAAGTTCGTCCAGGTCTTCCATTTGCCGCCTGGGCCGTTTCAGGGCTTTACGGCCGAGTGAAACAATGTCTCTGTTCGTAGCTAAATCCTACGCCAACTGAAACGAAATGGTTATATTGGTCGTTAAATCGACTGCTTGTCCGTTCCGTGTAGCTGGACGGAAGCGTATCTGCGATGCTACTCGACGAGCTTCTTCATCCAGGCCATGACCAAGTCCATGCACCAGGCCCTGTACTAACACCCTACCCTCCGCAGTAAAAGTGACGCGCAATACTACGTCACCCTGGACACGCATCTGGCGGGCCTCGCTGGTGTACTGGACGGGCGGTTTGGAAAGCACTTCAAGATTGGTAGCGGAAGCCACATCCGCGACAGGCCGCTGAACGGGCGCGACGGTTGTGACTGCGGGCATGGCTGCCGAAGCGACCTTGGCGTTGCCATAGCTGCCGGACGGTGCGTTGCCGGTAGCGCCGGGAATTCCGGCCGAGGCCACTTTCCCGACCGTGCCGGCGTTCGATCCCGACTTAAGGCCGTTACCGATACCAGTCGAGCCCACCACTCCATGAGGTGCAACCGCAGGGCCATTCATGCCGCCGTACGGGTTGCCGATAGCTGCCACCGTGGCCGGCCGCGTGGCATTGGGATTCGGCGTGACGCCAAACGTTTCCCCGAAGTGCACGGGCTTCGTTGAGGGTTTGACGGTGTTATTTTGTGCCGGCATCGCGGCTGTCAGGGCCGCCTTGGGCTGAGGCGCCAGCGTCACTGCAGGCTTGGCCGGCTTGATCACCGGCATAGCCAGCTTGGCTTCCATCTGGACCGGCTTCAAGTCCGGCTTGGGCTCTGGCTTGGGAATCTTGATCTTCGGCGCATCGTAGTGAACCTCAGGCATATTCACCGGCTTTGGAAGCTCGGGTGGCGGAGGGATTTTTACTTTAACGTGGACCGGTGG
>JBAWCO010000912.1:0-6056 GCA_049590315.1 Occallatibacter sp. | reverse complement strand
TCGACCCGATTGCCAAACAAAAGCACGCTCTGCGCCTGATCCAACGTCTCCAAAACCTCGGATACGCAGTCCAGATACAGCCTCAAACTGCCTGATCAGAAGGTTGTTTCTTATTAGGGCCTGACTTTAGTCGGGCCGATAAAGCCAATGGAATAGGTCGGGCTTTAGCCCCTGCGGAATGCTCTCCAAGCCTTTCCCCAGAAGTGAGGCCTTTTCTCGCAGCCTGCTGGAAGGCCTCAACGGGCCATCCAAGTTATTGAGCATGCGCATTAAAACGCACGCAGGATGCGCTGAATCCTGTCAAAAAGGAGAATTAAGGCTCAAATAACAAACTTTCTAGAGTTAATAACTGGCCATTCTGGTTTGTTTTGCGTTGTTTATTTCACTTTTGCCTGCGTTTACTTGCGCACGCACCACCGCCTTAGCAACCGGTTTTTCGTTGCCGTAGCGTGCGAACCGAGACCCATCCTCGCCTGCCCCGGTTCTCGCTAGTTAACGGTCACGGTGGCTGTGTTCGAGGGCACACTTTCAACCCCGTTGGCATCCACGCTGACGACGTAGTAATCGTAGACATCCCCAGTCAGGACTTCGAGGTCCGCGTATGTGAGCGGGGTAACGACTCCGGTGTTCAACAGTTGATACAGAGTGCCGCCACCGGGTGCGCGGTAAACGTTATAGCCCACCACCGGATCGGGAGAGTCGACAGGCGCATCCCAGGTCAGTTGGACCTCAAACGCAGGTGCCTCTCCGGTCCCCGTCAGAGCGATGTTCGCCGTCCCATTGACGGACGAGTTGCTGGTGATGGTCAGTTGACCCGTTACCGCCCCGGCCACTGTTGGATCGAACTGCACATTCAGTGTCGCAGTCTGAGTTGGATTCAGCGTGACTGGAATCGTCGCTCCTACCAGCGAGAAGCCTGCCCCCGTGACTGTTGCCGTGTTTACGGTCACCGGAGCGGTGCCGATGGACGTCAATAAAACGGACTGAGTGGCGGGTATGTTCAGTAGCACATTGCCGAATGCAATGCTGGTTGTACTGATGCTCAGTGTGGGTACGGCCGCGTTCAGCGTCAAAGTGAAGGTCGCGGTCACTGTTCCCACGCTCGCCGTCAGCGTCACAGTTTGCCCAGTAGTTACTGATGCTACCGTCGCAGTGAATCCAGCGGTGGTGGCGTTGGCTGGCACTGTCACCGTGGCCGGCACCGTAACCGCGGTGCTGCTGCTGGAAAGATTCACGGTCAGCCCGCCGTTTGGCGCTGGTCCAGTCAACGTCACTGCGCAGGCATCCGTTCCGGGGCCTGTGAACGACGAGGCACTGCAGGAAAGCTTGCTCAAGGTTCCCGACGACACTCCGGTGCCGCTCAGCGATACTTTCGCCGTACCGTTCGTCGAAGAGTTGCTTGAGACGGTCACCTGACCGGTTACCGCGCCGGAAGAGGCGGGATCGAAATTCACGCTCAGGGTCACCGTCTGAGTCGGATTCAGCGTGACAGGGAATGTAACTCCAGACACCGTAAAGCCCGGGCCTGTGGCCGTCGCTGAGTTGATAGTCAGTGGTCCGGTACCGGTGGAGGTCAGCACCAAGGTCTTGGTCGCCGTCGCATTCACCGCCACATTGCCAAACGCTATGCTGGCTGTGCTCAGGCCAATCGTCGGTGTAGCCGCATTCAACTGCAAGGTAAAGGTCGCACTGACGGTTCCGACGCTTGCGTTCAACGTCACGGTCTGCGCGGTTGTCACTGCGGCAACAGTCGCGACAAATCCGGCGGTGGTTCCGTTGGCCGCCACAGTGACCGTTGCCGGCACGGTAACCGCACTGTTGCTGCTGGAAAGATTCACGGCCAAACCACCGCTTGGCGCAGGACCGGTCAGTGTCACCGTGCAGGCATCTTTCCCAGCCCCCGTGTAGGACGTGGTGTTGCACGTAAGGCTGCCCACCGTTCCCGACACCACTCCTGTGCCGGTAAGCGACACGTTCGCGGTGCTATTGACGGATGAGTTGCTTACGATCGTCAACTGCCCGGCTGCTGCGCCAAGAACGGTCGGGTCGAATTGCACATTCAGCGTCAGAGTCTGGGTTGGGTTCAGCGTAACCGGGAGTGTTGCTCCGGAAACGCTGAAGCCTGGACCCGTGGCCGTGGCCGAGCTGATGGTTACAGGCGCCGTGCCAGTGGAGGTCAGGACGAGGTTCTTGGTCGCTGTCGCGTTGAGCGCCACGTTGCCAAACGCCACGCTGGATGCGCCAATGCCAAGAGTGGGCGTGGCTGCATTTAACTGCAGGACAAAACTCGCAGTGGCGGTTCCGGCAGTCGCGTTCAACGTCACTGACTGCGCAGTGGTGACTGGCAAAACCGTCGCTGTGAATGCGGCCGTGGTCGCATTGGCTCGCACTGTAACCGTGGTCGGTACCACGACCGCCGTGCTGCTGCTGGAGAGATTCACGATCAAACCGCCGTTTGGCGCCGGTCCAGTCAGTGTCACCGTGCAGGCATCGCTTCCGCCGCCCGTGAAGGAGACTGGATTGCACGACAGGGCACTTAACGTCCCCGCGGGCGTCACACCTGTTCCGCTCAGGCTGATGTTGTCAGTCGGATTGACAGATGAGTTGCTGACGATGGTCAACTGGCCGGTTGCAGCTCCAAGAACGGTTGGATCGAACAGAACATTCAGCGTCACAGCCTGGTTCGGGTTCAGAACCATCGGGAAGGTAACTCCACCCACCAGGAATCCCGGACCGCTGGGAGTCGCCGAGTAGATGGTTACCGGCGAGGACCCGGTCGACGTCAAGGTGACCGGCAACGTCGCCGGTGTCTTCAACAGAACATTGCCAAATGCCAGGCTAGTCTGGTCGACACTCAACACCGGCAGGACTGCGCCTATTTGCACACTAAAAGTCGCCGACGAAGTCCCCACGCTAGCCGTCAGCGTCACCCCCTGCGCCGCCGTCACTGACGAGACGACAGCCGTGAACCCCCCACTACTCGAGTTGGCGGGAACCGTGATTACAGCCGGCACAGCAACCGCGGTACTTGTGCTCGAAAGATTTACGATCTCATCGCCGACGGCTGGTCCATTCAGCGTGACCGTGCAAGCGTCAGTTCCCGCGCCCGTGAAGGACGCGCTGGTGCAGGACAGTGAGCTCACCGTCGCGAGGGTCACTCCTGTGCCGGTCAAGGGGATGCTCACAGGGTCGCCGTTAGAAGAAGCGGTTGAGACGATCAACTGCCCGGTTGCCGCGCCGGCAGTTGTTGGTTGGAACTGGACATTTACAGTGGCGCTTTGCCCGGAGCTCAGCGTGACGGGGAAGGTGGGGCCAGTCATCGTGAATCCGGTACCGCTGATGGTCACCGAACTGACAGTGATGGGAGCGAAGCCGGTGGATGTCAAAGTGATCGACTGAATGGACGGCGTATTTACGGTCACATCGCCAAATGCCAAGCCGGTCGTGCTGATAGTCAGCGCGTTAACTTCCACTCCATTGGTTCTGATACTTCCGCAGCTGGACAGGATCACGGGCAGAGTGCAAGCCAAGAGAACCAGCAGCAATGTGAGGCAGCGGTGAGTCCGGCCAGTGCGCGCGCAACCACTCGCATACTGCCCATTGTGACGCGACCAGCCATTACCTGGAATCGCATTGTGTGTCGCAAATGCGGATTCCGATGAGGGAAGAACGGGAGACTCGCTCGCGCTCATCATCCTTGTCAGCTTCTTCATTCGAACTCTCCGGTTGCGGTACCGAATCGCGTACATCGTACCGCACCGTCAAAGCAGCAAGGGAATCAATGAGTAGCCAACGCCTCTATCATCGAGGCAAAAATCTGCCATCCATCTTCTGACCCGAGCAGTCGCTCACTCGATCGATCAGGATGGGGCATCATCCCCAGGACATTCCTCTTTGCACTCAGGATGCCTGCGATGTTGTCCAAAGAACCGTTCGGGTTTGCTTCCCCAGTTATGTTGCCTGTGGAAGTAGCATACCTGAAAGCGATTTGATCCTCGGCCTGCAGGCGGTGCAACTCCTCCTGCGTACAAAAATAGTTACCTTCCATGTGCCCGATGGGAATCTCGAGTACCTGGCCTTTCACCAGCTGATTCGTGAAAGGACTATCGGCAGTTTCGGCGCGAAGATGAACCTGTTTGCAAATGTATTTTAACCCAGCATTGCGCAAAAGTGCACCCGGAAGTAACCCAGCTTCCGTAAGTATCTGAAAACCGTTACAGATACCCAGGACCAGCCCACCGCCGTCGGCAAAGCGCTTAACAGCCTGCATGACGGGGGAAAAGCGCGCAATGGCGCCCGTGCGCAGGTAATCTCCGTAGGCGAAGCCTCCTGGAACGAGGATGGCATCGACCCCTCCGAGGTCCTCGGAGTCGTGCCAGAGAAAAGTGACGGGTTGGTGGGCCACTTCGGCGATCACGTTGAACGTGTCGTGGTCGCAGTTCGAGCCAGGAAATACCAGTACCCCGAATTTCATGCTCTCAGGGTAACAGTTTGGAGGGCCAAGGGAGTGGGCAATGTTGCCCCGACCGGTTACCGTAGGCGGGCTACAGCAACCTCGTCCTACGCCCGAGCTCCCATCGCTGAATTGAGGTCCCTTCCCCTCAGTATGTCAATTGCAGCTCGAAACCTTTGTCGTCCTCAGGTACAACTGCTGTGATGCGGTGGTGCTCTGCATCAAAGATCGTGGAGATCTTACTGCTGGTCACAATGGCCATACCCGGTTTGGTTGCGCCGTAGACCTCGACGGAGACGCGACTCCACCAGGGTCTAAATGTGCCCTGATGGGGTCCGACGGAAACCAACAACCCCTTCGGCGTGGTTTGGCACTTGAACTCCACGCGCAGGAAGTCACCTCTCTGGAATGCGTAGCTGATCCCGTCGTCGAGGTAGAGGCTACCTGCGCAATCGCCGCCGGCTCCGGCTGGAGGGTAGACGCGCAGAATCAATGGACCTTGCGGCATTTCATCGGTGCTCTGAACGAGAGGTTGCTCGGGGACAATCGCACCTGCGCGGACAAAGACCGGGAGTGTATCGAGTGTGCGATGGAGGTGAACCTCTGGCTGAGTGACGCTTGTGTTGTCGATCGCCTTTCTGCCAGTGCTGTCTTTAACCTGCGTGCCGGTCCAATAGTCGTACCAGCCTACTGGCGGAAGGGCCACAGTGTAGTCGTCCACTTCATCCGGAAATGGGCTCTGCGCCACCAGCAGGTCTGGGCCCAGCAGGAATGAACCACTGTCACTGAGGTCCAGCGGCTGGCCATCGCCTGCGCCCGCTGGGAATTCAAGGAAGAGGGGGCGCATGATGGGCAGGCCGGTGCGGCTCATTTCTTCCGCGGTCGTGTAGAGGTAGGGAAGCAGGCGATAACGCTCCTCGATATAGCGGCGGCGCAGATTCAAATCTTCTTTCGTGCCATTTTCCCACGGTTCCTGGGGGTTGGTGTCAACTGCAGTGTGATCGCGATCGATGGGATGAAAGGCGGCAACCTCAAGCCAGCGCGTGAGCAGTTCGGCCTGCGGAGAGCCCGCGAATCCACCGACGTCGGCTCCGCTCATGGCGAATCCGCTGAGGCCGAGGTTGATTAATTGCGGAGTGGTTTGGCGGAGATGGTTCCAGGTGCTGGAGTTGTCGCCGGTCCATGTGGCGGCGTAGCGTTGACCGCCGGCATAGCTGGCGCGGGTCATCACAAATGGGCGCGTGTCAGGTTCAATCTTGCGCAGACCCTCGAAGGTTCCGCGGCTGTTCTGCATGCCGAAGATATTGTGAACTTCAAGATGGTTGGCTGTCCGTGTCGCAAATCCGGGTTCTTCGATGCGGTGCTGTACGTCATCAGGCATCGTCTTCGATGGCACTTCGAAGATGGCGGGCTCGTTCATATCGTTCCAGAAGCCGGAAATGCCTTTGCTGACGAAGTCCGCGTAGAGCGTGCCCCACCAGTCGCGCGAAGACTTTTGCGTGAAGTCCGGAAAGACGGCCTTTCCTGGCCAAACCACGCCGACATAGGTTGATCCGTCGGGATTTTTGACGAAATGGTCGCCGGCCATGCCCTCGTCATAAGG
>JBAWCO010000911.1:0-2561 GCA_049590315.1 Occallatibacter sp. | reverse complement strand
GGGCGATGCAGATCTGAATCATGAAAAGGTTACACACAATCTCACTGGTAATCTCCGCTCCAAAAATATTGCCTTGCCCTTTGCGATGCTCGACCGCATGGACAGTAGTCCGCTGATTGCACCGTAGCAAATTGACCGAACGCGGCCAATGGCTAGCTACCGCTCTGGTTGCGCTAGCAATCAACTCGCAATGCACTCAGAGGCAAGCGGTGGTTGACAACCTGGGCTAACTTGCGACATCGGCGGCCGGTAAGCGCCCCTCGTAGGAAAGTAGCGAGCGGCGCTCCCTGCTGTGTGAGGTCTGTCCCCGGTTTTCAAATCGTGGTCGCACATCCATCGTCCCTTGCAAACAAGGCTTATAGAACGATTCGGTGCCGCGAACGAACAAGGTGAATCTGTGAAGAGTCTGGAATACATTCCTCTTCCGTTCTTTGAGGACAATTACGCGTGGCTCATTACCGATGGTACACATGTCATCGTCGTTGACCCGGGGGAGGCGGCACCAGTCATCCGGTACTGTGAGGCCCGCCAGTTGAGACTAAGCGGGGTTTTGCTAACACACCATCATACGGACCACACAGGAGGCGTCGCCAACCTCCTTGATTCGTCGTCAAATCACGCGGTGCCGGTTTTCGGTCCCGCGACGGAGCCAATATTCGGAGTCACAACTCGCGTTGGCGATGGGTATCGCGTTGAGCTTGCCGAGCCCCATTTCTCCGCAACCGTTATCGGCGTCCCCGGGCATACCGATGGCCATATCGCTTTCTTTCAGTCGGCGGTCGCGGACAACCCACCGCATCTTTTCAGTGGCGATACGCTCTTCGCTAGCGGTTGCGGACGACTGCTCGAGGGAACAGCGGAACAGATGCTTTGCTCACTTGACATCCTCGCAGACCTGCCCTCGTCTACTCTCGTCCATTGTGCGCACGAATACACCCTCTCAAATATTCGGTTCTCGATGGCTTGTGAACCAGGAAATCGAAACATAGCTCGATGGTGCGAAACCGCGACAGCACTTCGCCTTGCGGGCGAGCCGACGATTCCAACAACGATTGAGCACGAACAGGCCGTCAATCCGTTTCTTCGGGTGCATGAGCCGGAGATACGCGAAGTGCTGATTGAGACATTCAAAGTCCCTGTGCCGCACCGTTTGGCCGCGTTCATACTGCTGCGCGCTTGGAAGGATCTTTTCAGTGAAGACGCTGTTCCAAACGGGAACCATTGGGTACCTGCATTCCAGCAAGCATAACCTGCGCCGCTTGACGATTCGACAACCACGATGCAGTGACGGGCGGTCACGGCGGCGATTGGCAAAAGAGGGTTCGAACAGGGTGCATCCTATTAGCAGAGCTGCCTGTTCGCATGTACCTTAAAGTGGTTGAGGAGCGCGCTCGGAGCACGAGTGAGATGCTGCGGCGCGCAGGAGACAGGAGACGCAACGTGCTGAATCCCTCGACCGAATGGTCAACCAGTGATGTCCCTTCCGGGGACCGCACCGACGCGTGGCAATCGGTGCTCAGTACAAGCTATCGGGAATGGCAGGTTCCGCGTCGCCTTCCTGCGACGTTCTACGCTCACGTCAAACAACACGATTTCGCCGGGGCCGGGATTGTTGAGACGGTCTGTGACCCCTGCATGGGACAGCGCACGCGCGGACAGGTTCGCCACGATGATGAACTTTACGTCGGCGTCCAGCTCACGACTGGCGGCCGTGAGCGGTTCAAGATTGGCGACTCGGGAGTCGAGGTCGCATCTGGCGATGTCGTAGTCTGGACGACCGACCAGGTAGTCGAGTTCGAGGTTCTCGAACGTCTGCATAAAGTAACGTTGATGATTCCATGGGCGCTCATGCGAGAGCGTCTGCCCGAACGAAAGCGGCCGCCGACCGGAGGAAAAATCGAAAGCCGAACAGGCGTCGGCTCATTGCTGGCCGTGCATCTTCTGGCCCTTTCCAATGAAATCGCAACGCTCGACGAGAGCGTTCAAGGTTCTGTCAGCAGGTCCACGCTCGAGTTGCTGGGTATCGCACTATCCGGCCAGCAACCGTCTGCGACATTCGATGCCAGCGCGGCCATGCTTAGGCGTGTGCAAGACTTCATCCTCCAACACCTGCATGAAGACGACCTGAGCCCAACTCGCATTGCTGAGGCCAACCACATCTCGCTGCGCTATCTGCACATGCTATTTCAGCGTAGTGACATGACCGTTTTAGGTTGGGTGCTCGACAGACGCCTGGACGCATGCAAACAGGCCCTGGCGGACCCCGCCTACAACCGTCAGCGTATTTCGGAGATAGCGTTCCGCTGGGGTTTCAATTCAACAAGCCATTTCTGCCGCGTGTTTAAGGAGAAGTACGGTGCCTCTCCGGGCGACGCACGCAGGACCATGGGCATTGGCCCTGCGAATGAGCGGGTGTGACAAAGAAGGCGGGCGGTCTATTCGCTCAGGCTACTTCCACCCGATGCTGGCACGCGCTTATACGTAATGCCCTGAGCGCTCGAGCACCTCGATTTTGTAGCCATCGGGGTCTTGAATGAAGAAGAACCGGGCTAACATGTCAT
>JBAWCO010000910.1:0-9756 GCA_049590315.1 Occallatibacter sp. | reverse complement strand
GGTTACCGAGCCAGACGAGCCATCTGTATTCTTATAGGCGATAGTGAGAGTGGAGCTCGCGGTAATCGAATCGGTTTCTGCCGCATTTCCGGCGCCGCCGGCTGAAAGATCAATGAAAACGTTCTGGCCGGTGCTATAGGACATTGTGCCACCGGTGTCGCCGACGCTGTTGGAAGACAACGCGGAAATACTCAGGTTGTTGATCGAAGCTCCCTTGGTTGAGGAATCTCCAGTGTAGATGCCTACCGTGCCGGCACCGAAGACCTGTTTCTGGTTGTACGTGGTGGTGGCTCCGATGTTATTGATTTCCGACAGGATCGATTTGTATTCCTGGTTCGCGGCGGCATCTTGCGAAGAGCTGAGGGTGCCGTTCGAGGCTTCGGTAGCCAGCGTCACGGCCCGGTTAAGCAGGCTTGTCACTTGCGAGAGAGCGCCGTCGGCCACTTGCAGCAGGCCTACACCCTCTGTTGCGTTGGTCTTTGACTGGTTGAGAGCCATCTGGTTGGCCTGAAGGCCGTTGACCAGCGAAAGGCCAGCCGCGTCATCTGCGCCGGAGTTGATCTTCGAACCGGAAGACAACTGTTGCAGCACAGTTGAAAGGCTGTTGTTGGTGTTGTTGAGGTTGTTCTGCGCATAAACGGCGTTGATGTTATTTAAGACACCCAGGGACATGGGGTACTCCTTGTTAGATGCGTTGATTTACGGCCCTCCCCGGCAAGTGCCCCCATATTTTTGTCTAACCCTGGGTCGCTACTTCCGGCTTGGTAACCGTCGCATCTGCACCTGTTTTCGGCGGCCGGGCAATTCACTTTATCAATCCCCGCTTTGTGTCCTGCTATGGACACTTGCGCCCCTCCTTTCTAATTCATTAACCTTTCTCACCTTCCGCCGATAACTCCATCAAAGGAGATAAGCGGCCATGATCGAACTTACCCGCCTCAACAACACCCCAATCGTTTTGAACAGCGATCTCATCAAGACTGCGGAAGCCTCTCCAGACACCATGCTTACCTTAATCAATGGAGAGAAGCTGATTGTGCGCGAGAGCTGTGCTGAGGTGACGGAGCGAGTACTCGCCTACCGGGTTTCTTTGCTGGCTGGAGTGGCCCGGCGCCTGCCTACGTTCAGCGACCTTCAACGCGTAGTTTCCATTACCAGCCTCGACTTTGCGAACCAGTCCGCAACAAGCTCGGAGCCATCGTGGCGCAATCCGTCCCTGGGCCGTTAACGCATTAACAGAGCAGCAACGCGCCCTGTCCCCGTAGAGGAGCAGCGTATGGACAAAGCGAGTTTTGGCGGTGTCTTTCTGGCCATCGCCGGCATCGTTGCCGGGTTGCTGCTTGAAGGCGGAAACCTGGGCCAGATCCTGCAGCCGACAGCGGCGCTGATTGTGTTTGGCGGCACCATGGGGGCAGTGCTTCTCCAGTTTCCGCTCTCCACCGTGATCTCCGCATTTCGCAGTCTGGGCAACGTTTTTACCGGGCCCACCAAGCACAACAAGCAGTTGATCCTCCTGCTCATCGCTTTTGCCAACAAGGCGCGCCGCAACGGAGTCGTTTCGCTTGATCAGGATCTGCAATCCATCGAAGACCCATATCTGAAGCAATCTCTCATGCTTGCCGTGGACGGAACCGAACCCGGCGACCTGCGCAAAATCATGCGCGTCAGCCTTGACTCCACCATGGAAAGTGAAGAGCGACTCCCCGCTGTCTTCGAGTCCGCGGGCGGATTCTCACCCACCATCGGCATCCTGGGCGCGGTTCTCGGCCTCATTCAGGTGATGCAGCATCTCGACAACATGCAGGAGGTGGGCCGGGGTATCGCGGTCGCGTTCGTCGCCACCATCTACGGGGTCGGCGTCGCCAATCTATTCTTTCTGCCCTTCGCCGGCAAAATGAGGATTCGCCTTCACGAGGTCCATCAAAGCCGCGAGATGATGCTGGAAGGCGTCATCTCCATCCTCGAAGGGATGAATCCACGCATGCTTGAAGTCAAGCTTGCGGGCTTCCTCCATGAGTCCAAACCCGAAAAGAAAGCGCGCGCTGCATGACTCGCCGTGTCCGCAAAAACCACGTGAGCCAGGAGCGCTGGCTTGTCTCCTATGCCGACTTCATCACCCTGCTCTTCGCGTTCTTCGTGGTCCTCTATTCCGCATCCAAAGCCGATGAGAAAAAGCAGGCGCAGGTTGCTGATTCCATCGATTCCGCCTTTCGTGCATTGGGCATCTTTGCCGACACCAACCGACACCCGGACAAGGCAAAGGCCTCAACAGAAGCGGGTGACAAGCCTGTTATCCCCATGAACATCGTGATGGGGGAGGATGTGCTGGGCCCAGCCAGGGTCAAAGAGGATCTCGAACACATCCGCCGCGAACTGCAGCAGACCCTCTCCAACCAAATCGCCCAGCACACCGTCTCCATCCAGATGGGGCGCGACGGCCTGGTCATTAGCTTGCGTGAAGCGGGCTTCTTCAACTCCGGTTCTGCGACTCCCCTGCCTGAAACGCTCGATACACTCCGGCAAGTCGCCGCTTCTCTCAGCCGAACCCCTTATGACCTGAGGATTGAGGGACACACTGATAATATTCCCATCCACACCGACGAGTTCGACTCCAACTGGGAACTCTCCGCGGCGCGCGCCACACGTATTGCCCGGCTCTTTCTCCTATTGAAGGCTATGCCTCCTGATCGGCTTTCAGCGGCCGGCTACTCTGAGTTTCATCCCGTGGCCAGCAACTCTACTGCCGATGGCCGTGCGGAAAACCGCCGCGTCGATCTGGTCGTGCTGCCCCGTACCCGCGTCAATTTCCCCATCCCCAAACCCTTCTCATCCGGAATGCCTCAGACCTCCGGTTCTTGGCGCAAGATTACCGACGACCAATGAGAGCCTGATCCGATCCGCATTTCAACAACAACTGCCCCGGCGGTAGTATCCTCAGTATTCGCTGCTAGGGGCCCCATGCCGCATCTCTATTTGCCGGACCTCCTCCTCTCCGCAGGTCGTGTATATGCCGGCGCCGGTCTGCTCGTCGCCTCCGATGGCAGCGTGGAGCGGGTCGTTCCACCGGAACAGATTGCCTACGAAGCCGAGATCATTCGATTGCCAGGTAAGGCTCTGCTGCCCGGCCTCGCCAACGGCCATTCCCACACTTTTCAGCGTCTCTTTCGCGCCCGCGCCGAGGGCCGCGCCAGCGGTGGTGACACGTTCTGGACCTGGCGCGAGCAGATGTACCGTGCCGCCAGCTTTCTCTCGCCCGAAGATCTTTATGATGTGGCCCGCGCTACGTTTCTTGAGATGCTCACATCTGGCATCACAACAGTCGGCGAATTCCATTACCTGCACAACGACCCCGCCGGCAATCCCTACACCGATAGAAACACGCTCGCGCTCGAAGTGATTCGTGCAGCTCAATCAATAGGCATCCGCATCTGCCTGCTGCGCACTGCTTACCTGCGCGCCGGCTTTCTCCGTGAACCACACCCCGGTCAGCGTCGCTTTTATGAAGATGTTGACGACTATCTCA
The DNA here is from genome assembly GCA_049590315.1 of Occallatibacter sp. Classification (GTDB taxonomy): domain Bacteria; phylum Acidobacteriota; class Terriglobia; order Terriglobales; family Acidobacteriaceae; genus Telmatobacter. The sequence continues at coordinate 6,233 of JBAWCO010000910.1, read as the reverse complement.
GCAATCTCGATGCGTTGCTTGCATCCATGGCCGACAAGCCCCAAGTCACAGTCGGCGCCGCGCCGCACAGTATTCGCGCCGTACCGCTCCCAGTGCTCAGTGAGATCGCGGCTTTTGCCCGCGCTAGAAATCTGCCACTGCACATGCACATCTCCGAGCAGCTCGCAGAAAACGAAGCATGTCTTGCTGAGTATCGCCAGACCCCGGTCGAACTCACCACTGAGCACGGCATCCTCACCGCTCGGACCACGCTGGTCCACGCCATCCATCTCACACACCGTGAAATCGAGCAGGTTGCCTCTTCCGGCAGCACCATCTGTTCCTGCCCTACCACGGAGCGCAATCTGGGCGATGGTATCTTTCCCGCCGACCAAGCAGCGCGGCTGGGCATTCCTGTCTGCTTTGGATCTGACAGTCAGGCGCAAATCGACATCCTCGAAGACGCCCGCCAAAACGAATATCATCTCCGATTGCAGCAGCAGGAGCGAGGCATCCTCGATCAATTCCCACCTCAGGATATTGCTATGCGCCTCTTCCATTCCGCAACTGCTTCCGGCTATCGCTCGCTCGGAATCAATGGCGGCTCTCTGACTCCCGGCGAGCCTGCCGACTTCTTCACCATCGACCTTGAAGATTTCGCCATTCTCGGCACAAATCAGACCTCTCTTGTCTCGCAAGCAGTCTTTGCTCTGAGCCGCTCAGCAATCCGCGATGTTGCCGTCGATGGCAGCCTTGTGATGTCGGATGGCCGCCACCCATTGGCAGCGGAGATTCGCGCACGCTATCTTCGAGTTCAAGAACGATTCTCCGCACAGGAGGTTCTGTGACCATCCCAGCTACCCCCATCTACGCACCGCGCGGCAACAGGTTGCGCTGCAAGGGCTGGCAACAGGAAGCCGCACTGCGCTGTCTGATGAACAATCTCGATCCCGAAGTCGCTGAGCGCCCTTCCGACTTGGTGGTTTATGGTGGCATCGGCCGCGCCGCGCGCAACTGGGATTGCTTCCATGCCATCGTTCGCGAGCTCGAGCAGTTGGGGAACGAGGAAACTTTGCTGGTCCAGTCCGGCAAGCCGGTCGCGGTTTTTCCCACTCATGAGATGGCGCCGCGCGTGATCATCGCCAACTCGAATCTGGTGGGTAAGTGGGCTACCTGGGAGCACTTCCACGAGCTCGACCGCAAGGGCCTCATGATGTACGGGCAGATGACCGCCGGAAGCTGGATCTATATCGGCACGCAAGGCATTCTCCAAGGCACGTTTCAGACCTTTGCCGCACTCGCAGAGAAACACTTCGGTGGATCGTTGAGAGGCAAGCTGGTCGTCACCGGCGGCGTGGGTGGCATGGGTGGAGCGCAGCCTTTGTCCGTCACGCTGAACGACGGTGTCGTTCTGGCTATCGACGTAGACCGCTCACGAATCCAACGCCGTGTAGAAACTCGCTACTGCGACCTATTGACCGAAAACCTCGACGAAGCTCTCACTCTCTGCGAGTCCGCGAAACGCGAAGTACGAGCTCTTTCCGTCGGACTCGTCGGCAACTGCGCCGATGTGCTTCCCGAGCTAGTTCGCCGCGGCGTTAAAGTGGATGTAGTCACCGACCAAACCAGCGCCCATGATCCCCTCAATGGATATATCCCGCAAGGCCTCACATTGAGTGAAGCAGCGGAACTCCGCCAGCGTGATCCACAGGAATATGTGCACCGCTCCATGGCGACCATGGTCGTTCATGTGGACGCCATGCTCGACCTGCGGCGCGCCGGAGCCATCGCCTTCGATTACGGCAACAACATCCGCCGCTTCGCCTGCGACGCCGGTTGCACCGACGCCTTTCTGATCCCAGGCTTTGTGCCTGAATATATTCGCCCGCTATTTTGCACCGGCCAGGGCCCCTTCCGCTGGGTCGCGCTCTCAGGCGATCCCAAAGACATCGACCGCACCGATGAGCTAGCCTTTGAGCTGTTTCCCGACAACGAAATCCTCACCCGCTGGCTGCGCTTGGCGCGCGGACGTTTTGCATTCCAGGGATTGCCGGCGCGCATCTGCTGGCTGGGTTACGGCGAGCGCGCACGAATGGGCGAGGCAATGAATGAGCTGGTACGCAAAGGCGAGATCTCCGCGCCTGTCGCTATCGGCCGCGACCACCTTGACACTGGCTCGGTGGCCAGCCCCTATCGCGAGACGGAAAAGATGCTCGACGGTTCCGATGCTGTCGCCGACTGGCCGATCCTCAACGCGCTGCTCAACACCGCATCGGGCGCAACATGGGTCAGCTTCCACCATGGCGGCGGCGTAGGTATGGGCTATTCGCTCCACGCCGGCCAAGTCACTGTAGCCGACGGTACTGAGATTGCAGCTCGCAAGATCCGCCGCGTGCTCAACAACGACCCCGGCTTGGGTGTAGTCCGCCACGCAGACGCAGGCTACGACCTCGCTCAGCAAACCGCGAGCGAACGCGGCATCCATATCCCAATGCCGGGAAAATGAAATTGGACAACTTCCTTGCGATCGTCAATATCGGTCAGCTGGTCACTCTCGCCGGTCCGCCTCGTCCGCGAACAGGCACGGAGCTGCGGGAACTGGGCATCGTCGAAGATGCCGCGATGCTCATCGAAGACGGCCGCATCACCGCATCCGGCCCCTATACCGCTCTCCGCGCCAAAATCCCACCGCACGCGGTGCTTGTCGATGCCAAGCGCCGCTCTGTCACCCCTGGTTTTGTTGATGCGCACACCCACCTCGTCTTCGCCGGCAACCGCGCCGCTGAGTTCGAGCAGCGCATCGCCGGCGCCACCTATCAGCAAATCGCCGCAGCCGGTGGAGGTATTCTGCGTACTGTAGAACTCACCCGCGCGGCCACTGAAGACGAGTTGCTCACCGCGGCGCGCCACCATCGCGACTGGATGTTGCGCTCGGGCACTACAACCCTCGAAGCCAAGTCCGGCTACGGCCTTGATCGCGCCACAGAGCTCAAGATGCTGCGCGTTCTCGCCCGCCTCAACGCAGAGGGCCCGGTGCACATCGTTCCCACGCTGCTGGCCGCGCACACTGTTCCACCGGAGTTCGCCGGACGCCGCCAAGAATATGTTCGCTGGGTCGCCGACGAGCTGGTCCTCGAAGTCGCTGCCGAAAAACTGGCCCGCTATTGCGATGTATTCTGCGACGACCATGCTTTTACCATTGAAGAATGCCGCACGGTGCTCACCTCCGCTCGCAACCATGGCCTTGGCCTGCGCATCCACGCCGAGCAGTTTCGTCCCGGCACCGGAGCAGCGCTGGCCGCGAAACTGCGAACGGCCACAGTCGACCACCTTGAAACTGTAGCCGAAGAAACGCTGATTCAACTCCGCGACGCCGGCGTGCAGCCGGTCTTGCTCCCCGGCTCGGTTTTTGCCCTCGGTCGTACGCAATATCCACCCGCCCGCACTATGATCGAGTTAGGTCTGGCCATCGTCCTTGCCACCGACCTCAACCCCGGCTCGTCGCCGGTCCCCTCCATGCCCTTCATGCTTTCGCTGGCCTGCCTCCAGATGCGCCTCTCGCCCGCCGAAGCGCTTACCGCCGCAACTATTAACGCGGCTTGGAGCCTTGGTCTGGGCAACCGAACAGGCTCTCTCGAAGCCGGCAAGCAAGCCGATTGTCTTATCCATGAATTCGCTGACTATCGCGAACTGGCCTACTTCATCGCGGCCCCCGCTCGCCCCCGCGTCTTCATCGCCGGCAAGGAAGTCACGTCATGACTGCTGTCGAAATTCTGCAGGAACTGATCGCGATTCCCACCCCTTCGTCCGTTTCCAATCTCCCGTTGCTCGAATGGGTCACGCGCTACCTGCAGACGAAAGGCTGGCGTGTTCAGCTCCTCCCCTACACCGATGACTGCGGCGTTGCGAAAGCAAACATGATCGCCCGTCCTGCTTCCGCTCCAAAAGACGACGCCTCCGTCGAACTCGCATTCGTATGCCACACCGACACAGTCCCGTTTGCAACAAACTGGACCACCGCTCTCGACCTGAAATGCCTCAATGCCAACGCCCACGGCTGCGGCGCCTGCGATGTGAAGGGTGCCTTGGCCTGTTTTCTAGCCGCCCTCGATAACCTACCTCCTGCTCAGACAAATCCGAACATTGCTTTGATCCTCACGGCCGATGAAGAAATCGGCTGCAAGGGAATGGATCGCCTTCTCGCCGAAACGGGCTTTCGCATCCGCTCCGCCCTCGTCAGTGAACCCACGTCGCTGCGCCCCGGCATCGCCGGCAAGGGCTATGGATTGGCTCGCGTCACAATTCAGGGGCTCGAAGCCCATTCAGCCTTTCCGAACGAAGGACTCTCCGCCATTTCGCTCGCCGCCCGCTTCATCTCCCGAATCGAGACCCGCGTTCCGCAGCCTGCAAACGCGTCCGACCCTCTTTTCGATCCTCCGATGACCACCGTCAACATCGGCACCATCCATGGCGGCTCGGCCAAGAACATCATCGCTGGAGAATGTTCGTTTCTCATCGAATGGCGTCCCATTCCGGCCGACCCGCCACATCGATTTCTTGCCATTCTCGAAGCTCTGGGCGCAAACATGCAGGAAGAAGAACCACGCGCCCGCATCGTCATTGAACCGCTCCGCGCCGAGCCGGGCTTTGCTCCCTCAATCGATGCCGTCCACCCACTCCAGCAGCGCCTGCAAGAGATTTTCGCCGAAACCGGCCGGCCGTCTGGTATTCCCACAGGCATCAGCTTCGGTTCTGAGGCCAGTCGCCTGACGCGCATAGCCGAGGAGGTCATCGTTATTGGTCCCGGCGACATGCACACTGCGCACTCCGACCGCGAACGCGTTCCCCTGACCGATCTCGAGGAATGGACCGCGGCTTTGCGCGCGCTGATTTCCCTTCCATGAAACAAAAGTCGCTTCTTTATCCCTTTGCCTGTCTTAGCCCTTAAGAGGTCGCTGTCACAAAGACCGATTCATCCGCCAGGCGCCTGGTTGAAACCCCAACTGGATAACAGACCCTTATTCGTGATAACTTCTTGGGCAGTGCTTCCTCGCGCATCGAATAATGTTTTTCGCAATTGAGGGCGCGGCGGTGGCTGTGGTCCCCCACACGGCTGCCTTTTCTGTTTCGACAAGGGCCCGGCCAGGAAAATGGAAAAGGTATCATCAGGGAAGATCGGTAAATACGAGATCATCAGGGTTCTCGGCCGCGGTGGCATGGGCGAGGTACTTCTCGCTGAAGACGTTGACCTTGGCCGCAGGGTGGCCATCAAACGGCCCTTCCAATCTGCGCTCGAGGACGGCTTGGCGCGTTTCCAGGTCGAAGCCAAGGCAGCCACTCTCCGCCACCCCAATATCCCTGCAATCTATGAGATGGGCGTAGCCGACGGCTTGCCGTTCATCGCTATGGAGTTCGTCGAGGGCGAGCCGCTCGACAGGATTATCGATTCCGGCCTGCAACTTGATCTGATCACCAAGCTCAGCATCATTGAGCAGGTTTGCTCCGCTCTTGGCTATGCTCACGAGAACGGCATCATCCACCGCGACATAAAACCGCCCAACGTGATCGTGCAGCTCGACAAGGACAAGGGTCGGCTCATCGTCGCCAAGATCATCGACTTCGGCATCGCCAAAATTCAGGATGACGCCGGCAAGCCCGGGCTCACTCAGACGAGCGCGGTCATCGGATCGCTGCACTACATCGCGCCTGAGAGGTTCAGGGGAGGCATAATCGATGGCCGCGTCGACATTTTCTCTGCGGGCGTCACCCTCTTCAAACTGCTTACCGGGCATGAACCATTCACCGGCGGCGAGGCAACCGCCTCGTACAAGATCGTGAATGAGGCGCACACCCCGCTCGGGACCTATCTCCACGATTACCCTCCGGCGCTTGATGAAATTGTCGCCAAGTCGCTGGCCAAGAACCCTGAGGAGCGATACTCAACGGGCGAGGATTTTGCCGATGCCCTCCACGAAGTAATCGAAGATCTCAAGCGCAGCCGTGTTTCGGAGCTCTTCAGTGATGCCGAGCGTTTGACGACCGAAAGCCGCTTTACGCCCGCTCTCGAACTTCTTGAAGAAGCCATCAAGCTTGATCCGGCAAACACCCAGGTAAGAAAGCTCCGCAAGTTCGTTCGTGAACATCAGGAACGGATCAAGCGCGCGGAGCGGCTCCGCGAGTGTGTTGCCCGCGCCGATGAAGCCCTGCTTACCGGCAACTTTGAGGAAGCGCTGACCCAGCTGAAAGAAGCGCAG
>JBAWCO010000909.1:0-19406 GCA_049590315.1 Occallatibacter sp. | reverse complement strand
GGCACTGACGTTCTCTCAGTCAGCTATACCCCGGACTCCGCCAGTGCTTCCACCTATAACAATGCCCCCGGATCGAGTTCGGTTACTGTAACGACTCCCACTAAGATCACACCCACCGTGACCGTCACACCGTCCGCAACGAGCATTACCACGGCGCAGCCACTAACGGTGACGGTGGTCGTCAGTGGCAGTCCCGCGCCAACAGGATCGGTGACGTTGGCCGGAGGTGGTTATACCTCATCGACGGTGACGCTGAGCAACGCCACCGCAACGATCAATGTTCCGGTCAATTCGCTATCAGCCGGAACCGATACACTAACGGCTACCTATAGTCCCGACACCGCGAGTTCCCCAATCTATAACGCCGGTTCAGGGATAACCTCTGTCGTCGTGACCACGCCCATTTCGCCCGGCTTAACGATCAGTGGCACGGCAATCACCGTCGTCCGCGGTGCGACCACCGGGAACACATCAGCCATTACCCTAACGCCGACCGGGGGATTCACCGGGGCGGTCAACCTGAGCTGCTCCGTCAGCCCCGTGGCCGCCAGCGACCCAGCCACGTGCAGCCTCCCGGCTTCGGTTACGATCACCGGCACCACTGCACAAACGGCTACTCTAACCGTGAACACCACAGCGGCCACCACTTCTCTCAACCGAAAAAAGGAGCTGTTCTGGCCGTCGGCGGGAGGCATTACCTTCGCGCTTGTGCTTCTCTCTGGAGTACCGAGGCAGCGGCGCAGATGGCAATCCATGCTTGGGATGCTGATGCTCCTTCTCTCATTCACCAGCGGAGTGCTCGCTTGCGGTGGAGGAGGTAGTGGCGGGAGCGGAGGTGGTGGCGGTGGAGGTAATCCCGGAACCACGGCAGGAACATATACCGTGACCATAACAGGGACTTCAGGCGCCCTCATGGAAACGGGCACGGTAACGCTCACGGTGCAATAGCCCAGGTCGAAGAAAAACCATTTTCAAGATACTCAGATCGACGCGGCCTACATGCTTGCCGAGGCTGCCGTACTTGTACCCAAGGGAATCGTCTGCCTCATGGCGATATCTGGAAAGGAAGATTTGAAGCATATGGCAAGTATTTCATTGACCACGACGATGCAGGATTCGTAGCGGATTCAAAAGAGTCATGGAAAATACAAAAGGAGACATTGGAAATCCGGCTAGAATAAACAGTTTGTTGCGGCTTCATTTAGGCCAGGCGCAGATACAAAAGAACGAAGAAATCTGGCTTTCCTTCGCACATGTTTAGAAATCGCACCTTCGATCATCTTCCCCGTACAGCGCTAAGCACTGTGGCCACGCCGCCGGCACCGCCAGAAACACCGAATGAGTTAGCAATCAGCTTGAAGTAGTCTCCAAAGGTTCCGAAGGTGCTCGCATCTTGAGTGGAAACGTAGGCGGTGCCCGCTGCGACCAAAAAAGTAATCACCACCATGGACATTTGGACGATCTTGAATTGTTCGATGATGCTTGCAGGTAGTTCGGCAAGAACGTCAAAGTCTCGTGATTCCGGATTCGCTCCGTCAACGGTAACTGTGACGACGAACGGCCCGGCGGAGTCGAAGCTATGATCGAACCGCTTCAATTCGACTCCTTTCCTGCTTGCGATTGTCGAGCCCCTGGAGTTTGCCAGCGTCCACTCATAGGTTCCGCCATTGGCTGGCCAGTTCGTGTTTGGCTGACCGATGACGAATGAAATCTTTTGTCCGGAGACGATGCATGAGGCGGGGTTGAGAATTCGAATAGCCTGCCCACTTTGAGCCACGGGAATCGATGCTGTGGGAGGGGATGCAAACAGTTGATCCAGCCGGCTAGTCGCTGAAGACAAGCTCTGGACAGACGCATCGAAATCGCCAGTCTTGTCCTCCACCGTAGAATCCAAGATCATCTGGCGAACAAATACAACAGAGTCATGATTTCCGAGTGCCGGGTTCGACGCCAGGAACGCAGCTAAACGGTTCGCCACCTCGTCACGTTGATTGCGATTGAGGATTCGACGGCGAATTGTTGTGGTCCAATAAATCAAAGCGAGCGCGGGGAACGTGGCCAGGAGGGCCGCGAAGCCGCGCCATGCCCAATGATCTTTGACGCGAAGGTCGGCGTCGAAGTCGACCGGCTTCTTGATCGAGGGATCGTCGAGGTGAAATCTAGCTTTCAACTCGGTGTATTCGCCGGGGATCGTCGTCCTGAAGCATACTTGTTCCGGCGAGAAGATCGCGTCAATCTTGACCCCCGGCGGGCGTGAAGCTTCTGATGTTGCGGTGAATGCATCCCCAGAAACTTTCAAGTCTTCGGGAATCGAGAGCAACACTGGTGAGAGATGGTAAGACTGACAGGCTGTTCCTTTGTCGGCGGTGAGAGTCAATGGACTAAAAGGAAGGAATCGGGTCACAATGTTGGGCCGGCTGGACACTGTCAACTCCGGAAGTGATCGAACCAACGCAAAACCCCAGCGCGCCGATGAAACCATGCTTGGTGAATCTCCCGCCTTATACAACAGGATCAGTCCGCCCTTCGCAGAAACGGTCTGCGCGATCATCTTTTTGTCGACTTGAATCGAGATAGTCGACTTATACTCGGCTTTGATCGGGCAATCACAATTCACTGGCAGTGAGAATGCCGAGCTGAGGTCTTTGCCAGTGGCGTCGTCGGTCACTGCGAAGACTGCAGCCTTCAGGGTAATTGGAAGACCATGGGCCACGACGGTGATCGTGAGTGAGTCGTCCAGAGGTAGGACCGAGTCGGGCTGGTTCACGATATCGAGTCGGGGAGGTGTAGAGGAGGTCGCGGCAGGGGCCATCGAACATGCAAACATGCAGCCCAGCGCGAGCGATTTCGGCAGCGCTGCGAATTTTCGGACGGTTCCTGAGTAACTTCGCACTGTTTGGCCTCCTTTCGCGGCCAGGATCTGCTGCATCGGGCCTAGCGTCTTCTCTTCGGTCGTCCGACCTTTGGTACGGGTAAGAGAAAGCAATCACTTACCCGCACCGCCGAGCAAAGCCTGATAGCCGATGGTCACTTGATGATCAATGAAGTTAAAGGTAGGGGGCTGCGAACCATACCGATACTGCACGGTTAAGTTTGAACCTGTGATGAGTGTTCGCTTTAGGTTGACCGCAATATAGTGGCGGGCCTGAGTCGAATAGAATTCGTTTCCATTGTTCACGCCAGCTCGCTTAAACGGTTCGGGATTGAATGGCGAGCGGACCGTATAGTGGCCGTCGATGCTGAGGAAGGGATTCTTCCCGACTTTGGGCAGGTTGAAGTACAAGTCCGCTCCGGCGACTGCCCGTAACGGATCGTCGGAGTAGCCGGGCTTAGCCGTCAGGTTCTGGATGCTGCGGGACTCCGCTGAGCCACCCTCAGCGCCTAGATTGACGTTCAAGCCAATGACGTCGGCCCGCTTCCCGCCCCACCCGGTCACGAATTGCACTTGTCCGGAAGTGATCAGGTTGGAGTTTGTCTGTTGATACGGGTGGAGTGTTGGCGTGCCGTTCTCGAGTACAGCTTCCTGCTGAGCCTTGTCTTCGAACTCGTAGTCGACCGGGTCGAATGAGAGCTTGATGGGAACGCCCTTATTGAAGAACTTTGTGAAAGGAAAGTCAAACCCGGTCGCGAAACTGGCAGAGAGCGAGTCAGGATCGGCGTTGGCCTTCTGGCTGGCTTTGCCGGTGAACTGAGGGCCAAATTTGAAGATCCATTCCGGCCCATTGTATTCGACCGGATATTTGGCCGTAATGTCCCATTGGTACTGAGGTGAAGCGCCTACCCCGCTCTGCAAAGAACCAGAGGCATTCACGGTCGTATTCATCTGATTCTTGTCGGTTAGACCATGTAACCTCGGAAGGAACGGGCCTTTCTCGCCCTTCTTAGTTGGGTCCGGCTGCTTGACGTCGATCTTACTGGCCTTGACTCCCATTGACGAGCCAGCAAACCACACCGTGACCTTGTGGCGGGACACTACTGAGGCGGTAGCGGGACCCTCCAAATCAAGCTCAATCAAGCCTTGGTTCAAAACTCTTACGCCCCGAACATTAAACGGACTCGGCAGATTGTCCCCAATCGTCACCGACCACAACGTTGTTGAGGTGACAGCTTCGATCAGGTCCTGCATTTGAACTGGTGTGTTCACGCCGTTGACGAAGACTTGAATCGAATGTGCATCCCAATCGAAGCCGCCGGAGCCGAACGTGACTCCGTCCAAGGAGCTTTTGGGCTGCGCTTGCGCTTTGAAGACAACGAAGTTGACGACGAGTATGAGGCTAAGGGTGAGCACAGTGCACTTAGGCAGTCGCATCGAACATTGCCTCCGCTACCGCTTGCACTGTTGTTGTTGAGTCTTGCGGAAGTGCCGAGGCCTGGATACCGAACCCCGTTTGTTGTTGGAGACTGAGGGCACAGCGCTCCGTGTAGGCCATCCTCAATTCAGGAGAAACCAGGCCCACGCCTTGCAAGCTATCGGAAACGTGCGCGTCGGGACTCTTTGTTTCAGCAAGGGCGATCTGTTGGCAAAGTAGAGGCGTTGGCTGCACCATTTTCATGTTGGTCAGGGCGGCCCTTACATGCAGAGGCGGCCCGCTTACCGTTACAGTCAGATGGTCGGGGGCGGGAGTTACTGAACTAACTGTGGCTTGGTTACCGGTTCCGATATTTCCATTTTTCGGCATGATTCGTATCCCTTCTCGTCGAGGCGGTGACGTGGCGATCCTTCCCCTTGCACGGATCGGGGTTATTGCGCGCTTGTCTAAAAACAGGCGGTGGAGTCTTGGGACGCGCCTATGAGGGGGGAAGTCTTCGGCGAATCTCCGGTGCATCTGTGTAGGAATGTTGCTGGACGCAAAAACATTTCATAGCTTATTAAGAATTTTTTTGGGAGTGATCAGGAAGAGCGGGAGCTTTGATTGAAAGGTGCGGGCTAAGGATCGTTCTCCGGCTGAAGGTTTGGCTTCAGTTGGTGGCTGCGGTGGTGAGAGTGAAGCCGGCCCAGTAGTACGGCGCGGACGTGGCGGGGGTCCGCATAAGTTTTGTCTGGCTTAGCCGCAGGGCCTGCGGGGCGCTTCCACCGTTTCGCAGGAACTCCTGGTAGAACGCAATCATCAATTCTTTCGATTTCGCATCGTCTATGCTCCAGAGCGTGGAAATCACTTGCTTGGCGCCAGCGCGCAAGAAGGCGTAACTCAGGCCCATGACGCCCTCGCCGTTCACGTTTTCGCCCGCGGCCGAATCGCAGGCGCTGAGCACTACCAGGTCCGCGGGTACGCTTAACCGGGCGATATCGTGAGCCTTGAGAAATCCGAAACGCGGGCTCCCATCGTGCTCCAGCAGTGAAAACACAAGACCCGAGAACTCCGGATTCGACTCGTCGTATACGCCATGCGTCGCCAAGTGCCACACGCGATAGCCTTGCATCGCAGGGCCCAAAATTGTCTCCACATTGGCATCGAACCCCTGCGCCAGAAACACCTGTCCCCCACCGGCCGCCTGGTGTACAGCATCCCGGATAGCACGGGCTTCGTAGCCGGAACTGACCAGCCTTGGAAGCTCGGTTCCGGTCTCCCGGTCCGGGTCCAGGCGCGACCCAGCCTTGTGGATACCGAACTTCAAATCCGCTGTCCTTGAATCTGCCGCATCGAAAACGGGATCGGCGACAATGGCGACTTCACCTTGGAAGGAGCGGTGCTCTGTCTCCGGCCTGCGGGCGAGAAAGACCGAAAGCGAAGGGGTGAGTGTAATCTCGTGCTCCATGACCAGCGGCTCTCCCGGTGCGGGGGAGCAGCCGTTCTCGGGAAGTGCCGCGAACGGCAGCATCGCGAGTTCGCCATCCGGAACGATGACCATCCGGGTCATCCCCGGTTGCACCGAATCGGAAAACAAGTCGCAGGAAAGCCGGGAGGAGAGGCGCTGGAATTTGGCCGCAGCGACCGTATCTGCACGCTCCCGGCTGGCGGCCATGGCCCGCCACTGCTTGACCATTTCATTTAGCTGCCCGCGTGAGGGAAGAACATAGCTTTTGAGTTTGCCGGCGCCGATCACCCAGAGATAACTGCGGTTCTCACCCATTGCGAACTCGAAGAATGTGACGCCGGCACTGAGACTCGCTCCTTCCACAGCGGCGGTGGACACGGTGTCCGCCGGCTTCGTGGGCTGGCTTCGGGCGGAATTTACTTCGTCCGCAGCTCGCTCCAGATCGCCCAATGCCTGTGTGAGCTCGGCGGAATTGGCGTCGAGGTCGCGCTTGTTACCGTTTTCCACCAGAAGCTTCAGCCGGCGGTCGAACGCACGATCCACCGCCCTGTTTGCCTGCATCAAGCCAGTCTGGGCAACGTGGCTTTCGCGGGCGCCAGGAACACTTCCGGCGCTCAATGCGTCCAGCAGGCCGCGCGCCCGGCTTCGCTCACTCATCTCCAGCGCCAGCGCGTCGGCTTCTCCCGCAGGTTCGCGGTCGAACCGACGCATGCGCAACTCCACCGCCAGCTCGTAGCATTTGCGCTCCGCGGCAAAATAGGAGGCTTGCAACGTATTGTTGGAGACTGACTGCCGCGCCGCCTCCAGCTTTTCAAGCGCCGGCTTGAGCTGAGCATCCGCTTCAGCGAAGTCCGCATCGGCCTTTGCGAAATCTTCATCTGCGTCAGCCAGCAGGCCGTCTTTCGCGTACCAGCGGGCTACCGTATATTGCGCTTCCAGTAAACTTGCCGGGTCGGCCACACTTTGACTCAACGCCTTCGCCTGCTCGAATTCGGCCAGCGCCTCGCCATGTTTACCCTGCAGCTCCAGAAGTTCGCCAAGCTGGATGTGCTCCAAGTACTCGTAACGCGGGTGGTGAAGGCTGCTGGTAGATTTGACCGCATCTTGAAAGTCCACGACGGCCTCTGTGAGCGCGCCCGCCTCGCGATCTGCCCGCCCAACGTCATACAGGGCTTCGCCGAGAAAGGATGCATCCCCGAACTGGCGAGCTAATGTGAGCGCATGCTTGCAGTCCTGGACGGCGGTCGCGGTCTCATTGGCCTGAATCTCGGTTTCGCATAAGTAGCTCTGGCTTACCACACGCCCGTAGAGCAGATGTGCGCGCGCATAGATCGGATCCGCCTTGCGGTAGTACACCTCGGCGAGCCTGGGATTGTTCAGGTGTTGATATTGAAAGCCGATGCTGGCCAGATTGTTGCCGTATTCCATATCGTTGCCGGAAACCTGAATCGCCGGATCGAGTTTCAAGAAAGTCACAAGAGCCGAATAATAGTCCCCGCTCAGGATGACGGCTCCGGCAATCTCCGACACAGCCGCCTGGGCGTTTCGTGAATCTCCGGCTCGACGAAAACTCGCTTCCGAGTCGTTCAACACACGCATCGCGCTCAATTCCCGCTCGTAGTATTCCTCGATCCAACCCTTCCAGTGGAGATCCCAAGCCAGCGTCTCAGGCACGCCGGCCGCGGTTGCCTCGTCGCGCGCCTTATCAGCGATCTTGCCCATCTCGTCGTCGCGGAGCCAGAAAGCTACACAGGCAAGATCAGTCCGCGCCTGGGCGATCAGTGCGGCATCCTCCGCCTGCTCTCCCAGCTTCAACTCTTTCTCGGCATAGCTCGCGGCCTGCTTGCCCTGCCACTGATCAAAAAGCGCTCGCGCCCCAAGATGCAAGAGCCAGCCGCGGAGATAAGCGTTTTCTCCTCCGAGATTGAGCGCACGATCCAGCGTGAGCGCCGCGTCGGCGTACCGGCTTAACTCGATTTCGCTTTCGCCTTTGCCGCCCAGCGCCAGAGCTTCGCCGTAGGGGTCACCGGCGCGGGCCCACTCACCGGCAGCCTGTCTAAATCGTCCAATCGCCTGGCGAAGATCCTCAGCACGCAACGAGCGGTGCAGCCCTTGAGCTGCATTGAAAAGCTGCGCAGCGCGTCGATGTATATCGAGCGTTCTTGGCGAAATTGAATGTAGCTCGGCGCGAACCCGGACACCTGGCAGGCCCTCTGCCCCGTTCTCAGTCTTCAACTGGATTCGGACCTGGCGCAGCCCCTCGGCTGCCAAGGGAATTGCCATCCAGCCAAGTGTCCCGACGACTCCAGAGCGAATCGTCTTTCCATCACTGGCGATAATCCGGTACGAAATATCCGGAACCGCGGCATCGAGAAAGACCTCTTCGTCCTCGGAACCAGAAACCGCGAACCTCAGAGTGGCGCTGTGCTCCGGCGTCAGCAGAACCGGCACTGGGTGCGCTGAGGTGAGGTCCAGAGTTTGTCCCGTCTCCTGCGCGGCGCAGACTGCAAGGCAGGAGAGCAGGAGAAGACATCCCGAAAGAAGGGAAGGCATTCTCCAAAGATAAAGGCGCCAAGGGAAATGGGAAACGCGCTTTTCTCTCGAATGCCGATTATTCTGATGAACGCCCCGGCTCTTTCAACGTCTGCTGGCGAAGGAGTCGTTGGATACTTACTTCTTTCCCTTTCCGGGCGATGCAGGGTATTCCCGAGACGGAGTTTCGGTACTTCCCGACGAAGCCGGGTCCGCTGAAGACGAGGTGTACCCGGTACTTCCGAGCGGCGCGGGTTCGACCGATGGCCCGTAGAGAGCGCCAATACCTGCCAGCGGTCCATTTCCCGGCACATGCTGCGAATCCTGCGCTGCAGCGGCGGACGCAGTCGGCTTTGCGCAGGGAGGGGTACAGAAGGTAGAAGCAGGCCACTTCACGTTCACTGTCAGCTCCGTTTCGCCCGCCAGTCCCATGTGCTCCACCGTTGCCCGTACCACCACACCAGCTCTCCGGGGCGAGCCGTGGCTGAAAACCGCTTCGTGGCCGACGGGATTGCCGTCGCCTTCGGAGCCATCCCCTCTTCCCGTACTGCTGCCGACAGGCTTGCCTTGAGGTTGAGCG
The DNA here is from genome assembly GCA_049590315.1 of Occallatibacter sp. Classification (GTDB taxonomy): domain Bacteria; phylum Acidobacteriota; class Terriglobia; order Terriglobales; family Acidobacteriaceae; genus Telmatobacter. The sequence continues at coordinate 10,537 of JBAWCO010000909.1, read as the reverse complement.
ACGCCCTGTCCTAAGGTTGGATCAATGAAATCCCCCATACTAGCCTCCTGAATATCCTATTTGTCCTTGCGTTAAGAAAAATAGCTTGAGAAGGAAACGGTCCCACCCGGTAACCTTCGCGAAGCGCGTGCTGGAATAGCCGTCCGGGCCGCCAAACAAGTAGTCTTTCGACTGCCTCATTTGGAAGTAGCGCACATGCGGGAATTGGATCCATGGTGGAAACCAAATGGAAAGTCCCTTGGCGCGCTCGATTCTTCTGCCGGTGAAACGGGGCGCGATTCCCTTGTAATCAACAACACCTCCGGTGCAGCTACCGTCAGTTTTCGGGAATCCCTGAACAGCGTCTCGCACACTCAAGGCGGCGGTTTTGACATCCGCCTCGGCGGGGTTGATATAACTGGCCAGCAATTCGCAGAAGGAAGCAAGATCGATCATCCCGTCCGGCAAAAAACTTACGTCTCTTTCCCATGCGTGTGCTACTGCTCTGCGGTTCTCAGATATTTCAATCGCCGGCAACAGCGCCTTTACCAGTTCTCTCATCGCCGTTTCCAACCTTCCGAAGCATTCCATGTTGCATGCGGAAAGCTCGATAAAGAGAGTTGCGGAACTGGCCATGTAATCGACAAAGTCTTGGACCGCGGTGATGGCGAACTGTCGCGCGGTTAGCATCGGACCATCCAGGAACTTCTGGAGGACGGGCGCGGAAAGCCACGCTTGGAAAGGTAGCGCGGTTTCCGCAGCCACGGCGTACTCGGTCGAACCTTGAAACTCCGTGAGAACCTCCACCATCGCCATATTGCAGCAGTCAAGCCCGAGGATCTGAATGGGCCTACGCTGATTGAAAAACTCGCAGTAATTGCGGATCGCCTGGGAGAAGTCGCGGTTGCTCAGAACCGAGTTATGGGTCGCGTCATAAAGGAGTTTGAGTTCACCTGGGCGACCCGCCGGAAAGGTACTCGCGACGCGTCCCATGATGCCGTCCGCCGAAGTAGGAGCAATGCCGCCGATTTTTTGCTGGATGCGCGGATCGAAATCATCGAGAGCGTAGCCATGCCCCCAAAAGATTAGGGCAATGTTATCCGCCGGGCAGTTGCGGTGAGACCAGTCGAAGAAGTCCATAATCGTATCGATGCTGGCGGAGTTGACGTTGCTCAAGAAGCGGTCAGGAAGGATGCGCGCCTGGGCCTCGGCAGGGGTTTTCGGCCTCGGAGGAATGATGTAGTACTCGGTATTCCTGCCCGGAAGGTCAACCATCGCCGTAATCTTGACGGTCTCCTTGGAGCCCACTAAGGCAATGGTCTGTAGAGTGCTCCAAACGGAGGCCTGCATGGCCGAATTGCGAACATCGGCGGCGAAGTAGACATAGATGCCCCAGGTTTTTGGCGGCGGCACAGCTCCCGCGTCATAGTCTTGTGTGTCAGACATAGAACCTCGATGGGAAAAGGGGGAAACTGGTGGGGGAATACTAACACATTCCCACCTGCGGAAAGTTACTTTTTGCAGCGCAAGCTCACTAAGACCGAGAGTGCGCTGCGGTGGTCAAAACTCAACGGACGTGTACGAGCCAACGGGCAAGTCGCGATTGGAAAACTTGCCCCAAGAACTCGCGTCAACTCGATATGATGATCAACTGAAAACATTTCATAGCAACTGATGAGGGAAGCGGGGCAAGGCAACCGGACTCGGTCTCAGGGCTCAAGAATGCCCGGCCCTGTCTATGGGGTCGCATTTCACAACATCCGAATGGACATGGGTGACCCATAGTGTCAGAATAGGAACGATTCTCCCCTGTTAGCCTATGTCCTTTCTTCGCAAGTTCATTGTTTGGGAGCAAGCTCCCGCGGACGCATCCCCTATTTCCGATTGTGTTCGACTGGCAACCGAGGGATCTCGCTATTCCGGGAACACGTTTCCGGGCTCCAGGAGGGCACGACTGGAATGGAGAGCACTGAAGTCATGCAGAGCTTCTTGCTTTGGCTGGGAGAGGATGAATCATCCGGTGCGCGGCGGTACGAGGAAATCCGCCGGAAACTGATTCTATTATTCCGCTGGCGTGGATGTTATATTCCAGAGGAACTCGCGGATGAAACCATTGACCGGACCGCGCGCGCGGTGCTGAAACCCGATTTTCAGTATCAGGGAGATAAGGTTCTATACTTCCGCGCGGTGGCGCGCAATGTCTTCCTGGAATGGCTCCGCAAGGAACGCCGACTCCCCACCGATCCAATCTCGGAAACCCATATTGAGCTGCCAGCGCTCCCTGCCGATCCCGAGTCGGACAATCTCCGCCAGGCCTGCTTGGAGCGTTGCCTGAACGCACTTCCCCCAGCCAAGAGGACGCTTGTCATACGGTACTATCGAAGCGACAAACGGGAAAAGATCGACGGAAGGCAGCTACTGGCCGAAGAGTTGGGCATCGGTTTGAACGCACTTCGCATCCAAGTGTTCCGGCTGAGGAACGCATTGCGCCGGTGCGTGGAGAATTGCGTGGTCAAAGGCGAAATACAATGTCCGGAAGAAACATGAATATAGTGAGGGCGGATTGAATTCTTCGCCGGACAAGATTTATCGCCGCTTCCTCCTTGGCATAGCCAGCGAAGAAGAGGAGTGTCGTGTGGAGGAAGCAGTTCTGGGCGGTGAGTCGGATGCCCTGATTCTCCAGACTGCCGAGGATGAACTCATTGATGACTATCTCCTCGGAAGCATAACGCAAGAAGAGAAGCAAGGATTCGAGGAGCAATTCTTAATTACAGAGGACCGCAGACAAAGACTCAGGTTTGCATCCTCGCTCATAGAGTATTCCCGAAAGGCGCCGGATGAGAGTAATTCCGTAACGCGGAAGGTTGCGCCTCGGGGTGGCATTCGAGTTTCGTTCTCCTGGAAGCGTGTGGCTTTTCTCGGAGCGGCAGCCTCGGTTTTGCTTGCAGTACTGGCTGGCTTGGAATTGATGAGGGCCCGTCAGCAGACTCAGGTCGCTCAAGCGACGCGGAACGAGTTGACGAGGCTGCAAGCCGCTTTTGCTGCAGACGATCAGAGGGCTACGCAGGATATTGAACCATCGACTGGGATTCTCCATGGCACGGAGAGCACTGTAGACAGGATGCCGGTGATCGAATTTGCATCTGCCACCCGCACCGTGGTTCCACCAAAGCTTCGCATCCCGGCCGAGGCGCGATTTGCGCGGATAGATTGGAAACTTCCTGCTCCTTTTGCTGAAAAGTATCGAGAAGTGTTGCTTTCAGGAACTGGACAAGAGCTTTGGGCGCAAGAGTTCCCCGCTGCGGTCCTCTCGCCAGGGAAGCAGAGCACCATCGTCCTGCCGGCATCCATCTTAACCCCCGGAGCCTATCATCTCCGGCTCGATAGAGACTCCACCAAGGGGCAATTCGAAGAAGTGACGGATTGTGTGTTCCTGGTGGTCAGAGAGTAGCGAGCAGGGGAAATTCCTATCTCGAGAATGAATCCTTGGCGCCGCGGGGGCTTTCCCGATCTTGCGTTCCAGCGAGATTGTTAGTGTGGCCCAGAGTGACCCGCCCTGGAAAAGATTGGCCAGTCAAGACTGGCATTCTCTCTCACTCGCTTCAACAAGCCGCGCTACTTCTCGCCTGAACTCACGCGTGCAATGTCCGCGCTTCGACTTTGCTGTCGTAGTTTCTCTTCGTGTTAGAACGGCATTTTGAGAGAAGTGTTTTGAGCGGGTAAGGTCACAGACAAAGAACCGATTCGAATGAGACTCCCTTCTTCTAAGCCTTTCTTGAAATAGATTCGCAAATCCTGCCATTAGCAATTAGGTCGTGTCTGTCTCTCTTCAAAGTCAGAGACCGTGTAACCCAACTTGTGGACCTACGCGGCCCCGCCCGGGGGTCTTCCTTTCGATCCGACTGTTGATCTTCGAAGCCAGGGGATGAGTATGAACAGGAATCAGGGTATTACTGCTGGAGCAATCCTCGCGGCCGGAATGCTGTTGCGGCCAACGGCTTCGGTGGCGCCGGTTGCTGCAATGTCAGAACATGGCGTCCAAACACCAGCTTCTAAGGCGATGAGCAAGATGGATGGAGAGGGGCCTTGGCTGGCGTCCTGCAAATATTGGGCGCCGGTCCGCGATGCTTTGCAGCCCTCCGCGGAAAAGAAGGCGAAAGTCACGATCTCCGTCCAAGACGAAGGCGGAAAGATCGAGTCCGAGACGCATGCCTCGGCGGAAGAGGACGACTCCGAGTGTCCAGTCGATAACAAGATGGGAGACAATCCGTGGGGGTTTCCTTCGGGAGGGGGAGCTGTTCAACCTAAGATTCACGCCATCGTTGCGACGGTTGACAACCCGGTGCATTCCCATGAGGCTCTGGCCTTTGACCGGGAGATCGACGCCCTGATTATGGCCGCAGGCGACAACGGATATGTGCCGAGCTACTTCTGGCTTCCGTGGAAGGCCCATGCAGGTTCCTTGCGCGCCGAGGCTGCAGCGGGTGACGAAGACCCGGGACACAATGCCGCGCGGGAGCGCCAGCCGGGGCTGATTGTCTTTAAGAGGGTGCACGAGTGCGAACCGCGATCGGAATGTTCGCCTCAGGTGGACATTGCGGAGAACTACTCCGAGGTAATTTATCTCTTCCTGGTGGGAGAATCGCCGGCTTTGGGGGTGGATGGTTCTCAACTCAGAAACGCTTTCCGATATGAGAGGGAACTTGGCGATATTAGGGGAGTAACGGTCAGTTATTCGATGAAAGGGAATCCAGAATCGCTCGACGACGTTGCCATCATCGGTCCAATCCATTCCGGTTCGGCGGCATCGCTACGGGCGGCGATCGAAGCGCTCGGCGCCGTTGATTCTCTGCCCGCCAAAAGCAATGTAGATATTGCAGGCACGACCCAAACACGGCTCGCGAGCGAGCTGCTTTTCGCGCCCTCTACACTGCCCGGGGTAACTCAGCTAAGCTACGTCTCTTTCTCCGAGAATTTGAAATTCGAAGAAAGAGACTTACTTCTGTCGCTGGTGTGCTCCGGCTATCGCCTAAACCAGATTGCCGAGCTTTCGGAAGATGGCACGGTGTATGGCTATCAGGGATCCCATTCCGATTCGAAAGGTCGCGACATTCCGCAAGACATCGAGCGAGCCACATGTCCTGAAGGCAAGTCGGTTAACGATGATGCTCCGATCATTCTTCGTTTTCCACGGAATATCTCTCTGCTGCGCAACGCCCATCCAGACGGCGAACAACAGGACAATCCAAGGAAGTCCTCGCCCACGCCTTTCCTGCATCTGTCGTTGAAAGACTTCGGAACGAACGACAGCACGCCACAGTATTCACCTGACCAGACGCCTCTTTCGCAGGAAGCGCAATTGATGTCGATCAGCCGCCTCCTGGGGCGCGCCCGCGTCCAGTTCATCCTGATACAGGCGTCGAACGTTTTGGACGAATTGTATCTGGCGCAGTTTCTGCATCGCGCCTGCCCCGAGGCGCGCATCGTCTTTATCGGGGGCGACCTGCTGTTCGGAAGAGAAACAGAAAACGTGCCATACGTGGGAACCGTAACTTTCAGCGCGTACAGCCTCCTGAACCCTACCGCAACCCACGTAAATCGAAAAAGGGAGGACGAAGTTGTTGCCTATCGCGCGTTTCCAGATTCTTTTAGCGAGTCATATTTCAACGCCGCCAGCTACACCTTTTGGGACGGCAATCAGGACGATCTGCATTTAGCCAACTACCTCAATCCCTTGCAGAAGGACAGGCTGATTCACGCTTCGCTGTGGGCTACAGTGATTGGCAGAGACGGATACTATCCGCTGGCGATCGTCGATGATTGCGCCAGCGATTCTGAGCGCATTTTGCCGACGATGGAATCGGCCAAAGGAACGTATATTCCGAAACCATGCGTACCGGGCGATCTAACGGCGCCTACCGGGCTTGACTGGTTCGTCAGCGTCTTGAGCGACAACGGCGCGTCGCGACCCATCCGTTATCCAGGCTTGAGTTGGCAAGCGATCTGCATTCTTATCATGCTGCTATGTCTTTCGCATGCCATCGCGGTTTTGTTTCCCCGCTATTGGTCGCCTTTGACGCGAGACCTGGTCATCAACAAGGGCACCCAGCCGTACAGGCGGTCGATGTATATCTTCATCGGGACAGTAATGCTTTTCTGCATGGGGTTCGCCGCCGCATACCCGATCATTCCATGCTTCCGGATGATCCATCCGGATTGGAGACATTCGGGAGCCTTTTGTTTGGTCACGATGACGGCAGCCATCATCGCACTCGCCGCGACCTTGCGCAGGACGCACCCCTATCTGCTTTCGTGGAAGACGCCAAATGCTCTAGTGAGTCCTACACCGCCGGACGGCGGTCTGAACCCGCTGGAGCAGTTCCGGATATGGTTGACCTATAACTCGCACTTGCCTTTCAACGTGGCTGCAGTCGCCGCGGCGCTCTTATTCGCGGTGCTCTGGACATACATTTGCAGCATCGAGGTTACGGGCGGAAATCATACCTTTGTGGGGCCTCTATTCAGTTATCGCTGCCTGTATCCGGGCAGCGGGGTGTGTCCTCTTACCCCGGTATTGCTCGTCCTTCTCGGCTGGTATGCATGGGCTGTGACTCAAACGCTGCGCCTGCGCTTTTCCAACCAAGATCGACCGCAGTTGCCGGGCAGGATCAGGAGGAAATCTCCTTGGCCGTTGTTCGTCAGCGATCCCGACATAACCGAATGCAAGCTGGAGGCGAACTGCTGCCTGGAGTCGAACATCACGTGCCTGCTGATCACTCGGCAGGTGTTGCATCGAATATTTCCCGAGAACAGGTGGTGGCCGACAGGGCTGCTGCTCGGGATGTTCTTCGGGTCGTATTGCCTGTTGATGTTTGGTCTGAAATTGGGCAGTATCGACCGCTTCCTTTGGCAGCAGGGACGAGTACCTGCACCGTACGAGTTTCTGATTGGCGGCATAGCGTTTCCACTGGTGATCATCGCGCTGACGGCCTGGCTGCGCACGATCCTGGTATGGGGTTCACTCAAGCGTGGTCTGCTGGAGCCTTTGGAGCAGTTGCCACTTCGTTATGCTTTTACCCGCTTGAAGGGCCTCGGTTGGGTAAATATGATGCGCCAGGGAGGACTGTTGGAGCAATGGCGGGATATGGCGCGATCGACCGAGTCGATGCGACAGATGGTCCACGACCCAGAACTATGCGCCGATTTTCTTCCAGATAACAAAGCTGATTGGGAGAAGCTGACCGATGCCTACAAGGGACTAGATCAGAATATCCATAAGCTCATGACGATTGTCGGTACCGCCGACGTGAAGAAGAAACATGACCGATGCGCGCCGGAAGATCCGCAGGCTGGATTAGCTTGCATGGTAGCGATTGAACAGTGCTACGCAAAGGCCGCAGAGGCGCTTCTGGCGGGAGTTTTGCTTCCCTATTGGGAGGATGAGCGAGTAGGAATGGTGGAAGGCGAAGAACTCAGCGAACTTCCAGTGAAGGCACGCACGTTGCCCAAGGACGAAGCGGCCAGCGGATCGCTGATTCCACTGCAACTGCACGCCAGCACAGTAGCTGAAGAACCTACGTACATTCGCGTGGCCGAGGAGTTTCTCGCCATCCGCTATGTCTCACTGATCCGCGCGGTGCTGGTGAATATACGGCGGCTGCTGACGATTGTCTCGGTGGTATTCGTCTTTACGATAGTGGCTTGGAACGCCTACCCCTTTCAACCTCGGCAGTTAATCAATGAGGCCTTCACCGGGTTGCTGCTGTTGTTGGGCGCTGGCATCGTTTGGATTTTCGCACAGATGCATCGCAACGCGATTCTGAGCCGCATTACCGATACCAACGCGAATGAACTGGGATGGGATTTCTATTTGCGCCTCTTCACCTTCGGGGCTGTTCCGGTTCTTACCTGGCTTGCTTATCAATTCCCCGAGGTAGGCGTCAGTCTTTTTCGGTTTGTGCAGCCGGGCCTTGAGGTGATGAAATAAACTCTCCGATCAGGGATGCCGATCAGGGATGCTGATGAAACGAACGGGCACCGTGTTGCCACTTGAGTTGCCCATAACAAGTGGATTGTCGTGGGCAAACCGAGACCAACCTGCCGACTAAGACGGAAGAGCATCGTCCGCTGGTGATCCGTGAACTGGTTGCGGAGAGGAGAATCGAACTCCTGATCTCTCGATTATCGATCGAGTGCTTTGAACCAACTAAGCTACTCCGCAATGAGCCGAAAAGCGGAATCGAACCGCTGACCTCCTGCGTACCGGGCAGGCGCTCTTCCAACTGAGCTATTTCGGCCTTGACTCTGGTGCGGACCGCAGGACTCGAACCTGCGATGACCTGGGTGTAGCGGAGCCGATTGAGCCGCTAGCTCACCTCCGCAGTCTAGGGTCCGCAAACCTGGTGCGCATGGGCAGACTTGAACTGCCATCTCAAGCTTCGGAGGCTTGTGCTCTTTCCGTTGAACTACACGCGCAAAACAACCGTGGTCAACCCGCCCGGATTTGAACCGGGAACTATGCTTTAGGAGAGCATCGTGATATCCAGTTTCACCACAGGTTGATGGAGAGCCTACCCGGAATCCAACCGGGATTCGCGTTTTAGAAGAACGCAGTCTTGTGCGTTAGACGATAGGCTCATGGTCAGGGTTCCCATCGACAGTTCTTCGTCGATGGGATGACATGGTGGGTCCGGTGAGATTTGAACTCACGTCTCTTCGCTTAAAAGGCGAGTGCAGATATCCGCTATGCGACGAACCCAAAATGGTGAGCGCGGCTGGATTTGAACCAGCGTCGCCCTGCTTAAGAGGCAGGCATAATTTGCCGCTATACGACGCGCTCATGGTGTACGTGGCGGGTGTCGAACCTGCAGACTGTCTCTTATAAGGAGACGGCTACATACCAACTAGCAGCTACACGTACGTGGTGCCAGCGGCTGAACTCGAATCAGCTACAACAGGCTTATGAGACCTGCGCATATCCACTTCTGCTTCGCTGGCATAAGGTTGGCGAGGGTGGCGGGCATCGAACCCGCTTCATTCGGCTTTGGAGACCGACGTTCTACCAGTCTGAACTTCACCCTCATTGTCAAAGACCAATAAAAAACCCGGCGCTAGGCCGGGTCCGGTGCATAAAAACAAATACACTCAGACCCTCAAGACACGACTCCCCAAATGACCCGCTTGGTCATTCTGGTTATCTCGTGTTTGAGGGCCTGCTGCATAAGTCACTCTCTCGAGTTACAGAGTACATCGGTTTGTGATACGTTGCAATTCAGTCCTTGTATGGATCGAATTCTCTTGCGGAAGCCATTGCTACACCAACAGGCGTGAGGCGATGAAGTATACGCACCGAATCCGATACTTCGGTCAGAACTTCGTCAAGGCGCTTGTAGCAGTCGGGAGACTCGTCTAGTCCACCGCCCCGCAGTTCGATGCCGGAGCGGTCTACCCATGAACGCATCATCTCCTGGGTGACCTTTCCAGCTCGCTTGCACTCGCCGGTCTTGCGATCAAAGACTCCCGTGGCCTCCTTGCGGCCCATCGCGCGGCCAGCACCATGAACAGTGGAGTAGAGACTGTACTTGGCATTCTCATTCTCCACACCTTCAAGGATTACGGACTGTTCACCCATCGATCCGCCGACAAATCCCTTCTCGCCCGGAAACGCAGGCGTAGCGCCTTTACGAACAACCCAGAACATCTCGTCGCCATGCATTTCGTGCCATGCAAAGTTGTGGTGGTTGTGTATCGCCTCCACAATTTCTGCTCCGAGGATCTTCGACACACGGTCGCAGACCCAGTCGCGGCCCGCATACGCGTAAGCGCCGGCGAGGCTCATGGCCAGAAGATACTGTGCGCCTAGATCGCTGTTCACGTCCAGAACGCAGGGCTCAACATCCATGCCGTCCTTTGCACCGGCAGCCTTGAGAAACCACGTCGCCACTCCGTGGCCGAAGCCGCGTGATCCAAAGTGGACTCCGATCCAGACACGATCATCTTCATCCGTAAAGATGTCGACGTAGTGGTTGCCTGATCCGACAGTTCCGAGCTGCGCCTCGGCCTTCTGGTAAAGAGGACGAGTTGCTTCCAGATTCCAACCATCCAGCGTCTTATCGAGCACACCACTGTCCACCCGCTCCGAGTTCTTGCGACCGATTCCGAAGCTGATCACGTGCGACACTTCGTCCATGATTCGTCCAATGTTCGGACGCAAGTCTGCACCCGTCATATCGAGGCGGACCGCCTTGTTGCCACAGCCGATGTCATATCCGACGCCAGTGGGGCTGATGGCATTTCTGTATGCAACAACACCACCGATCGGTACTCCATAGCCCAGATGATTGTCAGGCATCAAGGCAACCTTGTCTGCGGTCTTCGCGCAAGTGCGTATCTGCTTCAGCGTCTTCTCATCCGCTTCCCCAAACACCGGTATGGTTCCATCGATCAACTGCATTTCTGTTCCTCTTTCTTAGTGGAGCACCTGGCAGGACTCGAACCTGCATAGAGGCTGTTAACCTCAACCCGCGTTCGTAGCGCGGCGGCTAATCCAGTTCACACC
>JBAWCO010000908.1:0-6187 GCA_049590315.1 Occallatibacter sp. | reverse complement strand
GTACTGCACTACGCCGCGCTCACGACTTTCTGACTGCTACTGGCTTGTCAGAGTGCCCCAACTGTCACGAGAAGAAGCTGCCCCACCGCGCCTGCCCCAAGTGCGGGATATACAAGAAGCGGCTGGTTCTGGACATCAAGGAAGCAGCCAAGTAAGCTGAGCACTCATGCTCATCGACATTGCACTTGACGCAGTAGGTTCCGACAAGGCTCCTGAGCCAGAGATCCGGGGGGCGATTCTCGCCTGCCGGACATTGCCTGTGCGGGTCCATCTGATTGGGCCGGAGGCGGAGCTGCGCGATCTTCTGGACGAACAACTGGAAAACGAAGACCTGCCGATCGTGATTCACCATGCCTCGGAACGTATCGGCATGGAAGAAAAGGCAGCGCAGGCGGTGCGCAAGAAGCACGACAGCTCGATGCGCGTGGGGCTGAAGCTGGTGCACGCGGGCAAGGCGGCTGGATTTGTGACCGCCGGCAACACGGGCGCAGCCATGGCGACAGCAAAGATGGTGCTGGGAACAATGCCCGGCGTGGACCGCCCGGCGCTGGCGACTCCGATGCCGAGTTCTACCGGAAATCCATGTGTGCTTCTGGATGTGGGCGCCAATGTGGACTGCAAGCCATCCAACCTGGAGCAGTTCGCCGTCATGGGTGAGATTTATGCCAGGACCGTGCTCAAGATCAGCTCGCCTCGTGTGGGCCTGCTTTCGATTGGCGAGGAAGAGACCAAAGGCAACGGTCTTACGCACGAGGCGTTCCCGCTGCTGAAGGCGCTGCCCATCAAGTTCATTGGCAACGTGGAGGGGCGCGACATCTTCAGCGGCTTGGCGGACGTGATTGTTTGCGACGGCTTTGTAGGAAATGTGGCGTTGAAGACCAGCGAGGGAGTGGGAAGGTTTGTACGCGATGTGCTGCGTGAGTCGCTGACCCGCACGGTGACGGCGCAGGTTGGAGCGCTGTTGTCGCGGAAGGCGTTCAACGAATTCCGCCATCGGCTGGACTACAGGGAATATGGCGGCGCGCCTCTGCTGGGAGTGCGAGGGATCTGCATCATTGGGCACGGCTCGTCGAATGACCGAGCCATCTTCAACGGGATTCGCGTGGCCTACGAATTCGCCATGGCCGGAACGAATGCGCGCATTGAGCAAGAGTTTGCCGGTGTTGCAAAGCGCGCGCGTGCAGCGAAGCCTCCCGGTTCGGATCTTGGGGCCGATTCCAGCGCAAATCCCGATGCGACCGTGCAGTAGCGATGACTGCCGAACCCAAACAACCTTTTCAATTTGATGCGTCTGTGCTGGATCAACTGGCGTGCCCGGTCTGCCTGGGTGGCCTTCGTTTCAATGAGGACCGATTGGTCTGCGCGAGTTGCGGGCGGGGCTATCCGATCGTGGATGGGATTCCGGTGTTGATTGCCGAGCGGGCGGAGACCACTCAGCGTTAAACTGCAAAATTCTGTCGTTCATCACCTTTGCGGTCTCTCGAAGAGATCGGCCAATTCCGACATGTAAAGAGTGTTCTCGTTGAAGGTGAAGGTCCCATGATCGATGACTTCGCGGGCGGCGTGGAGGAAAGCTGTAAGCGCGGCGCGACTGAAGCCTGAACCGACACTGATGCGGCGAACTCCAAGAGCCCCAAGTTCCTTTACGGTGAGCGGGGGCGCGCCTTTGATTCCTATCAGCACATTGACGGGTTTGCTGACTGATGCGCACACGGTGCGAATATCCTCTGGCCGCGTGATTCCCGGAGCGTAGAGAACTTCGGCTCCGGCAGCCTCATAGGCCTGAAGGCGACGAATGGTGTCGTCGAGGTCGGGGCGGCCGTGCAGATAATTCTCCGCGCGGGCAACCAGCATAAAGGGAAAAGGCAAAATGCGGGCTGCTGCGGAGGCCGCAGCGATCCGTTCTACGGCGTGATGAAAATCGTAGATCGGATTGCTGGACTCGCCTGAAGCATCTTCAATGGATCCGCCGACCAGGCCGGCTGTCACCGCGGCCAGACGAATGGTTTCTGCAGCCGCTTCAGGAGTGTGGCCATAGCCGTTCTCAAGATCCGCAGCTACGGGGAGTGGGGTGGCTTCCACGATTGATCGGGCATTGGCCAGGGTTTCATCGCGGCTTACGCTGGCGGTTCCGTCACGGCGGCCGAGAGTAAAGGCCAGACCAGCGCTGGTGGTGGAAAGGGCAGAGTATCCAAGGCTGGTGAGAATCCGCGCAGTCCCGGCGTCCCAGGGGTTGGCAATGACAAATGGCGCGGATCGTTGATGGAGGGCCAGGAACTGTGCGGCCTTTTCAGCTTGAGTAGGCAAGGTTTTCCTCCGCTCTGTATGGCAAGGGTAATTTTAGTGCCGGTGATAAAACGGGAGCACGATCAACAAGGCCAGTCCTATGGCGGCGATGAGTGCAAACGCAATGAGGGAATAAATGAGCATGAGGTTCGGTCCGTTGGAAGAACTGTCTTCCACGGGGGGGTGGGAAGCTTTGGGTTCACGACCAGCGGGCTGGCGGACGGGATCATTCATACTTGAGCGATTCGACCGGATCCAACTGTGCTGCGCGCGTGGCGGGGACTGTGCCAAAGATAACACCCACCACCGTGGCTGCGACCAGCGCAATCAATACCGACAACCCCGAGACAGGGAAATCGTAATCCGTGAAGAGACGGATTGCCAGCGGCGGAGCGAGCCCCACGATGACGCCGACAACTCCTCCGGTAAGCGAGATGATGACCGCTTCGGCGAGAAACTGGAGCTTGATCTCACGTCGTGTTGCGCCGAGGGCTTTGCGGATGCCGATTTCGCGAACGCGCGCGCGGACGTTGGCCAGCATGATGTTCATGATTCCTACGCCGCCGACAGCGAGAGTCACGCAGGCCACAGCAATCAGCAACCAGGTAACAGCGTTGGCAATGTTTGCGGCAACAGTCAGATATTCGGTGAGAGTCTGCGTATTGTAGATGGAGTCAGTCCGGTGACGGGACTGGACAATGCGCTTGATTTCTTTCGCGGCATCGGGCACCTCTTCCATGGAGCGCATGGAAAAGTAAATCTGCTTCACGTTTTCGGTTCCGGTAAAGTAACGGGCCACGGAGTAAGGAATCAGGATGGTCTGGTCGGCGATCTCGGAGTTCCCGAAATCGGGTACAGCCTCCTTGAAGACGCCGATGATGGTGAAGGGGATTCCGCTGATCTCGAACGTCTGGCCGACCGCCGCATCGGAACTGCCGAATCGGGCCTTCGCAAAGGGCTCGGTGACGACCGCGCACTCAATATGGGCCGTGTCGTCCTGGTCGTCAAGGAAGCGGCCCACGGGAACAAGCAGGTTTCGGATTTGCTGGTATTGCGGGCTGACGCCCAGGACCAGAGTATCTTTGACCACGCCTCCGCCAAAGCTGATACGGTCGTGCATTTCGAGGATAGGAGAGGCATAGAGAACGCCCGGCAACTGCGCCATCACGGCTTTCTCGTCCTCAAGGGTGAGGGAATCGTTATAGAGCACGCGCTCCGCGGCTGTTGAGCCGCCTCCGGCGTATTCCAGCTCCACCGCATTTGTTTCGATTTTCTGGAGCTCTTCGAGGATATATTGCCTGCCGGTGAGGCCGATGGTGACCACCAGGATGACCGATGCAGTGCCGATGACCATACCGAGGGCAGTGAGAGCGAAGCGCATTTTGGCGCTTTGAAAACTCTCCATAGCTAGCTTGAGTATTTCGCTGAGCAGCATGGTGCGCCGGGCGCTCAACAGCGTCTGCTGGAAGTTCTTCTCCCGGGTCTGATCGATGGGATTCATTCTGTCCTTCTTACAAGATGCGCAAGAGCGCATCGCCGCTTCCATAATCCTCTCAGATTGGGGCGGTTGGATGTGGACTGCAGGCAAATTGCCGCTTAGTTTTTGCATTGCGGATCATTGTCGCGGGTTGGCGAAGAGTACGGTGTAGTGGGTGCTTTCACATAAAATGGCTGGGTTGGTCGGACTGGGCCACGACGGCGTTTGGCGGGAATGAGCCGAAACGGGCCGAGTCGATCAGGAAGAAGAGGAATGCATGCGCGCGTTGGTTTATACAGCTCCACGACAAGTTGTGATGGAGGATCGTCCGCGTCCGCAGGCGGCTGATGGAGAGATTGAGATCGCCGTGGCAGCCGCGGGCATCTGCGGTTCGGACATCTCTGGATTCCTGGGGCATAGCAGGCGTCGGATTCCGCCTATGGTACTAGGTCACGAGCTGGTTGGGCGGCGCACAGATGGACGCCGCGTAGTGGTCAATCCGCTGATCAGTTGTGGCCGCTGTACGGCATGTCTGAGCGGGTCACAGAACCTCTGCGCCAGTTGGCGATTGCTGGGAATGGACCAGACAACCGGATGTTACCAGGAATTTGTCACAGTGCCCGAGCGGCAGGTGTACGAGATCTCCGACGAACTGACCGATGTACGTGCGATCGTCGTGGAGCCGCTGGCCAATATCGTTCACCTGTTCCGAATCGCGGCTCCGGCGCCATTTTTCCGCATGGGAATCGTGGGTGGGGGGACGATGGGGACCTTGGCGCTACAGACGGCGCTGTGGCTGGGGGTTCGCGAGATTCTGGTTCAGGATGTGAGCGAGGTGCGGCTTGCGGTTGCGCGGCAACTGGGCGTGACGCTCGCGGTGAACGTTGCTAGCGAGGAAGGCCGAGGCGAAGCGCGGGAGTTTGCGGGGCACGGCCTGGACCTGGTGCTGGATGCGAGCGGTACAAGCGAGGCTCGGCAGGCTGCATTTGACCTTTGCCGGCCGGGTGGGCTGGTGGTAATGCTGGGGATGGCAAAAGAACGAAGCGAGATCGACTTCGTGACCAGCATCCGCAAGGAGCATCGGGTGGTGATGTCATTTGCCTACACGCCAGTGGATTTTGAACGCTCGCTGAAGCTGCTCACGGCTGGGCACATCGACTTGACGCCATGGACATTGGAGATGCCGCTTTCCGATGGCCAGAAGGCATTCGACAAGATGACGACCGCGCCCGGCGACACGTTGAAGATGGCACTGCGAGTGAATTGACATTGGGACCCAGAGCCGACGGCGCATCGTAGTCGGAAGGGCTGTCTGCGATAAACTTCAAAGCGTGAGGAAGTCACGTTGCAAGGTATTCGTGGTCTGTTTTCCAGTGTTCTGATTGCCGCAGCGATTGTTCCCTGTGAGTCCCGGGCTCAGCAGCCGGCACCTGCGCAGCAGGGCCAACAGGGCATGGGCGGCATTGCAGGCGGCATAGGTGCTGCGCCGGTTTACGACGCGGAAAAGCGCCCCATTACCGCGGGCGGCTTTGTGGACAAGGGCACGGTCGTCTTCCAGGACATTGCTAAACAAGCTGGGCTCTCTGGCTGGACGCACAAGATGGGCGTGCCGCAAAAGCAATTCATTATCGAAACGAACGGGTCGGGCGTAGGCCTGATTGACTATGACAACGACGGCTGGCTGGACATCTACCTGGTGAACGGCTCGACCTTCGATGCGCTGGACGGCAAGGAGACTCCACCTCGCGCGGCGCTTTTTCATAACAACCACGACGGAACATTTACCGATGTAGCTGCTCAGGCTGGCGTGACCAATGACCGCTGGGGGTACGGTGTAAGCGTTGCCGACTACGACAACGACGGTTGGCCCGACATCTACGTAGGCAACTACGGCAACAACCGGCTCTACCACAATAACCACGATGGAACCTTTACCGATGTGGCCGAAAAGGCCGGCGTCGCGCTGGGAAACTGGTCACCGGGTTCGACCTGGGGCGACTACGATGGCGATGGATTGCTGGACCTTTACGTAACCGGCTATGTGCACTTCGACCGTGACAACCTGCCCATTGCCGGAAGCAAGGCGGTGGGGTACGCGAACTGCCAGTATCGCGGCGTCTCGGTCAACTGCGGTCCGAGAGGATTGAAGGGCGAGGCAGATCATTTGTTCCACAACAATGGCGATGGAACGTTTACAGACACAACAGTAAAAGCCGGAGTCGAGGATAAGGAACACTATTACGGGTTCTCGACAATCTTTGTAAGCCTCAAAGGGGACGGCAAGCCCGACCTGGTGGTGGGCAACGATTCGGAGCCAAATTATCTTTACATCAACAAGGGCAATGGGACGTTTGAAGACCAGAGTTACGAGTCGGGATTTGCGCTGAACAAGGATGGGCGCGAAATTGCCTCGATGGGCATTAC
>JBAWCO010000907.1:0-3760 GCA_049590315.1 Occallatibacter sp. | reverse complement strand
GGGCCTGGAGTGTAGCCCAAATTGGGGTCCTGGAACTCATTTTCCCGGAGGTGGCAGCGCATCTAATTAAGACAAGGCGTCTTGTAAAGATCCCTTGTGAGATACGCAAAATGGCTCGACAATCGAGTGTCGAGTGCGTGAACCAGATCTTGTACGCTGACTTCAACTATCCTCGGAGAAGGGACTCGAACCGTCGTGAAACTCGCTAAGCACAACGTAGAAACTAAGTTATTGTTAGTCGCACTTTGCATTTGTTTCTGGGGAGCTTTGACCCTAATTCGTCCAGGATTGTTGCCTAATTCAGTAAGCACAGTTAACGCTGAGGTAATCGCAGCGTTGCTCGCGGCTACGTGCTCGATCAAAGGTTCCAATGCCTTATCCAGACATGCATTGTTATCAGTGTGCTTTGCAATAATGAGCATAGCGTTTTGGAATCGAGACGGACACCTTTTGATCACGGCTTTCTCTGGTTTTGCGTCCATCATAAGTGCTTGGTTGGCATTCACGAAATTTCGCCAAATGCGCGCGGGTGGCCAGGTCTGACTGACCCAAAATGATGGCGTGGCCCGTGTCTGGATTTCAGACATTGGAAACCGTGAACTCGGAAAAACACTCTGAGCTACACTTATTACTCAACGGGCAAGGTGGAAAGCATCCAGTCCTCGAATGCCAACGGCGCCAACGTCAGCTACACCTATGACGAACTGAACCGTTTCACTGAGCTCTCCACGCCGCCCATCGCCGACTACAAATGCACGCTGGGATTCACGGGCAACCGCACCAACGCGACCGAGTTGAGTAACCGCACGCTGGCCTGGAACTTCGACGGCATCTACCGGCTCACCAACGAGACCATCAGCGGCGATCCGGCCAACAACGGCGGCAACAACGGCAACGCAACGTATACGCTTGACCCGGTAGGCAACCGCACCGCGGCAAGCTCCACGTTCAGTAGCTTCAGCCCCGGCTTCGGCAATTACAATCCCAACGACCAGCTTTCCACGGAGACTTACGACAACAACGGCAACGTGTTGACCACGGGCGGGAAGACCTTCGCCTACGACTCGGAGAACCACATGACCTCCATGACTCAGGGGGCAACTGTGGTCACCATGAAGTACGACGCTTTCGGCAATCGTGTCTCGAAGACGGTGAACGGCGCCACCACCACGCAGTACCTGGTCGATGATCTGAACCCAACCGGTTACCCGCAGGTACTGGATGAGTTGACCAACGGCGTCATGACGCGCACGTATACCTCCGGCCTGCAGCGGATTAGTCAGGATCAGTTTGTCAGCAATGCGTGGATATTGAGCTACTACCAGTACGACGGCGGCGGCAGCGTGCGCCAACTCACCAGCTCAGCAGGCACGGTTACAGACAGCTACGAATACGACGCCTTCGGTAACTCCTTCACCAAGACCGGCTCCACGCCCAACAATTACCTCTATCGCGGCGAACAATACGACTCCGACCTAGGCCTCTACTACCTCCGCGCCAGATACTACAATCCCGCCACCGGCAGGTTCCTCAGTCGCGATCCGCTAGAAGGCAAAGCCAACGACCCTAAGACACTGCATAAGTATCTTTATGCAGGTGGCAATCCGGTAAATGCTATCGATCCGACGGGCCGGGGGAGCTTACTGCAGTACGCTTTTGGAGTTTCGCTACCCACGAGCGCGAGCTTTGTCGTGTGGGTTGCTGGAGGAGCGTGCACGGTCAGAGCCATCGTTCTGTACTTCGGGTGGGCGCATTACACGAACCCCGTTGCAAAGGCGTTAGATGATGCCACATGCATTATTGTGGGGGTGCTACGGCTCCTCACGGGCACCATTCCCGGAACATCTTAACTCGTCAGACCACATCATTTTACCGGGCCGTACACATCTAAAGTCTTTGAGGAGCAGGTCGCCAGTGACTTCGAAAAAATCGCACAAACGGTTAGGGTACGCCGCGAGTATGCTCTGGCCCGTCTTGGGCTGGATAAGCTTTGCGAACAGCCTGCGCGTCAATAATTTTCCTTATGTGATTCTTTGGGGCATTCTTGCCATCTGTTTCACCGTGGTCTGGATCATAAACGGCATGGAAAGGCTAGTGGATATAGGTGCCAAGAGGTTATGGGTGTCTTTGCCGTTAATATTGTGGCTCCTGGTGATTTGGGCCGCCGTCACGAAACGACCACTCGTCATGTTCCCTGCAGTCATACTTGCCACGATCTTTCAAGCAATAATCACTCTCTTGCCCTCAGGCTCGCTCAATTCAAAGGAAAGCCAGATGGCAGGACAGGCGGCTCCGGACTCGATGACCCCTCCAAGCCCTACTGATTGTGGCCCAGATTCGTCGGCGGGTGGCCATATTTGAGTGGCGGGTGCCCCCGGGTCTCTCGCACTCGGGGACCTGGGATACAACTACGACACGAGGTCTACGCTTATGACGACCGCCGCGATTTGCGCAACACGAGCAGTTTCGTGGAGTCCATCGTTCTACCGCGGCGAACAGTTTGACTCCGACCTAGGCCTTTACTACCTCCGCGCCAGATACTACAACCCAGCTACTGGTAGGTTCTTGAGCAGGGATCCTGAGGATGGCTTTATCGACGAGCCAGCGTCGTTGCATAAGTATCTCTACGCGGGCGGCGATCCTGTGAATGCAAAGGACCCGACGGGGAGAAACGAGGAAGAGGATGCCGATATCGAGGAAGAGGTAGTGGTTAAGGAGGGTCCAACCATACTGGAATACGTCAAGGACGTCGTTACTGCATATTGCGTGCTAGCAACCACGCTTTCGGTCCGCGCTTTTCTGCATTCCGACGAGCATCCGAGGCCAGTACCGATTCTCAATCCCTTTGGGATAGGGGTTTGCCTTGCCAGAACGGCAGGTTCGGCATTTGGGAAATACTAACAAACGTGGGAAGGAAGCAGCATTCAAATACTCCCATCACATTGGTTCTTTCAAGCTTCCTTGGGAAGACGCTGGGTTGGGCTGCAATTCGATTTACCGCGAACGGAATTCTTGTTCGATGTCGACCGTTTGCGCAATTTTTTATAGGGGACAGCATCTGTGAAATGCGCATTAGATACGCTGAGTTTTGATCACGGCAGACGCATAAAAGGGGGGTCTATGCGAGCGACAGTACGCAGGCTAGGAATGGGCATCGAATTCTACGCTTCGAGCGGCACCATTTTGATCTCGTCCATCTACTTGATAGATTACGCACTTCAACATCGCTCGCCAAAAACGTCGAGTGCTTTCCCCGCTTTCCTTCTCTGGATTGGGTTGATGCTGCTGGGAATCATGCTGGTCGGCGTTACGCTTAGAACACTACGGAGCACAGATTCATTTCGTCGATGGGCGATTACCTCCTGCATCGCTCTTGGGGCTATATGCTCAGTTGCTCTCAATTTAACGGGCTACCAACCCCGCAGCTTAGCAATAGCCACCTACTTTGTACCTCAACTGCTGATAGTTTTTGCATCGAGACACAAATGGGCCGCCGGCCCACGTCTGACTAACCACTGAGCCTTGGGCGGGTTCTATAAAAGGGGATGTCAAGAGAAAACACTTCCCCTGATCTGCCGGGGGAAGGTATTTCTCTGACATCCAGCCCCTGTTGGCTGCCGCGACCCACTTTTCGAGGGCATGGTTTTGTTTTTCGTCTTGTTGGGAGGTTCTCGGTGTCACGTTCTTTGGCGTTCTTCGGCTTCTTTTGCGCCTGCAAGCAGCGGGTTGGCAACTGCCAACCATGGTTCTATCTGAGACT
>JBAWCO010000906.1:0-8341 GCA_049590315.1 Occallatibacter sp. | reverse complement strand
AATTATCCTTGGTGGTACCGGACCAGTCGGCGGTGCAGCTGTCGCGGAATTGCTGGCAACTTCGGAGTGCCGGGAAGTGGTGATGGTCACCAGAAAGCCCATTGCGGCGCGATCGCGAGTGCAAATCCTCACACCATCGTTGTGCTGGAAACAGGCGGTCCACAGGTGATGCCATGGCTCAATCAGGTGGGTGCGGTGCTTGAGGCATGGTATCCGGGGCAGAAGGGTGGTGAGGCCATCGCCAACATCCTGTTCGGCGATGTGAATCCAAGCGGCAAGTTGCCACTCACTTTTCCAAAGAGCGTGAACGATTTACCGCGTCCTCAGATTCCGTTTTTCCCACAAGCTAACCCTGGTTCCTTCGACGTCAACTACAGCGAAGGATTTCTGGTGGGATACAAGTGGTATGACGCACATCAACTGGAGCCGTTATTTCCGTTTGGCTACGGACTGTCTTACTCGACATTCTCGTTTTCAAATCTGCACATTTTCAATGAGGAGAGCGGTGTCGGTGGAAAATCGATTCAGGTCAGCTGTGACGTAACCAACACCAGCAATCGGGCCGGAGCAGAAGTGGCGCAGATTTACGTCGGACTTCCAACTAGCACCGGCGAGCCGCCCCGTCGACTTGTAGGCTGGAGCAAGGTGTGGCTGCAGCCTTGGGAGACTCAGCATGTCACGATCGATATCGATCCGGCTAGATCTTCGCATCCGTTTTCGTACTGGAACACAAACAATAACGCATGGGAGATGGCGACTGGCAAGTACACCATCTACGTGGGCGATTCATCGCGGCACACGCAGTTGAGCAATGAACTCTTTCTAGGCGGCCGAGACAACTAGCTCTATGCTCCCGGCTGGATTGCGATCTGCATTCCGTTACTCCCGAGCAACACTCATCCGAGGCGATCGGAGGTGCCGTCCACAGCAAATAGGATTAGGAACGAAAAACGCCCCAGGCAACAGCGATCCTCACCGATGACGTTCGATAGATTCCAGTCGCAATGCCGACTCCAGAGGATGAATCTGTTTTCGGGAGATCAAATTCGTACGTTGAGCATTAGTGAAAAGCACGCTTCCGCCGACTTGATCGTGGATGCGGCCCGATGACGGGTGTGCAGCCCCCGTGAAAGGCGCCGCCACAAGAGGTGATCTGCGGCCAATCAATTATGACTCAGAGATGCGGCAAGAGTTTCAAGACAGTCAGCGCCAATCAGCTTGTAGAGAATCTTGCGGCGGAAGTGAACTCTTGCGTAAGTAACCGTATCGCAAAAGACCAAATCGGCGCTGCCCAGGCGAATGGCGGTATCTGGATCGGTGAGCACTTCACTCAACGTATGTCGAGTTCCGATTGCGGGCGCTAAGAGGCCTCGTGCTGTCCGGAGCAGACTTTCGCTCACGGACACAACCGCGACTATGGACGGGTTCTGCAGCTTACGAATCAAGTCGATATGCTCGGTGGCTTGCGCATAAACCAGCCCGATGGCCGGCCGGTTCCGCGGCGCCAGCTGTTTGATCCCATCGACGAGGTGGTTGGCGGCGACTATTTGGGCGCCAATGCTGAGGGCCGGTTCGCCGGCGATGGCATCAAAAGAGCAGCTCTGTACCGAACAACCCAGGGATTCCCGAATCTCCGCCTCGAGGATCTGCCGCACACCCTGTTCGTTCTCTACGATTAAAAAATGATCGGGCGGTTGCGCCATCAGCCTTTCACGTACCCGCTCCCGCAGCGCCTGCAGCGAGTGACCCAACTCCCGCGCCCGCTGGATGGTTTCATTGATCAGCTCATCCAAATCGCGCGGACCAACGGGGGCCAGCCCGGAGCCCACCAGGAGTCGGCTCCCGGGCCGGCGAGCAGCCCAGCCCCTGCGCACCAGATCCCGATACGCCTCGCTTACGGTATTGTGGTGCACCTTGCTCATCCGAGCCAGCGCCCGTACGCTGGGCAGTTCCTCGCCTATATTCAGTTGGCCGGTCGTAATCAGAAATACTATTTGCTCTGTGAGCTGCTGTCGCAGCGGTACGTCGCTCGTCTTGCTCAGCGCAATCTGCATTGGTTTCGCCCCATCTCTACGTTCTCATTGCCAGCCAAATGCATGGGTATCATTTCGCTCAGAGCGTACGGCTTCCGGTTCTGCTGGTGTGACAGTCATAAGAACTGTCACACGCCGAGCAGTTCCGTGCCCAGCCTGCGCCTACTCTCACGGTGTCGCAGGTTTACGACTAAGGAGCACACCATGAGCCGAGACAACCGAATTGAGGAGTTTATCCAAAAGTCACTTGACGCAGGCATTCCCGTGCCGTCGTTCGTCGGTCTCCTCACCGCACGCGGCTGGACCGAAAAGCAAGCCTATTCTGCCCTCGCCGACCATTATCAGCGCCAAATCGGAATCGAGGCGCCGCCCCGCCCCGGCAGCAGCGCCTCTGCCCGCGACGCCTTCTTTTATCTGCTCGTCTTTTCGACCCTCTCCGTCTGGACCCTGTCGCTGGGATCGCTTGCGTTCTCGCTGATTGACCGCTGGCTCGCCGACCCGCTCTTTCGAAATTACGGCCAGACCTTCAACACCTACACCGTGACGATGTCGCTGGCCGGTGTAATTGTCGCCTTTCCTCTTTATCTGCTCGTCTCGCGAGTGGTCCTCCGTGAGGCGGCGGCTGACCCGGACAGACTCGATTCAGGCATTCGCAAATGGCTCACATACATGGCTTTGGTGATAGCTGCGTCAGTGTTTATGGGCGATTTGATCACCGCCCTCGCCTATTTGCTGCGCGGCGAACTAACCTCGCGCTTCCTAGCCAGGAGCGTCACCGTCTTCGTGCTCTCCAGCGGCGTCTTCTGGTATTACTTTGGCGGCCTCCGCAAAGTGGAGGCTGCGGCGGGATGGTTCGGCCGCGATCGGGTCATGACGGTTGCAAGCTCCATGGTCGTTGCCACCATGATTTATCTCGGCTTCATGCAGCTTGGCGCGCCCGGTGCACAGCGCAAGCTCGTCGCCGACCGCCAGCGTGTACAGCAACTCTATGAACTATCGAGCGGCATTGGGTACTACTGGCATAATTATGCATCGAAACTTCCCGCCAGCCTCGCCGAGGTTCCGGGTGCTCACATCGACCCGACCACCCGCGAGGCGTTCGAATACCATCCAGGCGGGGGTAGCCAATACCAACTCTGCGCCGTCTTCGCCGCAAGCGGCCCGCGGGACGATAACAACCAGCCGCCCCGCGTCGATCCCAATGCTTGGACTCATCCCGCCGGACGCCACTGCTTTCAGCTCGACGCTTCCGCTCCTCCTCAACAGCCTAGCTTCAACTACTACCCCTATTGAACGCCGCGATCTTCGGCCAGTCCCACCTTCTGAGCGAATCGTGCGGATGGCCGGGATTCGTGCGTTACGCGTGCTTCAAAATGGCGGCGGAGAAATATTTCGCCTTCTAGCTTGCTTGACCAAATGCTGCGGACTTTCGGCAACAACTACGAGCTGCAGTACCTTCACGTCCTTCCGCAACGTCGCTAGTCCATTTCGCTCACCGACCTAGGATTAGACGCCGGAGGCAGGATAGGTCCTCGCAAACGTCTCAGGCAACGGCGATCCTCACCGATGATCGCTCGATAAACTCCAGTCGCAATGCCGACATCTCGGTTCCAGTGATCCGCTTGAGATCAGTATTGTTAACTACATCTCAACGTCCCGAAACACCATCAACTGAAGAACGGGCATTAATATGAAAGGGATCGAGAGAGTTTTTTATATCGGCCTTGCTCATTAAGGCACTCGTCTGTATGGTGACCTTCGCAGCCGGGATGAGGATCGCGTGAGGCGAAGAGATTTTGTACGGCTTGGATGGGCCACCGTGATCGCGACCGGGGCCGGCGAGCTGCGGCACGCGTTTGGCAAATCGCCAGGCTTTCCGCAGGCGATGGGAATGCCGCAGCATCTGAAGCCGCCGTTGGAACCGAATGCGACCGGGCTTGCCAGAGGGCCTGCAGCGGATTTCACCCTGCAAATCGCGCCCATGCTGGTCGAGCTGGCCCCGCAGGTTGTCATCAGCACAATCGGCTACAACAATAAGGTCCCGGGTCCCCTGCTGCGGGTGCGCGAGGGCCAGCACGTCACCGTCGACGTTGTGAACGACACAGACGTTCCGGAGTATGTGCATTGGCATGGCCTGTTCGTGCCCTCGGAAATGGACGGTGCGGAGGAAGAAGGCACTCCCCCGGTGCCGCCCCACGGCAGGCGCCGCTATCAATTCGTGGCCAGGCCGGCGGGTTCTCGATGGTACCACTCACACACCGCCGCGATGCTGGATCTGCATCGGGGCAGTTACACCGGCCAATTCGGTTTTTTCATGATCGATGCCGCAAATGACCCTGGACTCTACGATCAGGAAGTCTTTCTCGCGCTGCGTGAATGGCAGTATTTTCTGTCCAGGATGGATCAGGACGAGATGGCGACGGATCCCAACGACCCCAAGCCCGAAAGACCCGCCCCTCGAGACCTGCCTCCGAACGGACTCGAAGTCAGCGCCCCTCTTTATTCCATTAACGACAAAATACTCGGGGCTGGGGAGCCCCTCCGCGTGAAGCCAGGTCAACGCGTCCTGATGCACCTGCTCAACGCGAGCGCTTCCCAAATTCATCGCGTGGCTTTGCCTGGCCACAAGTTTCAAGTCATCGCTCTCGATGGTAATCCCGTCCCTGCGCCTCAGGCGGTCGATTTGATTGAGATCGCTCCAGGCGAGCGGGTGGATGCGATTGTGGAGATGAACAACCCGGGCGTCTGGGTTTTCGGGGAGACTCGCGACGTCGCACGGCAATCCGGCATAGGGCTAGTGGTGGAGTACGCCAATCAACACCAACGCGCGCAATGGGCTCCGCCCCCTCCGAACTCGCGATGGGACTACACCATCTTTGGAACTACGGGTTTTGGCGAGACGGGTTTCGGCGCCACCGCGCCGCATCCCGCGCCGGACCAGACCATCGACATGGTCTTTGAAAAAGCGGCTCCCGGACCCAATGGGATCAACCACTGGCTCGTCAACGGCAAAGAATATCCGCATGAACGAGAATTCTTGCTCCATGAGGGAGACCGCTACCGGCTAGTGTTTCACAACCGCAGCGACGATTCACACCCTCTGCATATGCACCGGCACATGTTCGAGCTTGTCGAGCTCAACGGCAAGCCAACTGCCGGCATCAAGAAAGACACGGTGATCGTTCCCGCATTTGGACGCGCTACGGTGGATCTGGTCGCCGACCAGCCCGGCCTGACGCTGTTTCACTGCCATATCCAGCAGCACATGGACTTTGGTTTCATGGCGCTGTTTCGCTACGTCTGAGCAGCGCATCGGTACAGATCGAACTGCCAGGGCTAAACCTGGCGAAAATCCGGCGAGGTTCCGCATAGACGGTGACTCGTTCGAAATGTCGGGAGGTGTTGTCAGAACAGACCCAATTCGCCAATTTTGCGGACACGCCGCCTTCGGCATTTCTGCCATAATTGCTGTCACGAATATCATCACTCATCGATTCGGGGCCAGAAATTTTCGTGGGCAGCAAAATGCTTAGCTGGATTCGACGCGTTGCGGTAGCGCTAATGGTTCCGGCCGTAACCGGGATTACGCTTTGTGCTTTTGCGCAACCTACTGCTCCATCCATTACTCCTGGGATGGCGAAATTGATCGATGCGCATCGGGCGGTGATGGACCGCATGAATACGCATGGCGAGGGTGGCAGACTACGGCCACTGAACGATACAGAGATGCGGCCCTTGTTGACCCAGGGTTGGAAACTGGTTGAGGAGTGGGCAGGTGTCTGGCTCGATCTGCATCCAAACCCGTCGGCCAGAGATCTCGACAATCTCTTCGTCGACTTTACCCCACCGCTGCACGATCCTTACGTCTACAATCCCAATCTACCTGCCCTTTACGCGATGACGGGCTCCGCCACCGAAATCGCAACGGACGTTTATGTCGTAAGTGCGGATTACGAAGAGAGCCAGTCTGCAAACGCCACTTCGACGTTCTTTGTAGTCGCTCGGAACGCGAATGGCCATTTTCTTTCGCAGTGGAGCATCAAGCCACTGGCTGAGCGCCACTACCGTAAAGGGGACGAAATTGGGCTTTGGGCGTTCCTCGATTTGTGTGCCTACTATTGTGGACCATTGGTTGCGCAACAGGTCATACCGCTGCCGCCTTCAGTGAAAGGTCAACCCCGCTTTGCAATCGACGCTTTTCAAGCCACGAACGGTAATACCCTGATGAAGCAATTAAGTGTTTGGCAGTGGAACGTCACTGAAGCTCAGAATCTCGTCATTCGATCCTACGATTTCTCTGTCGAAGAAGATCGTGAGATTAAGCTCGTCGGCAATCTGCTCACCGTGCCAACGAAGGAGATCACGAGTTCGTTCTCTTCTTACGGCTGTTGCGCTGAGCCTCGCGGCATGTGGATACTTCGAATCAACTCCGATCAGGTGCAGGACCTCGGTCATCGATTTCTGCAACCACAGATTCAGTGGGCCGACCGGCTGTTGGCGGCGACCGGAGCCAAGTCCTCAGTGGCTGCAAGTCTTGCCTCCCCATCCGTTATCGCCTACCTGAGGCATACCGAAATCGAAATGGACGCGATCGACAAGTGCCATGTGCTGAGCGGCGGGAAGAAAGGCGCTTTCCAAATCTCCTTCGGCGTTGGCACCAAGCTTTGGTTTGGGTATGAGCTCCGCAATGGACAGCCGTACTTCACCCACGTTCGTGTTCAGTAGCAAATGCAAACCAATTCTTGTGGTCAAGGATGCTGAGGGGAGTCGGTTTGTCGCCGATTCGGATGTTTCCAGTGGGCCCGATCATCGGGCCCACTGGATTGGCCGGAGAATTTAGCCTGGAAGCTGTCCGCGCGCGACGGTGGACTCGGTTACGACAAGCCTCGCCAAGGTCCAGGGAACGCCAAACCATTCGTTGCCGAGCGTTTCCTTGCGGTGACCAGATTCCCCAGCATTCCTGGCGATTTCTTTTCACACGTTCGAAACATAAGCAAAGAATTGAAGGAATAAAATTCCGGTTGGCAAGCCCTTTCCCCAAAACCCCAATCGGAGGTCCTGTATGAAAACGATCCAAGGAAGGTTTCGTGCGGCTGCGCTCGTAGCCTCGGCGCTGGCATTTGCAGTTGGAATGCCGGCCCAGAATCAAGATTCCAACCACTACGGCAGTCCAAATTCCAACAACAATAGGTGGCCATACGCAACACCACACCGCTCAGCGCCCGTGCTCGCGGTGGTCGGCGACGTCTCCTGCGAGCCAGGCGAGACGGAGCCCGCTGGTGAGAAGACAGCCGAGGCCTGCATCAACCCCAAGGCTCCCTACACCGCCACCTCTCTCTGGCAATCCCAGGAGGCCACTGCGAATCAGATTGAGACTATGAAGCCTGACCTCGTCGCGATCACGGGAGATCTGCAATACCAGGTAGGTCAATATTCGGACTTCGAGAACTCGTACGATTTGACCTATGGCGCATTCAAGATGATCACGCGGCCCTCGCCTGGCAACCACGAGTTTTATGACGAGCATGGCGCGACCGGCGTTGCCGGCTACGGCTACTTCTCCTACTTCAACGGTTTCCAGATCAATGCCACGGGGCAACCGATCACGGCTACGCTCGCGGACCCGTGCCCAGCATCGATGACCGGATGCGGCTATCCGGCCGCTACCACTCCCACCCCCCAACCTATACCACGGTCCGATGGACAGGCGGGGCACTTCGAGCAAACGGGTGGAGTTGGATCCACCGTACCGGCGGGGGGCACAGTCGGAGTCGGAGATGGCTGGTACTCCTATAATCTGGGCTCGTGGCACATTATCTCGCTCAACATAGAGTGCGAGACGCAGCCGGGCGGTTGTTCGACCACGGGCTCCTGGTTTGCTTCCGAACTCGATTGGCTGAAGAAGGATCTCGAGGCGAATCATTCCGCTTGCACAGCCGCGTACTGGCATCAGCCCACGTTCAGCGCTACGAACGGCATCTCCGAGGAGGGGGTGACCGCGCAGGCCTTTTGGCAAGTGCTCTACGAACATGGAGCGGACCTGGTGCTGAACGGACACGACCATCTCTACGCTCGCTATCGCCCGCTTGACCCGAACGGGAATTACGATCCAAGGAAGGGCATACGGGAGTTCATTGTGGGCACCGGCGGCGAGACACTCGATCCGATCGTCATAACCCCCGTCACGAGCGGCGCAAACGAAACAAACCAGGAGGATCCCAGCGGCAACGTGAATTTCAACGCACAGAATCTCCAGGCGTATACCGGGTACTACTGGGGTGTGATGGGCCTGACGCTCAATCAGAATG
>JBAWCO010000905.1:0-12114 GCA_049590315.1 Occallatibacter sp. | reverse complement strand
GCTCCATGGAGATGGACGACCGCAAGCGAGTCCAGGATGCCTTCGCAAAGGATGTCCGTATTCTCATCTCCACCGATGCCGGCGGGGAGGGCTTAAACCTTCAGTTTTGCCATGTGGTGATCAACTTTGACATCCCATGGAATCCGATGCGTCTTGAACAGCGGATCGGCAGGGTTGATCGTATTGGTCAGGCCCATGTAGTCCGCGCCATCAACTTCGTTTTTGAAGGCTCGGTCGAGCATCGAGTTCGTGAGGTCTTGGAGCAGAAGCTCGCCGTCATTTTCGAGGAATTCGGAATCGACAAGACCGGCGATGTCCTCGACTCAGCCCAAGCCAGCCAGATGTTCGATGAGATGTATGTCGAAGCAATCCTCAACCCCGAGAAGGTGGAAGAGTCAGTGGAGAGTATGGTCGCTCGCTTAGAAGAACAGGCCCGCGAGGCGCGCATGACCGCATCTGTGCTCGGCACCACCGAGGACTTGAAGCCAGGTGAAGCCCAGCGACTGCTGACCCATCCCTTGCCTCATTGGGTCGAGCGCATGACTGTGAGCTACCTGAGAGCGCACGGCGGCCAAGCCGAGAGGGGAGGCCAAAGCTGGAAACTCACTTGGCCCGACGGCGAGACCTACGAGAACGTGGTCTTTACGGGGAAGGAAGCGGAGCGGCTTCCGGCAGCCAGACACCTTACCTTGGAAGAGGCGAAGGTCCGGGGTTTGACAATGCGGCTTCCTCGATTTGCTCCTGGCCAGCCGATCCCCATCGTGTCGATACCAGGTCTTTCCGGGGAAGTCCATGGTGTTTGGTCCTTGTGGCGCATTGCGATTTCCACTATGGAATGGAACCGTCGAAGAATATTGCCTCTCTTCCTGGCCGACAACGGTATGGTCTACATGCAAACAGCTAGGCATGTCTGGGACCAGTTACTCGCAGCCGACATTCATGTCAGGTCCATTCTTGATACACAGGCATCACAAACCGCCTTTGCAGGAGTTGAGAACGCTGCAGAGGAGCAAGGCAAGCCTGTCTACGAAGCGCTTGTGCATGAGCACCGAGCACTCATCGCACGCGAACGAGAGAAAGCTGACTATGCGTTTGCTGCCCGCCGCAAAACCCTACAGCGGATCGGGTTGGCTCAGGTGCGCAACCATCGAATGAACCTACTCGCCCAGGAGGAGCGGAACCTCCATAAGCAACTCGACCAGAAGGCCCATGCTTATCCTGAAATGGTGCCGTTGCTTGTGATTCGGGTGGATGGCGGTGGTCATGAGTAGCTGGCGTGATCAAATCTTGAAGGAGTTCACTCCGAAGATAGCTCGGCTCACATTAGTGGCCGACCCGGACGGGCTGCTGCTTGAAGAAGGAATTCTCGAAGGAATCCGTGAGCGAGGATTCGAGCTGATCCCGTTTGAAGACCGCATCGCGTTCCGCTACGCCTACGAGTCGAAGTTCCGATCCCGCTGGGACCGAGGCGAACAAACTGATCTCGTGGTCGTACTGCGATCTCAAGCAAGCGACATCAGCGGCTTGCCTTACGATCTCCTTTTGTCCGGCCGCAAGCTCTCGTTCAATCTCGGTGAAGTCTTCCCGAGCCTCAGTTACCCTGTCGTGGCTGCTCTTGACCGTGGGGATCTCGGTGCTTTGTATGAGGCACAGGAGCGACATGCGCCCGGACAGTTGGGGGACAACGCCACAAAGGAATTCGCCTTGCGGCACGTTTTTGAAGTCGCCCCCGAGCTGATCAAACAGCCGTCCGACCTCTTGCGCGTGCTGCTGCGTCGTCATTATAGCGGCCAGAGAATTCCTCACGTTCTCGACGAACGATTCATACAACTGCTGCGTCAAAGCACCATCTTTAACGACTGGCCACTTGAGACGCTGATTGCAGACCGAGAGGCATTTTTCACATTCCTACAGGAGCGCTGGCCTATCTTCCTAGACCACGAGGCCGCAAGAGGTGAGCCCGGTATTCGTGCAGATGAGGCACTCTACAGTCTGTCCATCAAGGGGCCCACAGATCTGCCTTTTGATCATCACGACATCCGAGTCTACATCGACAACCTTTTCGTCGAGGGCTTGTTACACTCAGTCTCGCACGACCATGCAGATATTCTGAGCCGCAGTTGGGTGGCTATTGGCATTCGAACTGCCGCAATTGAGGACAAGTCCCGTCGCCTCGGCAAACTCATCGATAGCCTGCAGAAATCCATTCCTGCTGATGACGCCAGACATACAGACTGGTTCCACTTTGCCCGCACCTGGGCGGAACTGGTTCTGCTAATGGCAGAACAATCCGATGACGCCTTCGGGGAAACGAACGAGGCTGCCGAGAACTTGCAGGCACACGTGGACGCTGGCTTTTCAGCTTGGCTCCTCAAACGGTACGCCGGGCTTGTCAACTTGCCGCCAGTGCCCCCAGTCATGCTGCATCATCTCCCGCGGTTTCTTGCCCGCCAGGCGGGCGAAGATCGCAACGCAAAACTTGCTCTAATCGTGATGGATGGCCTTGCGATGGACCAGTGGTTGGTGGTTCGTACCGCGCTTGCTCTAAGGCAGCCCAATTTTCGATTCCGGGAAGAAAGCGTCTTTGCCTGGATACCCTCTCTCACATCGGTTTCGCGCCAAGCAGCCTTTGCCGGCAAGGCTCCCATCTTTTTCCCGAATAGCATCTGGACGACAGACAAGGAACCTGCGCTATGGTCGCAGTTCTGGGCGGATCAGGGTTTCGCGACAAACGAGGTCGTTTACATTAAGGGACTGGGCGAAGGGGGTTTGGAGACCGTCTCCGAAGCGCTTTCTCATCCCATGGCAAGGGTCGTGGGACTTGTCGTGGACAAAGTTGACAGGATCATGCATGGGATGGAAATGGGTACCGCTGGGATGCACAACCAAGTGTGCCAATGGGCCAAAGGGCCTTACTTGAACACGCTACTCAATCTGCTTCTCGATAGGGGCTTTCGCGTCTATTTGACATCTGACCATGGCAACGTCGAGGCGGTGGGCTGTGGACGTCCGGCGGAAGGGGCTGTGGCCGACTTACGGGGTGAACGGGTTCGCGTTTATTCCGATGCGAGCCTTCGCGACAAGGTGAAGGATAGATTTCCGGCCGCACTGGAATGGCCCCCCGCGGGTCTCCCGGAGGACTACCTGCCTCTCTTGGCTCCTGCTCGCCAAGCGTTCATTCAGGAAGACCAGCGTACTGTTAGCCACGGCGGCATTTCAGTCGAGGAACTCATCGTCCCTCTGGTTCAAATCGAGAGAAGGGGCGAATGACTAAACGGACCAATCAAATTGGTTTCAGTCAGCGTGTGCGTCTGGAATGGCTCGAGCAGACAGCCAATTTGCTCCTGGCAGGGAAAGACAGGTCTGCCGTCAACGATGCCTTGCAGGAATTGCTGATAGACAAGGTATCTGTCGGAGGCAACGCCGGGCGCGGCAATCGCGAGAAGATCATTACGATACTGCTCAAAGCATGGCTAACAGTGCCAACCGAGCTTGAGACTTTGCGTGTCGAAGGCTTGGATCTGTTCAAGCGTTCTCCTCAACACGACCACTTAGCAATTCACTGGGGTATGGTAATCGCAGCCTATCCTTTCTGGTCGGGTGTAGCGGTACAAGTGGGTCGGCTCTTGAGACTTCAGGGTTCCGCTGCCGCAGCTCAAGTCCAGCGTCGAGTCCGAGAGCAATACGGCGAGCGGGAGACCGTTTCCCGAGCAACCCGCCGTGTGCTGCGCTCCTACCTGGACTGGGGTGTGCTTACCGAAAGCGGCACAACTGGGATCTACACCGCCGGTACGACACTTGCCATTGACAATTCACGACTAATTGCCTGGCTGGCCGAAGCATCCCTCCATGCACGGGAGAATTGCTCAACCCCACTTAAAGAGCTGATCGGCGGTCCTAGCTTCTTCCCGTTTCGGATTCAGTCTATACAGGCCGAGAGTCTTGCGGCTATTTCTCCCAGACTCGACATTCAGCGCCACGGGTTTGACAATGATCTGGTTATGCTGCGGAAGCAGTCCCTAGATGCCACCTCGACCAAGAAGAAAGCAGCCAAAGCAAAAGGAGCCTCAGAAACAGGTCCCTTTTGCTCTCTCGGTTGTCGGCTATGCGACCGCCGTGGTCGGCGTCCCTGAGAACATGAGATTCTCAGAGACTGGGTCGCTGCTACTTGATTCTCAAGTGCCATCCTCGCCACAGCTCTGCCCCTGGAACCTGTTCCTCGCGCAGGATTGCCGCCTTGATCGAATCCGTGTCCGGCCTTGATTCTTCCACTATGCTATCGAGCATTTTGCCAAGCTCATCGGGAAGATTCGCAAGAACCGTTTCCCAGAGGACACCGCCGATACGGGCATCGATCTTACGAAAGGCGAATGGTAGCGCAGCCTCATCGGTGATCCGCACCGAGTCCTGGCTGTTCTTCTGGGCGCGCAGGGTGAACTCGCGTCCCTCGATCGCTTTGAGGTCACGGCACATCAGATAGTAGAGAACCATGTTCTTCGTTCGCTCAACCTTGCCAGCTGCGGTGCGGGCCCGGTCGCTGAGCCGGGCAGCTTCGCTGCGGCAGAACTGTTCGCGCGCTTCCATCTGGCGCAGAAAGCGCCCTATCCTGTCCACCTTTTCGTCGTGTGCCGAGCAGAATTGCTGGAAGCGGGCAACGAGGTCCCCGGATGGTTCGCCGCCCTGCGCGGTCTGCTCCTCTATCTCATCAAGAAGGCAATCCAATTCCACGTCGATCTCAAAAAGCGAATTTGTTGCTGCAATCGTTGACATGGTTCTTTTCCTCATTGGAGTTGTGGTCTGCCAGCAGTATCAGGCAGCAATTCGTTCCTGAGCGGCAACTGCTCTGGCGGCTTGATAGGCAATCGCATCGGCACGGGATTGGATTGGATGGCCGCTGTGCCCTTTGACCCATAGCCAACGAATAGTTCGATCCGCATTCAGCAGGAGCAACTCGCGCCAGAGTTCTTGGTGTTGCAGGTCAAAGCCACGGCTGTTGCGCCATCCGTAACGTCTCCAGCGGAAGACGCGGAAGCGCATTCCTTGGATCAACAGTTCGGAGTCCGAGCGCAACTCGATTCGGGCGCCGGATGGCGTCAGGCGTAGCGCTTCGACCGCGGCGCGCAGTTCCATTTCAGAGACGGTCGACCACGGAACCGATCCAGCGATCTCCTGCCGCCTTGTCCCGTGGATCACGATAGCGGCCCAACCGGCAGGACCTGGGTTGCCGATGGCCGAGCCATCGGTAAAGATGAAGAATTGCTTGTTCATGTGATGCTCCGTAGCGCGTCACTGCCAATGAGGTGAGCATTGGCTACGCGGCGTGCATGGGGATGACGCTGCCAAAGGGCGCTTGGCGACTGCCGGTCGAGGCCCAGATCACGGGGTAATCTGGGGCGGACTCCGGGAAACTCCCATATAGATCGGTCAGAAAGACCATCGTCTGGGGGCGGACTCCGTGCTCATTGATCCAATCGAAGCAGGGACCGAAGTCGGTGCCGCCGCCGCCCACTGGTTCGAGATGGAGCGTCTCACCGGCCACGTAGCTATCGACCTTGTGAACCTCGGCGTCGAAGTAAAGAACATGCACCCGCTCCGGCCGCTGGCCTTCGAGGATGGAACGAATCTCCGCCTCGAAGAGCCGCAACTGCCGCGCATTGACCGAACCCGAGCAATCGACAGCAATCGCTATTTCGCCCGTGCCTTCGCGCACAACGCCGGGCAGATAGAGACCGGACCAGATGTGACGGCGGTTGGGCCGCATCCAGCTCGAATCGGCCGGGATAGTGTCGGACCAGAGACGGCGCAACAGTTCCCGCCAATCGACCTGGGCTTCCGCCGCGCCATCAAGTGTTCGCTTGAGGCCGGCGGGAACTTTGCCAGCCTGCTGGGCGACGGTCGCGGCCTGATTGACGGCGATCTCCCAATCGCGCTCCTGTTCCTCGATACTTGGCATGTCATCGCCGGCCTCGGGCGCGTCGATCACCTGACCGATGCCGCCCTGGCTCTCCGGAACGGAAGGTGTACCGCTATCATTCTCGTCACCTGCCGAATCTTTCGAATCGGAGCCTGAATCTTGCTTCGATTCGCTTTGCTCATCGGACTGTGGTTGCGCTTCTGCCTCGCGCAGGTTGTAGATCTGCTCGGCGCTCATGCCGCGGAAGCGCGAATCGACGAGCACATCGTCTGGTAGGCTCAAACCGGCATCGAGCAGTAGCGGGTTGATTGCATAGTCGCAGGCCTCGTTCCAGCGCCTGGGGTCGCGCTTGGCCCGCCGGGTGTGATGCTGGAGCGCGGGGTGCATGACCTCGTGAGCCAGAACACCGGCCAGCGTGGCCGCGTTCAGCGTATCGACGAAGGCCGGGTTGTAGCGGAGCACCACGCCGTTGGTCGCCATGGTCGGAATCGAGCGGCACTCCTCGCCCTTCAGCCGGAACAAGAGCGAGCCAAAGAATGGATGGTCTAGTAAAAGCGCCGTGCGCGCTTTTCGGATGCGCTCGGCCGCCGGAGTTTCGTGTTGTGATTTGAAGCATAAGTTGTCATCTCTGTAGTCATAAGTTGTCATCGATGTACCTACAAAGTGGCCGTGACGAGCTAAAAGCCAGAAACTGCCACGTTCATCAATGCACATTGGGGCGAAATGCGCCTTGGCGTGCACCATTTGCTCAAAGCAGCCATACCGATTTTCGTTGGGGTTTCATTCGGGACCGCGACGAAGCATAATTATGCTTCATCGGAATTGAAGTTCAGTGTCCGGGAAGCCGTTTTGCGGCCACTTGGAATCTTCAGTACGCCTCTGCCCTGTCACGCAGGATGCCGCGGGTTCGAGTCCCGTTGCTCCCGCCACATTTCTTGAAATTCCACACTGAGAATCCGGGCCTTCGCTTCAATGGACAAATTGGAAGCAATGGGCTCATCTGTGCCTTCATGCGATCAGAGTACTTTGCGTCATGCCATCAGCTTCTCAACCGTCGAGGATGCCCCGTTTCAGAGCGATCAGGACCGCATCGAGCCTGTCGTTCGCACCTAGTTTTGCGAGGATATTTCTCATGTGCCCTTTAACGGTGTCCTCGCAGATGTTGAGCTGATCAGCGACGATCTTGTTTGACCGGCCTCCTGAAATGCTCCGCAGAACCTCAACTTCTCGAGGAGAGAGGTCGTCCGCGGCAAAGTGTTTGGTCATTTCCTCCGCGATCTCGACCGGTACATGGCGTTGCCCTGCGTGAACGCGCCTGATCGTCTGAATTAGATCTTTGCGCATGGTTGTCTTCAGGAGATAACCCACGGCGCCAGCCTTGAATGCTTTGCAGGCTTGTGCATCACCGCGGTACGTAGTGAGTACTACGCAGCGCGCGCGCGGAGATCTCTCAACTATTCTCTGGATCGCCTCTACTCCATTCATCCTGGGCATCTGCAAATCAATTAGCGCCACATCCGGCTGATGCTTCTCGAATGCAGCGACAGCATCATCTCCATTCGTAACTTCGGCCACGAGGAGCATATCCGGTTCTCGTTCGATAGCTCGGGCAATACCGTCAAGTATCAGCGGATGATCGTCTGCACATAAGACTTTGATCTGACTCGTTGGCATTGGAAACTCCTCGCAAATTCGCTGATGCGGCTAAGAATTGTCTGTGTGATTCTTGGAATTGACCGCCGGCTCACGACGTACCGACCGATTGCTCGGGGCGACAAACCCGAAGTATCTGTAGATGAACCGGCTCAGAGGGCGCCTGCTCTGTTGACTATAAGCGACCACGGACGGAACGGTCAGCACGACCTCTGCACCTCGGCCATTTGTGTTCGCAATCCTCAGATCCGCTTTGAGGGTCACTGCGCGCTCATACATGCCGGCAAGTCCATAGTGATTTGCCCTCTTCCGGCTATTGAGGACACTCGTATCAATTCCCTTTCCATCATCAGAAATGCGCATTTTGAAGCACTTCTGGCTAAAACCGATCTCCGCCCGAATGACGGATGCTTCACTGTGCCGGCTCGCATTGGTCAAAGCCTCCTTTGCGATCGCATAGACGTCGTCATAACTTATGGGGTCGAGATCCATAGGTGTGCCGTTGACGGCGGTCTCGAAAGACGCCCTCTCCTGGAGCTTCAGTTCCTCTCCGAGTTTCAAAAGCGCTTGCGAAAGCGATACCTCCCTGCTGTTCTCGTAACGGAGATCGCGAATCTTGTCTCGGCTCTCAATCAGGATTGCGTCCGCACAATCCATGGCCTCTTCCATCTCTCGTCGAGCCTTCTGACCTTGCGGTATCGACTGAGTGGCTAGATGGAAACGCATCATCAGGCCCTGAAACCCCTGAAGAAGCGTATCGTGCAGGTCGCGGGCCACCCGTTCCCGCTCAGCGATTCTCTGCGCGAGAAGTTCACGGAAGTGTTCCGTCGCGTACTTCATTCGGGCCCATAGGTAAAGCCAAATGAGTCCCAGGACAGTGGCCAGGCAAACGATTTTGAACAGCCACGTTTGGTAGAAGGCGGGAGTGATTTCCAATATGAGAGGCGAGACGAGATCGCTCCAGTCCTCCCCATTGTTTGCGGAGACCTCGAAGCGATATGTTCCTGGCCGAAGCCGGGTATAGAAAGCCTGACGACGACTTCCTGCATCTTGCCATTCCGCATCTTCTCCAACAAGTCGATATCGGTAATAAACCCGTTCTGGAGCGCTGAGATTAATGCCGATGTACCCGATCTCCAAATCATGCAGGCGATCAGCACCGGTTCGAAAAACCGCTCCCGCAATTCCCGGAGCATCCAGCACCGGCTTGCCGTCGACGAGAACGTTTTCGATCAGAACCCTCGGCAAAGGCGTCGTTTGCCGAAGCTTGCTAGGGTCGAGGCTGACGAGGTCGCCACCGGTCGCGAACCACAATGTCCCGCTGTCGTCGGAAATGGCGGATGGAGTGCGCTTAAACTGGGTTGGCTGACCGACTAGTCCGTCATTCTCGTCGAAGACGTCCAGCTTGATGGAATGGTCAGGGTCCTGGAGAAGGTGAGACACTTCGTCTGCAGAGACGCGCAGAGCGCCAGCACCGGCATTTAGCCAGAGACTGCCAAACTTATCGAGGGTTATCCCGGAGATGCCGTGCAACAATCTTTCCTCAAGCGAATGCACGCGGTGGATTCGGCCCTCGTTGAAGAACGCCAACCCGTTTGATCCGCCAATCCAAACGGTCCCCCCGCCCTCGAAGAAGGTAAGAGTTTTGCTCCAGGGGCCACCTTCGACATTCAGCGTTTTGTACACGCCATCCTGGCGTTCAACGATCCGGTTTCCCCGGTATCCCAGCCACAGCCGCCCCTGCGAATCGCACAGGATGCCCCACGGATCTTCGGCAGGTAGTCCAGGCGCCGTTACGGGCTCCCAATCGTTAACCAGGTATCTCCAAAGGTGTTTATCCTGGAAGGAGATGAGCAGGGATCCATCCGCGTCTTCGGTCATATTGATGGGTGGATCGCGGTCGATTTTATTGGAGAGCGGAACGTGCGTGGCGGTGCCGTTGCGGCCGTAACATTGCAATTCTTCGCTTGTCGCATCGACGAAACAAATGTCTCCATTTCGCCTTCTCGCAAGAGGTCCCGTGTTTACGTCTTTACCGAATCTCGTTGTTACACCATCGGCAACCCGCATCAGGGGACTTCCATGAGAATTGACCCAGACCGAACCGTCGTCTCCGGCGACGAGCGAGGGAAACCCTCGCAATTCGGTTTCTCGAAAATGAATGAAGGGGGTGGCGCGGAATCGATCGAGGCCACGATCTGTTCCAACCCAAATGTTGCCTTCGCGATCCTCCAGAAGGGCGTTCGTGCGCGGAGCGCTCAAGTCCGCAGGGCCCGAGTGTTCAATTACTCGCTGAAGGGACCCGTTAGAAACATGTTGTATCCTCGACAACCCTTCATCGTCCTGTGCAATCCAGAGACTGTCATTAGCGTCCAGCAGAAGTTGCGCCTTGCCCAGTAGGTGGACGACGCCTTTTAGAGATGTGTCGGACAGAGCACGAACACATCTCCATGCGTCGCCGATCCAAAGCTGGCCGTCACGTGTCTGCACCATTGAACTGACATAATGGACCGACGCAGGAAATTGCGTGAACTGCAGGTCTCCACTCCGGAGCATCCAAAGCATCCTGTCTCTGCCAATCCAGATTGTCCCCTCGCGATCGAAGAAGACGGAGAAAACTCCTCCTCGACCGAGGCCGTGACGCTTCCCGAAGTCAACCCACCTCTCACCTTCCAGTTTGAATAATTTGCCGCCTCCAAATGCCCAAACGGTTCCATCCGGTCGAGCAATC
Organism: Occallatibacter sp.; assembly: GCA_049590315.1. Lineage (GTDB taxonomy): Bacteria > Acidobacteriota > Terriglobia > Terriglobales > Acidobacteriaceae > Telmatobacter. The sequence continues at coordinate 1,816 of JBAWCO010000905.1, read as the reverse complement.
ACGCGCTCGAGCATATTTGCAACGAGCCCACTGCTCGAACCGTAAAAGACAGCGCTCCCGTCTGTCTTCAGATGAACGATCGCGGTATTGTGAAATGCGACCCACAATCCTCCGTCCCGATCGGCCGATAAAGAGGCGATATCCAGCGATGGAAGAGGCTGGCTATGGGGGCCGAAGGGGTACGCAGAGAAGCGCAAACCGTCAAACCGGTAAAGGCCAAGCGTTGAGCCGATCCAGAGGTAGCCGTCTTTGGTTTGCGCCAGAGAAGAAATGCTGCCGGGGGCGCCGTCGCGCCGCGTCCAGAATGTGTGCGTGGTGGCAGAGAAAGCCGGCGGAGGTGGAGGGACGAGGGGCGGAGTCGGCTGTCGCGGCGGATCAATGCTTTTAATTCCATGCAGAGGCTTCGGATCTGATTCACTCCGCAGTTGAGAGCTCGCGAGACTGCACATGAACAACAGGAGCAGGCCTCGGGGCAAACGAGATCGCCTGCTATCGGCAAACCATGCGAAGTCTCTGAACAAAGGCAACCTCCGTCGAAGGGGCGACAGATCTGTCTTCTCGGATCACTCGTATTATCGAACTTCCGACAAGTTTACGCCCTACACGAAAGTGTTGTCGGCAAACAACTCCAGAAGCGCTCTCGTACAAGGCCAAGACGCCTTAACCTAAATGCTCATGGGAATTTACGACAGGGAAGAGGCTGTTGAGCGCTCTAGAAGATGTGTGAAAATCGGATCCGTCATTCTGATTGCTTCCGGAACGCTCTCCATCATCATGCCACTGGTTGTGAGATTGGCAATTTCGCTCGTTTTTGGCCTCACCATCCTGGCTGCAGGGCTCGCGCATGGAATCTTGGCACTCAGCTTTCGCACACGAGGCATTTTACTTTGGCGGATGCTCGTCTCGGTAGCTTTCCTCGTAGCGGCCACCTGTTTGATCGCGCAGCCAGACATCGCGCCCGAAAGTCTGGGCACTGTTATTGCGATTTCATTTCTTGTCGAAGGAGTAGCAGAGCTCGCCTATTTTGTGATTGCCCGTACTCAGAGCGGCGCCGGATGGGCAGTGGCAAACGCATTCTTGACGATCTTGCTCGCATTCCTAGTTTGCTGGGACCGGTCGCGAAATTCGGCCTGGGTCCTGGGAACAATCGTCGGCGTCAACTTGATCGCAAGCGGACTTACCAGGATCATCTTGCAATTTTTGGCGGACTAATCATACCGCTGACGTAGCACAGAGCCAATGCCAGCGGCGGTTCAGGCGGAGATACGTCAAGGCTGGGCGGATTGCATCATCGCTACGAGCTGGCCGCCTGAGTTGATGCTTCAGACAGTCCTGGTCAGAATTGTGGCTTTTGGGTGCCTTGACGGCTACAAAATCGACTGCAGCGATGAAAATGTCCCCGACCCGAATCGGTGGATATATTAGCGCGAAATGACGCGCGGCAAACTCTCTAGTCTCACCGGCGCGACACGAGAGAGCGTCTCCTTCTCAGTGACAACACTAAAGTGTCATCCATTACCAAGCCTACGGTTGCTTCAACGTTCTCGATTGCGGGGATAGTGTTGCAACATCGCGGCGTCGGGCAGAAGTTACAAAGCCGCGGATAACTGTAAGACCTCAGTGTATCGCCGAAATCGGCCCATTCGTTCGCACCAATTATGCGCGTGTTTTGTGTGACACACAAATCACGATCGATGCCCCGCTTCCCTGGGTGAACGATCTTCACCCCCCAACTAAGTTGGCGTCTGACGCCGAAAGGACATACCCATGAAATTCAAAATGTTGGCACAATCGATTCTGTCCGTTCCACTTCTCG
>JBAWCO010000904.1:0-10932 GCA_049590315.1 Occallatibacter sp. | reverse complement strand
GGTTTCAGCAGTGTACAGGTAACTTCGAGTGTCACCAACAGCGGAGGCAACATCAACGTGCAGTTCCGCGTGACGGAGGGGCCGCGCGACACAGTGAACTCACTGACCATCCAGGGCAACGACACAGTACCTGCTGCGCAGTTTGCGCCGAAGGGATTGAAGGTGGCGGCGGGGCAGCCTTATTCGCAAGCCCACGTGCAGGCGGACAGGGCACAAATTGTTGCCTATTATTTGCAGGCCGGGTATTTGAACTCGAGCTTCCGAGAGACGGCGACTGAAGTGTCGAGAGATGACCCGCACCACATCAACGTGGTGTATCAGATTTACGAAGGTCCGAAGGTCATTGCTGGGAACCTAGTGACATTGGGGCGCAATCACACGAGGCAGCGACTGATCGACCAAGACGTTACAGGCATCAAGCCTGGCGAGCCGCTGACGGAGTCAGAGCTGCTGTTGGCGGGGAGCAAGCTGTACGACCACACTGGTGTGTTCGATTGGACCGAGGTGGATCCGAAGCGGCAGATCACCACTCAGCATGCGGAAGACGTGGTGGTGAGGGTGCACGAGGCAAAGCGAAACCAGATCACCTACGGCTTTGGATTTGAAGTGATCAACCGCGGTGGGAGCATTCCGAGCGGAACGGTGGCGCTACCGAACCTGCCACCGATTGGCCTGCCGGCGAATTTCACGACGAGCCAGGTAACGTTTTACGGGCCAAGAGGGACGTTTCAATACACGCGCAACAATGTGGGCGGAAAGGGCGATTCGATTTCTCTTACCGGATTCGCGGGAAGACTGGACCAACGCGGCGCTGCTTACTACATTGTTCCGGACTTTCGCTGGTCGCCGTGGACGGCAACCACATCAGCATCCTTCGATCGCAACGAAGAGAACCCACTGTTTTCTTCTCAGCAGGAGTTAGCCAGCACTCAACTGCAGCGGTCGTTAGACAAGGCGCAGAAGAACACGCTGTTTCTTCGTTATAGTTTCAGCCAGACAGACCTTACCCGCGTCCTGATTCCTGACCTGGTGCCGACACAGGACCAGCACGTTCGCCTTTCTACGCTGAGCGCGAATTTAACTCGCGATACACGCGACAATCCACTGGACGAGCACAAAGGCGTACTGGAATCCGCGGAACTGGACCTGAACGCCACGAAGCTTGGATCGAGCGTGAGCTTTGCAAAGTTCACGGGGCAGGCGGCGTTTTACAGGCAGGGCTTTCACAACATCGTGTTCGCCAACAGCCTGAGGATTGGGTTGGCGCAATCGTACGCCAACAGCCGTGTGCCGCTGAGTGAGGAGTTCTTTACCGGAGGCGGCAACACGCTGCGTGGATTTCCCCTGGATGGCGCGGGACCGCAGCGCCAGGTGGACGTTTGCAGTTCGGGGTCGAGCACTGACTGCTTCAAGATCCTGGTCCCCAGCGGAGGCAATGAGCTGCTGCTGATCAACGCGGAGGCGCGAATTCCGCTAGCGATCAAGAAAGGGCTGAGTCTGGCGACCTTCTACGATGGCGGGAATGTGTTTCCCACGGTTGGATTTCACGATTTCACTTCACTCTATAGCAACAACGTCGGTCTGGGGCTGCGATATGCGACGCCGGTAGGCCCGGTACGTATCGACGTGGGACGGAACCTGAATCCGATTCAAGGGATCAACGCAACGCAGTATTTCATAACCATCGGGCAGGCTTTCTAGAGCGGGAGAACTTATGAAGCTTTCTGACTTGCTAGCCGAACTTCGTGATCCGTCGAACCCACACTGGCGCAAAGCGCGCCACCCGTTCTTCAAGGTGATGGCATGGATTTCACTGGGGATGATGGCAGTGACGCTGATCGCTACCGTTGGTGTTGCAATCCTGCTGAACAATGCGCGGTTTCACAGCTACCTGATTCGGAAGGCGGAAGCACAGGCCAGCGAGAACCTAGGCGTGCGCGTGCAGTTACAGAATTTTGCAGTGCACCTTTCTGACTTGAGCGTAGATTTGTATGGAGTCACAATTGATGGCGCGAACCCGTATCCGAATCCGCCGCTGCTACAGGTGGATCATGTGCGGACAGGCGTGGGCATTGTGTCTGTTCTGAGCAGGACGTGGTACCTGAGCAGTTTTCAGCTCGATCATCCAGTCGTGCACGTATTTGTAGATGCAAAGGGCGTTTCGAATATCCCGACAATCAAGAGCAGTGAGCAGAACAGCAACACCTCGGTGTTCGATCTGGGCGTGCGTCATGCGGTGCTGGAACACGGAGATATCTATTACAACGACAAGCCGGCGGAGGTTGCAGCGGATCTGCATGATCTGCAAGTCAAGGTGTCGTTCAACGCCTTGCTGAAGAAGTACTCAGGCAGGGTGGCGTATTCCAATGGGCAACTGGTCTGCGGCGCCCTGCGCCCAGTAACGCACAACCTGGAGGTACAGTTTGACGCGACACCCACTACTCTTCAACTCACGCAGGCGAAGCTTACGGCTGGCAGCTCCGTGGTGTCGGTGGAGGGAGCGCTGAATAACTACAACAATCCCGATGGGCAGGGACACTACGACATTATTCTCGATGGCAAGCAGCTGGGCGAGATTCTGCGCGAGCCCACGGTGCCGGCGGGTATGGTGCACACAGTTGGGACAATTGCGTTCAAGCAGGTCACGGGGCGTGCGGTGATCGACGCGCTGACGGTGGATGGGAGCCTGGACAGTCGCGGTCTGGAAATTCATACAGCAGCGATCCGCGCGCAAATCAAAGATATTGCGGCGCACTATGGGTTGGCGAATGGTGATGTGGTGCTGCACGATCTGCGTGCCAGAGTGCTGGGTGGCGAGGTGACTGCGCAGGGGAATGTGAAGGACCTCAGCAGCAGTCCGCATTCGGAGATGACGGCAGCAGTGCATGGGCTTTCCCTTGCGGAGCTAGTGCGAGCGATTGCGCCGGCCGTGCAATCCAGCAAGGCGACCGTTGCGGGAGCCTTGAACGCGGAAGTGAAGGCCACGTGGGGAAGAAACCTTGATGACCTAGTAGCGCACACCGATGCGACCATGAAAGGACAGGTGCAGAGAGGACGCGGCGCTGCAGTGCAGGCTACAGCGGCCGGGCCGGGTAGAGCGGCGAATGCCAGCACGGCACCGCCGGCCTTCTCGCTGGAGAGTGCGATTCACGCGACTTACAGCGGAAGCAACAGGCAACTGGCGCTGGAGCAGAGTTATGTGAAAACGCCGCAGACCAACTTGAAGATGAATGGAGTGGTGAGCAAGCACTCCAGCGTGAGCCTTCATCTGCAGGCCAACGACTTGCGCGAGGTGGATGCGCTTGCAGAGATGTTTCGCACCGCGGCGCCAGGGCAGATATTGCAGCCGCTGGGACTTGCGGGGGCTGCGACATTCCAGGGGAATGTGCAGGGGTCCACGGCGGAGCCGCATTTGTCGGGGCAACTTTCGGCGACGAATCTTCAATACAGGGGAACCGGCTGGAAGGTGTTTCGCGCCGCAGTGGACGCGAGCCCGTCGCAACTAAGCGTGCAGCATGCCGAACTGGACCCGGTGTCACATGGGCACATTACATTCAGTGCGAGCGCGGGACTGAGCAAGTGGTCTTTAACAGAAAGTAGTCCGCTGCGGGTTCAGCTGAATGCGTCGCAGGTAGATATTGCGGAACTGACCGGGTTGGCAGGGCAACCAATTCCCCTCACCGGTACGTTGAACACGGCGATTGCGATGCATGGGACGGAACTGAACCCGGTTGGCAATGGGAGTATTACGCTGGCGAACCTAGTGGCTTACGGCCAGCCGGTGCAATCGGCGAAGCTGACATTTGCGGGCACGGGGGACGAGGTGCATGGCGACCTGGCAGTGGCGCTTCCTTCGGGGAGTCTGAAGGGGAACGCCATAGTGCGACCGCGCGAGAAGACCTACATTGCCGAGTTGAACGCGGCCGGTGTAGATCTGAGCAAGTTGCAGGCAGTGAGCGCAAGAGATTTGAAGATCGCGGGAGTGGCGGCACTTCATGCAACGGGACAGGGGGCATTCGACGATCCGCAAATGGACGCGACTCTGGAGATTCCAACGCTGACGATGCAGGGGCAGAACATTACAGGCATCAAGCTACAGGCAAACGTGGAGAATCATGTTGCGAATGCGACGCTGCAATCGTCGGTGGTGAATACTTCAATCCAGGCCAAGGCAAAGATCGAATTGACCGGGGATTATCCGACTGACGCGACGCTCGATACGCAGGGAATTCCGTTGGGACCACTGATTGCTGTCTATGCACCGCAAGCGGATGGTATGACAGGGGAGACGGAGGTCCATGCCACGCTGCATGGTCCGCTGCGGAACCAGAGGCAGCTTGAGGCGCACGTGACCCTTCCCGTGCTGAAGGTGGCTTACGGCAACACGGTTGAGCTGGCAGCAGCAGCGCCCATCCACGTCGATTACAAGGATGAAGTGATCAAGATACAGCGCTCGTCTATCCACGGAACGGATGCGGACCTGCAGTTTGAAGGAAGCATTCCGGCGAGCGGCGATGGACCCATGGCGCTGATGCTGGTGGGGACCGTGAACATGGAACTGGCGCAGCGCTTCGATCCGGATATCAGAAGCTCGGGGCAATTGAAGTTCAACATCGATTCCCAAGGTCGGGCGAGCGGAGAGAATCTTGCGGGGCAAATCGAAATTGTGGACGCGAATATCGCTTCGAACGACTTGCCGCTTGGATTGCAGCATTGCAACGGCGTTCTTACAATGACCCGGGACCGGCTGAACATCAGCAGCTTCAAGGGAAACATCGGAGGAGGCACGGTAACAGCGCAGGGCGGAGTTGCCTATCGGCCAGCGATCCAATTCGATCTTGGACTTAACGCGCAGGGAGCGCGGATTCTCTATCCGCAAGGGATGAGGGAGAGTGTGGACGCGAACTTGCGACTCTCCGGGACCACCGACATGGCGGTACTGAGCGGAGCGGTGCGCCTTTCGGACCTGTCGTTTACACCGGCGTTCGATTTGTCCAGTTTCGTGGGACAGTTTGGAGGCGGGGTTCTGGCGCCACCTTCGAAAGGTTTTGCGCAGAACGTTCAACTCAATGTCACAGTGGCTTCCACGAGCAGCGTGAACCTGACGAGCAGAACTGTGAGCCTGGGCGGAACCGCGAATCTGCAACTGCGTGGGACAGCAGCGGACCCCGTGGTGCTGGGGCGCGTGAATCTGAACAATGGAGACATTATTCTGAATGGAAACCGGTTTGTACTGAACGGCGGTACGATCCAGTTCGTGAACCCATCGGAGACACAACCGGTGATGAACATATCCCTGACCACGTCAATCCAGCAATACAACATCGATCTTCGCTTCCAGGGGCCAGTGGACCAAATGCGAACGCAGTACAGCTCGGACCCAGCACTGCCTGTCGCGGATATCATCAACCTGCTCGCGTTAGGGCAGACATCCGAGGCGAGCAATGCCAACGCGACTCCGGCAATCCAACAGGCACAGTCGATAGTAGCGTCGCAGGTGTCGAGTCAGCTGACGAGCCGGGTTTCAAAGATTGCCGGAATTTCGCAACTCTCAATCAACCCGGTGCTGGCGGGGAGCAGCAGCGCGGGACCGCCGGGCGCAAACATCACTATTCAGCAGCGCGTGACCGGGAACCTGTTTGTCACGTTCTCAACGAATGTGGCTTCAACGCAGAGCCAGACTATCCAAGGACAGTACCAGGTGTCACCGCGGCTTGCATTCAGTGCCACCCGCGATCCAAATGGTGGATTTGGCTTCGATACGCTCATCAAGAAGAGCTGGTGACGGCCAGCTTCGATGGGGCGAGCAACAGTTGGCCACCTTGCAGGTCGTCATTTCCGGCGATTGCGACGTTTCATTTACCCACAGAGAGGCTTCGTTATAAGATTACGTTCGTCGCGCCGAGAGTATAAGTTCCGGGCCACTGAATCAGAGTTGCGATAGTCGAGCGAAAATGGGCCCCGAGTCGAGGGTCGGAATCGTCTGGAGAGAAGATCAATGCGCGTTGGCTTGTTTACACGCGAATATCCGCCGGAAGTTTATGGCGGAGCCGGAGTTCACGTCGATTATCTGAGCCGGGAACTCGCAAAAGAGATTGAGGTCGAGGTCCATTGCTGGGGAAAACAGCACTCCGATGAAGGAAACCTCCATGTTCGCGGGGCGGAGCCGTGGAGCGACATCACCCAGGGAACTGAAGGCAAGTTCAAGGGAGCGCTTGAGGCGCTCAGCCTGAACGTGACACAAATCAAGGCACTGCAGGGCATCGACATTGTTCACACGCATACGTGGTACGTATCGATGGCAGGCTATCTCGCCAAGAAGCTTTACGGTGTGCCATTCGTATTGACCACGCACTCGCTGGAGCCGCTGCGCGCCTGGAAGGCTGAGCAGTTGGGGAGCGGTTACGCCATGAGTTCCTGGATGGAACTTACCGCCATTACGGATGCCGACGCCATCATCGCAGTTTCCCAAGGCACAAAAGAAGATATCCTCCGCGCTTACCCGCAAGTAGACCCGCACCGCATCCATGTTATCTACAACGGCATCGATCTGGTCGAGTATCAGCAGACCACGGATACGCAAGCATTGATCCGCTATGGCGTGGATCCGGCGGTTCCGTATGTTCTTTTTGTCGGGCGGATCACGCGCCAGAAGGGCGTTACTCATCTCGTCGACGCGATTCGCTACCTGCCACCAGAGACACAGGTGGTCCTGTGTGCAGGAGCCCCGGACACTCCCGAGATTGCGACCGAGCTGCGCAAGAAGGTTGAAAGTGCGAGACAGCATCATCCGCGCATCGTCTGGATTGAGAAAATGCTGACCAAACCGGAGGCAATTCAGTTCTACAGCAACGCCCGCGTGTTCTGTTGCCCCTCGGTCTACGAACCATTCGGCATCATAAACCTGGAAGCGATGGCTTGCCGCGCCCCGGTCGTTGCCAGTGCGACAGGGGGCATCAAAGAGGTGGTAGTTCACGGAGAAACGGGGTACCTGGTGCCCTTCGATCAGGACCTTCAGACGAGTTTTCCTACGAATCCGGAGAAGTTCGCGTGTGATCTTGCGTCCAGTATCCAGCAGCTTCTGGACGATCCGGAGAGGTGCCGTAGATTTGGCGATGCAGGAAGACGGCGCGTGGAAGCTACCTTCAGTTGGACAGCAATAGCCCGCCAGACCATTCAGCTCTACGAGAGCTTAGTTGAGCAGCGTGGAGCGTAGCGTACTTTTTTTGCCCGTAATTCAGCCGGAAGGAACAGGGAACGAAGATGGCAGTACCTCAAGCCGATGGGCGCAAGCGCGTGGTGATTGAAGATGTTTCGCCACTGATCGATGGTGGTAGATTTCCTGCGAAACGCACTCTAGGAGACCAAGTCCGGGTGGAAGCAGATATCTTCACCGACGGGCACGACTCGATCACCGCCTCAGTGCTGGTTCACCGCGAAGGTTCGGATGAGTGGACCGAGATAACTATGCAGCCCCTGGTGAATGACCGCTGGACTGCCGCATTCCGCGTGAAGGAACTCGGCCACTATGGTTTCAAAGTGCAAGGTTGGGTTGACCACTTTGAAACCTGGCGGTGCGATCTGTTGAAGCGCATCAAGGCTGAAACCGACACGCCTGTCGACTACCTGATTGGCGCAGACCTGATAGACGACGCTGCAACGCGCGCATTTGCTTCCGATTCCGAATGGCTCCACAAACGTGCCGAGGTATTGCGCTCCGGCATGGATCCAAAGCAATTGCGCACGCACGCGACGGATGTGCTGCTGCACGAAATGGCTTTGCGTTACCCCGACAAGCGATTTGCGACCGAGTCGGACCGCGAGGCGAGCGTTGTTGTTGATCCGGTGCATGCGCGATTCAGCGCGTGGTACGAATTCTTTCCCCGGTCCGCTGCTGCGGAGCCCGGCAAACACGGCACCTTTGCCGACTGCGAGAAGCGCCTGCCGTATATCGCAGAGATGGGATTCGATGTCGTATATCTCCCACCGATTCATCCAATCGGCTTCACGTTCCGCAAGGGTCCCAACAATGCCGCGGAAGCAGAGCCTGGCGATCCAGGCAGTCCCTGGGCGATCGGTTCCAAAGAAGGCGGACATAAGGAAATCCATCCTGAATTGGGCACCATTGAGGAACTCCGGCGATTCGTACAGAAGGCTGAGGAACTCGACCTCTTGGTGGCTCTTGATATTGCCTTCCAAGCGGCACCCGATCACCCATATGTGCGGGAGCACGAGAACTGGTTTCGCAAGCGTCCTGACGGTACGATTCAATACGCCGAGAATCCTCCAAAGAAATACCAGGACATTTATCCTTTCGACTTTGAGAGCGATGATTGGGCCGCCATGTGGGAGGAATTGAAGGACGTATTCCTTTACTGGATTGACCAGGGCGTCACTATCTTCCGAGTTGACAATCCGCACACCAAAGCCTTCCCTTTCTGGGAGTGGGTTATCGCAGAGATCAAGCGGGAACATCCGCAGGTGCTGTTCCTGGCTGAGGCTTTCACGCGGCCAAAAATCATGTACCGACTGGCGAAATTGGGCTTCAGCCAGTCATATACGTATTTCCCTTGGCGCAATGCGAAGAACGAAATCACTACTTATTTGACCGAACTAACTCAGACATCGGTCCGCGAGTTTTTCCGGCCTAACCAATGGCCTAACACTCCTGACATTCTCACTGAGTTTCTCCAGATCGGTGGTCGACCCGCATTTGTCATTCGTTTGCTCCTTGCAGCAACTCTTGGGTCCAACTACGGTATCTACGGACCGGCATTCGAATTGCTTGAGTGTCGCCCCCTTCGCCGCGGCAGCGAAGAGTATCTCGATTCGGAAAAATACGAAATCCGCGCCTGGGACCTGAACTGGAACGACAGCCTTCGCGAGTTGATCACGGTGGTCAATGGCGTCCGCAAGAACAACGAGGCACTGCAAAGCGATTGGTCGCTGAGGTTCTATTCCACCGATAACGATCAGCTCATCTGCTATAGCAAGGAATCAGAAGACCGCACCAACCTCATCGTGGTCGTCGTCAACCTCGATCCGCATCATGTCCAGGCAGGGTTTGTAACTTTGCCGTTGGACGAGCTACAAATCCCGCAGGATCGGGCCTATGAGGCTGAAGACCTGCTAACGGGAAACCGATACTTGTGGCATGGGCCGCGCAATTATGTTGAATTGAACCCGGCAAATCTGTCCGGTCATTTCCTCAAAATCCATCGTCAGCTGAAAGTCGAGTCAGACTTCGAATACTTCTTATAAGGGCTTCGCCGCCTTCGCGTTTCAGCTTGAGTCACCGGCCGATGATTACCACTGTGTCTGGCGGAAGCATCACCACGCCATCTAAAATCAGCGGCACTCCACGAGAACCCAGTAGTATCCGACCACCTTCGGGAACCGGAAACGCTGCCTCCGTTTCTCCGAGGTTACAACTGACGGTCATGTCGCCGCGGTCCATCGACAGCCACTTGTCCTGTTCGCTATAGGTCACGCTTGTATGCCCCGGTTCCCCATCAGTCAAGCATGGTATCTCCCGCCGCAATCGAATCAGTTCGCGATACCAAGCCAGCATCTCCGCATGTTCTCCCTCATTCGTTTCATCCCACTTCAACTTCGACCGCTCGAAGGTCTCAGCATCTTCCGGGTCCGGTATTGACTCCGGAGCCCAGCCAAATGCGGCGAACTCTCTCTTGCGTCCCTCTGAAACAAGCCGGGCCATCTCCTCGTCGTGGTCGGCAAAATACTGGAAGGGCGACGAAGCTACCCACTCTTCACCTTGAAACAGCATGGGGATAAATGGCCCCATCAATACCAATGCGGCCGCAATCTTCGCCCGGTCGAAGCCGGCAATCTCCCGCACCCGATCCCCCAACGCTCGATTACCCACCTGATCATGATTCTGGATGTAGCCTAGAAATCTGTGTTGCGACAAATGCCCACCGGGCCGGCCATGCAGGCGTCCGCGATATTCCGAGTAGGTACCGTCATAGACGAAGTTCTGCTCCAACGCTTTGGCCAATTGGCCGAACTCACCAAAGTCCGCATAGTACCCTTTGCCGGCTTCCGGACTCAACACAGCGAACAGGGCGTGATGAAAATCATCGCTCCACTGCGCATCCATGCCAAGTCCCCCGTTCTCGCGTGGAGTAACAACCCGCGGGTCATTGAGATCGCTCTCCGCTATCAACGCCAATCGCCGCGCCCATGCTGCGCTCAGCGTCTCGACTTCCGCTGCGAGCTGTTCAAGGAAGTGAATTGCAGACCTATCAACAAAAGCATGTACCGCATCCAGCCGCAACCCATCAAGATGAAAGTCGCGCAGCCACATCAATGCGTTATCGCAGAAGAATCTGCGGACCTCATTCGCACCGCGATCCTCAAGATTGACTGCCCCGCCCCACGGAGTCCGATGCGATTCCACCAAGTATGGCCCAAACTTTCCCGTGTAATTCCCTACCGGACCGAAATGGTTGTAGACCACATCGAGCAGGACAGCAAGCCCCTTTTTGTGCGCCTCATTCACAAATCGCTTCAGCGCGTCGGGACCGCCGTACGGTTGATGCACCGCAAAGAGCGCAACGCCGTCGTACCCCCAGCCATGATTGCCGGAAAACGACGCCACAGGCATCAACTCCACATGCGTTATGCCCAGCTCAGCCAGGTAATTCAGCCTTCCAATCGCCGAATCCAGCGTGCCCTCGTGCGTGAACGTTCCAATATGCAGTTCATAGATCACGGCGCTTGCAAGCGGAGGCGCCTGATATTTCACATCGGTCCAGCGAAACGAATTTTGATCATAGACGCGCGAATTTCCGTGGACGCCATCGGGCTGCCACTGTGATCGCGGGTCTGGATAGCAGATCCGGTCGCGGTCAACCAAGTAGCAGTATTCGGTACCAGGTCCGGCATCTACCACATCCAAACCCCACCAGC
>JBAWCO010000903.1:0-2626 GCA_049590315.1 Occallatibacter sp. | reverse complement strand
GATTCTGGCAGTGTCGCCAGTGGTTCATCCACCACATTCAGCAGGTCAATGAAGGTCGGCTTCTGCGTGTCAATGTAGAAAACGCCGGTGAGGATTTCGTCGTTAGCAGTCGACTCCATCAGCGTGCGCACCGCATTGGCTTTATCGGTCGGATCGTAGTCCTCATGCAGCTTGCGCAGATGAAGGCTGGAGCCGTCATGCATCTCCACGTCATAGACAGCGCCTGATTCGTAGTCGACTTCGATGTCTTCAAAGCTGGCCACGAAGCCGATTTCGTTGATCGGTTCGTCGTTCTCCTGCATGAATTTGTAGCTCTTGGTCGATCCCTCGTGGTCGTTGAAGGTCACGCAAGGGCTGATCACGTCCAGCATCACTGTGCCCTTGTGCGCAATCGCCGCCTTCAGCATGGAGAGTAACTGTTTCTTGTCACCTGAGAACGAACGTCCAACAAATGTCGCACCCAACTGAATTGCCAGTGCGCAGGTATCGATGGCCGGAAGGTCGTTGATGATGCCGGTCTTCAGCTTCGAGCCGATGTCCGCGGTTGCCGAGAACTGTCCCTTGGTCAACCCATATACGCCGTTGTCCTCAATGATGTAGATCATCGGAAGATTGCGTCGCAGCAGGTGAACAAACTGCCCCATGCCGATAGACGCCGTGTCGCCGTCGCCGGAGACGCCGATCATCTTCATCTGGTGCTGGGCAAGAATCGCGCCTGTTGATACCGAAGGCATGCGCCCGTGCACGCTATTGAAGCTGTGCGAGCGATTCATGAAGTAAGCCGGGCTCTTTGACGAGCAACCGATGCCGCTCATCTTCATTACCCGTTCCGGCTGAACGCCCATCTCCCACATCGCATCGATAATGCGTTCGGAGATGGCGTTGTGGCCGCAGCCGGCGCAGAGCGTTGTCTTGCCGCCTCGGTATTCAAGTACAGGAAGCCCGATGTGATTGACCTTGGGGCCGGGTGCTGCAGGGGTTGCGGTTGCCATTTAGAGGCCCTCCTTGGTCGCAAACTCTTCCGTGATAGTGCGGGCATCCAACGGCAATCCGTTGTAGTGAAGAATGCTGCGCAGCTTCACCACTTGATCGGCGGGAAGATCCAGCTTGAGCAAACTGGCTAGTTGCGCATCGCGGTCCTGCTCCACAACATAGATGCGCTCGTGAGATGCCACAAAGTCGTGTATCTCGTGTGCAAACGGAAATGCCCGAATGCGCAGGTAATCCACGTCCTTGCCATATTCCTTCTTGATCTGATCCAGACTCTCCCGCAGCGCAAAATCAGTGCTGCCGTATGCCAGAAACCCAATCTTCGACGTTCCGTCCTTCACCGTAATTGGACCCGGAACCAGCTTGCGCGCATTCTCGAACTTGCGCGAAAGCCGCTCCATCACCTCAACATATTCATCCGGCCTCTCGGTGTAGCCCGCCGCGTCGTTGTGTCCCGAACCGCGCGTAAAGTAAGCGGCCTTGGGGTGATCCGTTCCCGGCAGCGTGCGCCAGCCAATGGCGTCACCGTCGACGTCACGGTACCGGGCAAACCCACCCAGTTTGTCCAGGTCTTCTTTTGTCAGAACCTTGCCGCGATCCAGAGGTTTCTCCGGATACACAAACGGCTCCGACATCCAATTGTTCATGCCGAGATCGAGATCGCTAAGGACAAACACCGGCGTCTGCAAGCGCTCTGCCAGATCGAATGCGGCGTATCCAAATTCGAAGCACTCTTTCACGTTCCCCGGCAGCAGCACTATATGTTTCGTGTCGCCGTGCGAAAGGAAGGCCACACTAAGCAGATCGGCTTGCGAAGTGCGCGTCGGCATCCCTGTCGAGGGCCCGGTCCGCTGTACGTCGAAGATAACGCCCGGAAGCTCTGCATAATAGCCCAAACCCGAAAACTCAGCCATCAGTGAGATTCCCGGACCTGAGGTCGCGGTCATCGATCGCGCCCCGGCCCAGCCAGCGCCCAGCACCATGCCGATCGCGGCCAACTCATCCTCGGCCTGCACCACGGCATAAGTCGCCTTGCCTTCCGGCGTCACGCGAAGCTTCTTCAGCAGATCGGTGGTTGCTTCCACCACAGAAGTGGAAGGCGTGATGGGATACCAGGCAACCACTGTAACACCGGCAAATACAGCGCCCATGCCGCAGGCCGCGTTGCCGTCGATGATGATTTTGCCCTTTGTCTGGTCCATCCGCTCGATCACAAAAGGATCCTGCTTGGGAAGCTTCTCGGCCGCGTAATCGAACCCAGCCTTCACAGCGCCAAAGTTCAGATCGAATACCTTCTGCTTCTTCGCAAACTGCTTGCGGAGGCCGCTCTCGACCACCGCAAGATCGATGTGGAGTATCTGTGCGACAGCCCCCACATAGACCATGTTCTTGACCAGCTTGCGTAGCTTGGGCTCAGGACAAATGCCTGCTGTGATCCCGTCGAATGGTACCGGATAGAAGACGACATCGTCGCGGTATTGCTTGAGGTTGAGTTTCTCCTCGTAGATGGCCACGCCCCCGACAGGCAGGGCCAAAGCGTCCTGTTTTGCCGTGTCGGGATTCAGCGCCACCAGGACTTCGGCGCCGCGAGTGCGCGCCACATAGCTGTCTTTGCTGGCGCGAATGGTGTACCAGG
>JBAWCO010000902.1:0-1776 GCA_049590315.1 Occallatibacter sp. | reverse complement strand
CGGCCGGGCTACGCAATGGGCCGCGAACCGGGATTGCTGATCTGCAGTTGGCCGCGCGGCAACAAGCCCACCCTGCCATTTGTCTACTCCGATGAAGTGTGGACCGGGAACGAGTACCAGGTCGCTTCGCATCTTATCCACGAGGGCCTGGTCGAGGAAGGACTGACGATCGTCAAAGCGCTGCGCAGCCGCTATGACGGCCGCACGCGCAATCCGTGGAATGAGTATGAGTGCGGCAACTGGTATGCACGCGCGATGTCGAGCTACGCGCTGCTCGGGGCGTTGTCAGGCTTTCGATACTCTGGGGCCGATAAGACAGTATGGTTTGGCCCGCGCATCAGGACGCGGCCCTTTCAGTGCTTCTTTTCGACGGCGTCCGGCTGGGGAACGATCGGCCTTCGCGATAGCGCCGTGCAGGTTCGGATCATCGAGGGGGAACTGGCGATTGCCAAGCTGGTCTTCCGCGAAGGCGATGCGACGCGGAACATCGACTGGAATGTGACCGTACACCCCGGCGCCGTCGCGACACGCGCGGTCTGAATCGACATGACCAGTGCAGTTAGGCGCGGCTAAGAGATACAAGAGCCAAGCCGGGAGCATTTACCCTAGAGCGAGATGTCTTCTTCCCTGCCCCAGAAACCTCCCCGGCGAGGTTTGGAATCTTTTGCATCGCGCGACTTCCGGCGATACCAGCTTGCCCGGCTGGCGGTGATCCTCGGGGCAGAGGCCCAGGCGGTTGCGGTAGCCTGGCAGGTCTATTCCATTACGCACCGGCCCCTGGATCTCGGTTACACGGGGCTGGCTCTCTTCCTGCCCGGACTGTTGTTTCTGCTTCCCGCAGGCCATGTGGCCGATCGCTTTGACCGCAGGCAGATTATCCTGCTGTGTTATTCCCTCCAGATCCTGTTCACGGTTGGACTGCTGGCCCTGGCGCGCACGGGAAGTCATCGCGTGTTTGCGATTTACGCCGTCCTTTTCCTGGTCGGTACAGGTCGAGCGTTCTCGGGGCCGGCCAGCTCCGCTCTGATTCCGCATCTCGTATCCGAACAGCACTTTGTGAACGCGGTGACCTGGGGCGGGGCCATCTTCCAATTTGCCAATACGGTCGGTCCCGCGGTCGGCGGCCTGCTTTTCACCTTGACCATTCCGAGCCTTGTGCGGGCTGGACTGGAAGGTGCAGGCATCGTTTATGTCTTCACTTTGTTCACGCTGGCATTGTTCCTGGTGCTTGTGGGCAGCCTGCACGTGCGCCCTGGACGCATGGAGCACCGCGCCGCTTCACTCAAGGTGGTTCTGGCCGGTTTCCGTTACGTATTGCATATGCCCGTTCTTGTGGGCTCGTTCTCGCTGGATCTTTTCGTTGTGCTGCTGGGCGGAGCCGTCGCACTTATGCCCATCTTCGCCAGCGAGATTTTGCACACCGGTCCGCGAGGGCTCGGCATGCTGCGCGCCGCGCCTGCGGTGGGAGCACTCTGCACTTCCCTGCTCATGGCGCGATTTCCGTTTCGGAGGAAGGCCGGAGTTCGGCTTTTCGTCTGTGTCGCTCTCTTCGGCGCAGCCACTGTGGTTTTCGGGCTGTCGCGCAACCTCTGGCTCTCGCTGGCGGCCCTGGCCATCAGCGGTGCGGCCGATATGATCAGCGTCATCATTCGCGGTTCGCTGTTGCAGCTGGCGACTCCGCCTGAGATGCGGGGACGGGTGAGCGCGGTCAACTCGCTCTTCATTGGAGCCTCAAACGAACTCGGCGAATTCGAAAGCGGACTGACCGCGCAGTGG
>JBAWCO010000901.1:0-17886 GCA_049590315.1 Occallatibacter sp. | reverse complement strand
AATGCAATCGACTGTCAACTTTGTTCGCGGCAGCTATGCGCGTGCCGTCAATATTCTAAATTCGCTGCAAAGTCCGTTGCTGCTTGCAATTCGACTTTACTGGGGTTATCAGTTCATGCAGGATGGATGGGGAAAGCTGACTCACTTGGATAGAGTCACCCAGTTTTTCGCGAGCCTGAACCTTCCTGCACCTGGCATGACTGCTCTTGCCGTTGCGTTGATTGAACTCATAGGTGGCTTCCTGTTTACCATCGGAATTGCATCGCGCCTGGTTTCGCTAGTTCTTTTCGTCAACATGACCATGGCCTATCTGAGCGTGCCGGATGATCGTGTCAACTTCTCCCATATTCTCTCCAAGCCAGAAGACTTTTACGGCGCATCGCCGTACGTCTACTGGTTCGCCGCTCTGTTGATCCTGATCCTCGGTCCCGGCTTCTTCTCCATTGATACCCTTATGGGACGCTGGTTTCGTCCGAAAAGCAGGCCAGGCCCTCGCGCGATATGATCATTCCACAAAGACTTCTTGTGGAATGTGGATGGGAATGCGGATCGTTTACGTGCTCACGTCGCTTGGCATGGGCGGTGCGGAACGGCAGGTTTTGGGATTGGCCGATCGCATGGCAGCTCGTGGGCACACGGTGGCTCTGCTTATACTGCGACCCCAGAGGCCCAAAGAATGGCCGACTCCCCACAATGTAGTTCGCCTGGAGATGCGGAGGACACCGTTCAGCGCGCTCGCGGGTCTTGTGAAGGGACGCCGATTCCTTAGGGATTTCAAGCCCGACGTGGTTCACAGCCACAGTTTTCATGCGAACATTGTTGCGCGATTGCTCAAGGCCCTTGTTCCAGAGACAACCGTTCTCTCCACGATTCACAATGTGTATGAAGGCGGGTGGCTGCGCATGGCGGCTTACCGCCTCACAGATGTTCTGAGCTATCGCACCACCGCCGTAAGCCAGGCAGCCGCTGACCGCTTTGTGCGCCTCAAGGCCGTGCCACAGCGTAAGTGCATTACCTTGACGAATGGAATTGATACCGCCGAGTTCATTCCCAGCGCAGACAGTCGTCGCAGCATGAGAGCAAGCATGGAGGTGGGCTCCGAATTCATCTGGATCGCCATCGGCCGCATTGTGCCGGCCAAGGACTATCCCAATCTGCTTTCGGCTTTCGCCCAAGTGCGGGCGATCAAATCTGACGCACAACTTTGGATTGCCGGAGACGTAGACGGGGCTGGTTCGAGCCGGTCGGCACGTTTTGTCGCAGGGTTGAAGAAGAGTTCGCCCGGCGGTGTTCGTTGGCTCGGGCTGCGCCGTGACCTTCCCGCACTGCTGGAAGCCGCCGACGCGTTCGTGCTTTCTTCTGCGTGGGAGGGTATGCCAATCGCACTGGGCGAAGCCATGGCAATGGAGAAACCAGTCGTTGCCACCGACGTTGGTGGGGTCCGCGAACTGCTGTGGGCTTGCGGCTCTCTTGTGCCACCTAAAGACCCAGGCGCGCTGGCAACGGCCATGCTCGAACTGATGCATACGCCCGAGGAAGATCGGTCGGCGCTGGGGCGCGCTGCCCGTGCGCGCGTTGAGCACTACTTCAACCTGGATGACAAGGCAGATGAGTGGGAAGCCTTGTATAAGACCGTATGTCCCAAGTCTCCCAATTAGATCCGAGTCTTCGCGAAGCTCGCCTGGAGGGCACGGCGAACAATCGCATCGTGATACCCTTATCGGCGGTTTGAGTTGAGTGCCGCGGCGTGCCGCTGAATCGGTGCTCGAAGTGCAAATGAAGGAGTGCAATGCAAAAAGTATCTGCAATCATTTGTTTTGTCTTGGTGGGAATAGCGGGGAACATGGGAGTCCAAATGGTGCGAGGGCAGGCGAAACCCACGCAGAATGCAGTCCTGACGCTGGACCATGGTTGGCAATTCCGCCAGGTCACCGCCGGCGCGCAAGAGCCGGAAGCTGGATGGTTGTCGGCCACGGTCCCCGGCGATGTGCATCTTGATCTGCTGGCCAACAAGAAGATTCCCGATCCGTTTTTCCGCGACAACGAGTCGAAGCTGCAATGGATTGAAAATGAGAGCTGGGAGTATCGACTCAACTTCGATGTGACGTCAGCAATGCTGGCGCGATCAAATGTGGATCTGGTCTTCGACGGGCTCGATGCGACTGCCGATGTCTATCTGAACGGCGCGAAAGTGCTCGCAGCGGACAATATGTTCCGCATTTGGCGGGTGCCTGTGAAGGGGCATCTGCACGCGGGCAAGAATCTGCTGCGCGTTGTCTTCCCGTCGCCTATCAAAGCCGCTGAAGAAGTAGCGGCCCGCGACCCGTGGCAGCCGAAAACGAAGACCGCCGCGAAAACCTACATTCGCAAAGCTGCGTATGAATATGGGTGGGACTGGGGTCCGAAGTTCGTCACAAGCGGAATTTGGCGTCCGGTACGGCTTGAGGCCTGGGATAAAGTGCGCATCGCAGACTTTGCGATTCGCCAGCGCGACGTTAGCAAAGAAGTGGCCCATATCGATGCGGAGGTTGAGGTCGAAGCGGCAATCAGCGGCTCTGCGAAGGTGAGCGTTGAATACACGGACAGCGGCAAACCCATCACCACGATAGAAACCGTAAGCCTTCATGCCGGCCGCAATGTGATTGACCTTCCACTTGAAATCCGGCAGCCGAAGCTCTGGTACCCGGCCGGCTACGGGGATCAGCCCCTTTACGGGTTCACGGCAGAAGTCGGCATGGTGAGCGCATCAAGCGCGAGAGGTATGACGGTCGCCGAATCCAGGAAGGCCAAAGCTGGACTGCGTTCCATAGTGCTCAATCGCCAATTGGACAAGTGGGGCCGCTCTTTTGAATTAGTCGTCAACGGGATTCCCGTCTTCGCCAAGGGCGCGGATGTGATTCCTTTCGACAGCTTTCCCAATCGTGTGACGACTGCCGACTATCGCCGCATTCTGGAGAGCGCGCGCGACGCGAACATGAATATGATCCGCCACTGGGGCGGTGGTTATTACGAGTCCGACGAGTTCTATTCCATCTGTGACGAACTGGGCATCATGGTCTGGCAGGACTTCATGTTCGGCAACGACTGGCAGCCAGGCACCTATGACTTTAAGCTCAATATTGAAGCCGAGGCTGAGGACCAGGTGCGCCGGCTTCGCAACCATCCGAGTATCGTTGTGTGGTGCGGCAATAACGAGACCGAGAGCGCGATGGGCTGGCCCCCCCGGCCCGTTCTGCCGCCCGATGTGAAATATCAGATGTGGCAGGACTACCTCACCGAATTCAGCGGCATTCTGCCCCGCGTGGTGGCTCGGCTCGACGCTGAAACGCCCTACTGGCCCAGTTCGCCGAGCGCCGACTACGAAGCCGTGACACCCACCTTCCATACAGGCGACGACCATATCTGGGACGTATGGCACGGACGCGTGCCGTTCTCTACTTATGAAACGCATCACTCGCGGTTCGTTACGGAATACGGATTCCAATCCTTCCCGGAGATGCGAACCATCGAGGCATTTACCGAGCCTCAAGATCGTACGGGCATATTCACGCCCGTAATGCTCGGCCATCAGAAGAATAACGAAGGAAACGACATCATCCACAACTACCTGCTCAAGGACTATTCCGAGCCAAAGGACTTCGCCAGCTTTCTTTATGTCAGCCAGGTGTTGCAGGCCGAAGGCATCAAGATTGGCGCCGAGCATTTTCGCCGCAGCCGGCCGGAGACAATGGGCTCGATCTTCTGGCAATTGAATGACTGCTGGCCGGTGGCATCGTGGTCATCGATTGATTACTACGGGCGGTGGAAGGCGCTGCAATACTATGCCAGGCGCTTCTATGCGCCGATTCTTGTTTCGCCGCACGTTGAAGACGGTTCTTTGAAGGTCTACATTGTTTCGGACAAGGTAAAGTCGGAGCCTGCCAATCTTCGCTTGCGGCTGATGGACTTCGACGGCAAGGTCCTGCTGGAGGAAACTCGTCCCGTGGATGTTGCTCCGCTGACAAGCAAGGTCTATCTCGAATGGCCGCTACAGAAGTTGGCGCAGTCAGGTGCGGCCGATACCTCCCGCGTCTTTGTCGTTGCCGATCTGACAGCGTATGGAGCGCAACTCTCGCGAAATCTGTCTTACCTGGCGCCGACTAAAGAAGTGCACCTGAAGCCGGCCACACTCAGGGTCGAGACGATCGGCGCCAACGGAAGTTACAAGATTCGCGTAACTTCACCTGTGCTGGCGCGCAGTGTCTATCTCTCGTTTGGCAACCTTGATGTGAAAGTCTCCGATAACTACTTTGATGCACTGCCCGGAGAAACCGCGGAGATTACGGCTACGAGTGCGGTCGCTCTTGATGCCGTGAAGGCACAGTTGAAAGTCATATCGCTTACCGATGCTTTCGTCACTGGTGGCGGAGGCGCGTCGGTGTCAGCGGCTCGCTAGACCAATTTGTGACGAAACTAAGAAGGCCGGAGTATTGAGCTTCGGCCTTTGTGCATTCACCTTCTTCTTGCAATCAGAATGAGAACACGACCTGCGCAAAAACGCGCCGCGCCGCTGAACCTGTGCTGAAGATGCCGCCGGCAAGGGTGGTTGAACGATTGAAACTGGGAGTGTTGAGAGTTCCCCCCGGGGTCCCGTAGTCGATGTCGTTGAATAAATTCAATGCCTGCACACTGAAGTTCAGCGAGTACTTCCTGCCAGTGCTCGTCGGTCCGAACATGCCGCCCGGTCCGCCGCGGCCGCCGCCTCCCCCAAGCCCGCCAGGTCCGAGTCCGCCTCCCGGAGGGCCACCACGTCGCCCGCCTCCGCCTTCGCCCGGTCCTCCGCCACCCTGAGGCGGTCCGCCATCTGCTTGAGGGGCAGAGGAAGCAAGTTTCGGTCCCAGCCCAATGGCGCGGCTGATTCGCAAATTCACAGCCACAGACGCCGGGCTATTGCCAATATTGGCCGGTATCAGTGTTTCTCCGGGGAGAGCGGCGCTATCTAACGCGCCAAACGGAGTGTTCACAACATCGGCGGAGGGAGTCGTCGAAGTCGCGTAAGTCGGCCGTTGATTAAAGAGGTTATTCAGCGGATCAGTTGCCAGCGTGACATTGAAAGGCCGTCCTGACTGCGCAATTAGGAATGGATTCAGGCGAATTCCCCACGGCCCTGTATAACTGGCCATGAAGAATACGGAGTTACGAGCAACAAACGAAGCTCGCCCATAGTCCTGGTCCAGATCATAGGCGTTCGATGCGCTACCGGGCCCAAAGCCGTTTCCGTTGCTGTTTCCGTTGGCATCGGAGAAAGTATAGAAGCCGACCAAGCTCAGGTTCTTGTTCAACTTTGAATTGACGCTCACGATTGCCTGGTTCTGCTTGAAAACAGCTTCGGGGAAATACTCGTATAAGTATCCGCCTGAGTCGGTCTGCGGAGTTCCTCCAGTTGCCTGGTTGGCATTGCGCGTAACTAACTGGTGAACCCCAAACGAACGTAGATAAGTCAGCGTTACGCTTGTTCCGGTGAACAGTTGCCTTTCAAGGCTGGTGCCCAATTGCTCCGTCGTTGCAGCATGAAAACCGGGAGCTACTTCGTACTTGACAGGCACAGATGCACCGCTGGTGGATCCGCCGTTGCTCGTGCAACTCTTCATATCAATCGTATCCAGCGACGTCGCCGTCGAGCTGCATGTTGGATTGTTGAGCACAACCTGCTGCTGAAGGTTGGCACGATTGATGGTCAGCAAACTACCGGTATTTAAGCGATCGAAGAAGAAACCATAGCCTCCGCGCACCACCGTCTTTGTTTTCTTGTCCTTGCCGTTGCCGTCGAGCGCATAGGCGAACGAGGCGCGCGGACCCCAATCATCGTGATCGGCAATGTGGTTCTGTGACTCCCAACGCATGCCGCCGGAAATAGTCAGCTTGGGGTTGACCTTCCAGTCGTCCTGAGCGAACAGCGCCGCGTCGAACATGTTCGCTACGGCCGACTCCTGTCCCGTGGCATAAGTTGCGGAGGTCGGCCCATCGTGGTTTAGATCGTTAGCTAGAGCGTTGAACGACGAACCGTTCGCGAGCCCATTGGCCATATTCAGGTACTTGTCGAACGAGGGAAATACAAACGAACCGTTGAAGTTGGAGTCGGTAAAATTGGCGTCCCGTGTATCACGTAAACGGGTGCCGAACTTGATGGCATGCGCGCCGTGGCTGAGCGTCGTAATGTTCCAGAACTCCAGCCTCGTCGCGTGATCGCGGCTTGCCTGGCCGGGATAGCCGCCTCCGGTGAAATCGCCCTGCACATTGATGGTGCGATCCGTTGAATCGGGATAATGATTCTCATTTTGCCGTTCAAACTGGAAGCGCGTTTCATTCACTGCATGGTCGTTGATCACAAACGCATCGCTTAACTGCACAGTGTGATCGGTATTCGACTCATGCGTCGACGCCGAGGACAGGTATCCGGTGTTCAGATCCCCGTGCTCCGATTCAGACCAGAATCCGTACCGCACGGTGAGCGTGTTCTTTGCGCCAAGTTGCCAATCGATGCGCGCCGAAGCATTGTCACGAATTCGCCGGTTCAAAAGGTTGACCCCGTAGTTCGGGTTGTCAACAAATGTGCTCGACGCATCCTCGAGCACTGCGTCCGGTATGAGCCAAGCATTCACATTCTCCGTGTTGCGCTGCTCGGCACTCACAAAGAACGAAGCGGTCTTCGAAATCGCACCGCTCACAGTTCCATTGAATTGGTAACTGTAATACGAAGGGATCGTCGAGGTGAATGGATTGCCGGTGTTAAAGTCCTTGTCGTTACCCTGGATGAAAGCCTGCCCGTGCAGTTTATCGGTGCCCGGCTTGGTTAGAATCTCGATGCGCCCATAACCCAACTTGTCGAACTCAGCAGAAAATGGATTCTGGTTGATGCGGATTTCGCGAATCGCCGACTTAGGTGGAAGCTGCCCGCCGCTAAAGCCGTCGATATAGATCTGTCCACCGTTCGGTCCTGCTGACGGCCCGGCCAACGCAGTTAGTTCGTTCGAAAGTTCGTCAGGATCGTCCGACAACGCTTCCAGGTCTTTGCCTTTGAGTACGATTGCGTTCGAGTTTCCGCTGGCCTCGACGTTTACAGTGGGCGACTCGTCCGTCACCGTTACACTCTGCTGTTCCACCGCCATGGCCATTGAAATGTCAACGCGCTTCAATTGTCCGGCTGCGAGTTGAATGGTGGGCGAGCCGAAGGAAGCGAAGCCGGGAAAACTGGCCTGCACAATGTAGCCACCCGGCGCAAGCCCAGAGATTGAATACGCGCCGGCGGAATCCGCTGTCGTGGTCTTTACAGTTCCTCCCGCCGAAGTTGTGATGGTGATGGTTGCCCCCGGAATCAGTGCTCCCGATGGGTCGGTGATGTGTCCGCGTAAGGTGGCTGTAGTGGTTGGCGGTGGAGAAGCCTGCGGTGCGGATGCGGGCGTTTGGCCCTGCACCGCAACCACCCCGGCAATGCCGAATGCAAAGGCAAATAGAAATAGATGAAAGCTATGCAATTTTGAATACACGAATCCCTCGCTGACTTTTCATAAATGAAGTTCGTCTACTGGGCGCCCGCGTCAGGTGCGCCGGAGCCCATACTCCAGTTGTTGAGCAGGTTCTGAGTAGCAGCGGGAGCTTGGAGTAGAGGCTCAACGCCCGCGAGCAGTGTGATGGCAGTGACATCTGTGGTTCCGTCGGTCGAAACCAACATCACGGCATCGCCCTTGTTTAGGTCGGCAAGCTGGATTGTTGGAGCACGGCTGAGCATCTGCTGCGGATCTCCGCCGCCCTGCCCGGACCATTGACCACTACCGCCACCCTGGCCAGCCGCTCCAGCACCCGCTGCATTGCGGGCCGGATATCCAGAGGCGCCACCGGAACCGCTTGCGCCGCCTTTCAGGCGTATGGCAAGCATTTGCGCCATGCGATCAGGCAGCTTGCGCATCTGCGCGTCTGGGGTGATGTGAATCGTTATCTGCTTCTTTGTGGCCAAATCTTTCACAACCAAGGCCGAACTTGAAGTGTCGAGCGACGCAATTGTCCCGGATATATTGCGGAAGCTCCCGGACACCACTTCGACGGCTGCAATATCTGTTCCGTCGGCATTCTTTTCGCCGCGCGCTCGCAGTTGGTCGCCCGCGTGGATTGCATCGATCGGCGCCGGTTGCGCCTGGTCGAATCGGACCGATGCGGGAGCATAGCGCTTCAGGACAGTCGTCTTGGCAGCGTGAATGGTAATCATCTTGGCGGTGGCTCCAACTCCACTGGTCAAGACGATGACGCCGGCTGCCGGGTCCACGCTCTTCACCAATCCGCCTACGCCGTTGCGTTGCCAATCCTCGCGGTCCTTTTGCTGTTTCTGCGCGACATCCGCGGCCTTCACAGCAATGATCTGCGATGCCTGTGTTGTTCCTGTGGGAGCATTGGGATCGAGCTTTACCAGCACGCGGTCACCGGTGGTGAGATCGCTGAATTGAATGGTTTCTGCCTTGCTCAGATCCTTTTCTCCGGGAGCAATGCGCTTGAGCGCTGCCTCGGCCGGGACGTCTACCTGATGGACCTCTCCCGCATCGGTCTTCACCGTCAACGTGGTTCCACTGATAGCTGTAATGGTTCCCAGAAAACGAGACGCTGCCTGCGCCCAAGTGGTCGCGCCGTAAGAGGACGCGACAAACAATAGTGCGATCGACAGCGCAGCGCGCCGAGTCGGAAGTTGAACTTGCATCTTGCTTTTCATAAACCATTTCTCCACAGGCCAAACTCTCACTTGTGGCGCCGAATGAAAATCTTTTCTCTATTGCGTAGACGAAGCAATACTCAAAAAGGTTGAGGGAGCCGGGCTATCAAGTACTGAGTTGTGCGAGATTTCCAAACTCAATGGTAAATTGCGATATTTCTGCAAGTTGCAGACGGCATAACCTTAAGAATAACTGAAGGTTTCAGTGGCTTATTCTGCCAGTTCGGCAGTCTCTAAAAAGGTGTAACTTCCCGACGGTGAGGGGACCACATGCGTCAGGCGCCGGTTATGCACGACCAGTGTATCGGGATACCAGAGATTGATTGCCGGCAGATCAGTCGCTAATACCTGCTGCGCTTCCACATAGTCCGCGCGTCGCTTTGCGACATCTTCACTCTGGGCTGCATCGTCGAGTAAGGCGTCGAGATGAGGATTTGAATAGTGGCTGCGGTTGGCGCCCTGAGGAGAGAAACTCGCCGTCGCGAAGACAAATGTGAAAATGTCCGGCTGTTCGTTTCCTCCAATCCATCGGAGGGAATACAACTGGAATGCTCCACGGCGTACATCGGAGAGGAACGTCGCAGTTTCATAACTGCGAATATCCAAGGCAATCCCGACCCTCGCGAGTTGCTGCTGGAGTACTGCCGCGAGGAGCCGGGTTTCTTCCAGCGTGCTGGTCTTCATGGTCAGGCGAATGCGTACGCCATCGCGGGCCGGCTTGAACCCAGCCTCGTCCAACAGCTTCGCCGCTCGAGTCGGATCGTAGTCATAGTGCGCTACGTCGCCCGTCCATGCCCAATGGGTGGAGGGGAGCAGGCTCAGCGCAGCGCCGGCGTGTCCGCCCAGCAGCGTCTTGATAATCAGTTCCCGATCGACAGCGCACGCAATCGCTTGACGCACTCTCACATCTTTGAGCAATGGGTCGCGGAGATTAAAGCCCATGTACTGAATCTCCGTACCGTCTGTCTCGTCGATTCGCAAATTGGGCCGCGTGGCCAGAACAGCAAGCGAGTCCATGGGAAGGGAATTGACGGCCACGTCGCCAGAACCCTTTTCCAGTTCGAGCGACTCCGTGATTGCGTCAGGCACCACGGCGAAGCGCACACGCTCCAGCTTCGGTATAACTGCCCAACTCAGCGGATTGCGCTCTACAATCACATCCTGATCCATCTGCTGGCTGACGAAGCGAAAGGGGCCCGTCCCTACAGGATGCTGCCAGAAGTCGTGCCCGCTGCCTTCTGGAACGATGCCGATTGCGCCCGTGGAAAGGTTGGTGAGCAGGAAGTTATCGGCGTGCTTCAAATGAAAAATAACTGTGCGCTCGTCGGGCGCCTCCATCGATTCGATAGATGCATAGGCTGCGGCTCTGGGCGAGATCACCACGCCTGTGCGCATTGAGTTTATGGTCCACAGAACATCGCGGGCGGTGAGCGGCCGTCCGTCGTGGAAACGAACGTCAGAACGTAAATGGAATGTCAACGTGCGCGGGTTCTGCTGCTCCCATCGCTCGGCCAACGCGGGAGTAAATTGAAATCTTGCGTCGCGTTGCACAAGCCCGTCGAAGAGCAGCGCATCGATGCGCTGTGACTGAGCATCGGTGCCGATGCGCGGATCAAGATTGGCTGGACTGCTTTCGATGAGGAAGACCACGGTGTGCGGGTCTCTGGGTTGCGAACGGCAGCCGGTGAGAGCCGCAAAACCAGCGAGGCCAAAGATGAATACCGTGTGAACGAGCGCGATATTCCGCGATGACTTGAGAACCGGGAATGGGGCGGAGTGAGCGGCAACATATCGACTGGAGTGGCGAGTGGCCGCGCCGAAAATGATTCGGCGAACTGTGGGAATAACCTGGCAGGAACTCAGTTTGCTTAGCTGGCGGCATCCCTGCGTCTGAAATTTCTGCCGGCTATCCATTTCATCCTCGGCTCGAAGATCACGATTCAGCTGGCTCATTTTGCATGCAGTCGTGCCGCGAATCCCGTCTCTGAAGGAACGCTTATGACCTTGTCTCCCCGCAAGAGGGCTTTCCTGGGGTCCTGCTTGATCGCAGTACCTATTACCGCTGTCCTTGGTTTCCTTGTAACCGCACAGCAATCGCCACAAGAAGCGCCGTCCGGGTTTAACACGCCCAGCTTTGACAGTGCCCATAGCGTTAGCAATGGATTGGAGGAACCACCCGGAGATACGTTTGCCAACGATCAGAATATCTATGAGGAAAACGAGACAGTTGCGGATGGACTGGGACCGGTCTATAACGCAACCTCCTGCGTCAGTTGCCATCAGAATCCGAACAGTGGTGCGGCCAGCCAGATTACGGAACTCCGCGTTGGGCACAACGACGCCAATGGCAATTTCGTAAACCCGATCATCCCGATTAATGACGGTCAAAACACCATACCGGCAAGTGCTACTGCCCCGGGCAGGTCCATTGTCAATGATCGCGCCATTGGCCCGCAAGCCCAGGAGCACATACCTGCCACAGAGAATATCCGCGCTCTGCGTGCCGCCCTCAATACGTTAGGAGACGGGTTCGTGGAAGCTATTGACGACAACACTCTAACCGCGATCTCCGAGGAGCAAAACGAAAAGACCCATGGAAGAATCCACGGATATGTTGTGCAGGCGCCTATCTTCGAGGCCCCCGGACAAACCCGCCCCGGGCGCTTCGGATGGAAGGATCAACACGGCAGTGTGCTCTCGTTCGCCGCTGACGCTTATCTCAATGAAATGGGAGTTACCAACAAGCTGCGCCCCACCGACGCGACCACAGTTCTGAAGACTACCAAGGACCCGGAAGATCAACCGGATAATCTTGGCCTGACCGACATTGAGCACTTTGCTCAATTTATCCGCGCCACGATGGTTCCACCCCGTGACAAAACGCTTGCTGAAACTTCCGACGCGAAGAACGGTCAGCACCTGTTTCACGAAATTGGTTGCAGTACATGCCATGTGGAGACCATTGTGACGGCTCCAGTTGGAACGCCTGTCGATGGTGGGACGTTCATCGTTCCGGCGGCGCTTGGAAACAAGATCATCCACCCCTTCGGAGACTACCTATTGCATGACATTGGCACGGGCGATGGTATTGTCCAGGTTGGACCACAGGAAACAGCGAACAAAATGAGAACCGCACCCCTTTGGGGGTTGCGAGAAAAAGCTCGCTTTATGCACGACTTGAAATCCTTGTCGCTGCAAGACGCCATTCGTCGTCATCAGGGAGAGGCGAGCGATGCCTCCGATCGCTTTAGAGAACTGAGTCAGGAGGATCAGGCGAAACTGATCACGTTCTTGAATTCACTGTAAGTGCAGTGTCAGATCTCATCCCATGCGTGTCCGCCATTCGGGGATGCGCATGGGAATCGAGAATGATTTGACGGCAGGCTAAACAAACATGATCTGTCCCAGAATCGCAGGTCGAGTTGCGCCCGTTGCGGCGGGAACATTGCCCGCCCGGTGATGCCATGTTTGCCAGGCAAGCAGCGCGAACGCGGCGGCCTCTTTGGCTTCCGCGGGTAAGCCGAACTCCTCGCTTGCGGCCAAATCGCAACCTAGCGGTTCCAGTCGCTGTGCGAGCATCGCCATCAGCGTGTGGTTACGCGCTCCTCCGCCGGAGACGATGTAGTCCACTCTGCCCTTCATCTTCGCCAACACGAATCGCTTATAGCTTTCGGCAATGCTTGCGGCAGTGAACGCGGTTGCCGTTGCAAGTGCATCCTCAGGTTTGTTGCTGTGCTTTCGGCAGGTGGCAAGGAACTTTGCAGCGCACTCACGACCAAATTGCTCGCGCCCAGCAGTGCGAGGAGGCTTCAGCGCAAAGTAAGGATTCCGCAAAGCCGCGGTCAGCACCGGTGCGAGCACTGTTCCCTGGGCCGCATGAGTACCATTGCGATCGAATGCTCTGCTGAAGAGATCCTGAGCCAGTGCGTCGATGATCATGTTGCCCGGCCCTGTGTCGAAAGCTACAACGCGATCGGGCCCGGCCCCGGCGGGAATCGCAGTCAGGTTGGCGATGCCGCCGACATTTTGCAGCACGCGTCCGCGTTTCGCATCGGCAAAGAGAACATAGTCGAGCAGTGGGACAAGCGGCGCGCCCTGGCCGCCGGCGACCATGTCCGCGGGCCGAAAGTTGGAGATGACCGGAATGTCGAGGGCACCGGCAATCACCGCTACCTCTCCCGCCTGCCACGTGCAGGTAAAGCTGCGTCCTGCGTAGGCACTCGCGCGGGCCTGATGGTAGAGCGTCTGGCCGTGACAACCAATCAGATCCAGGTTGACGCCATGACGCTTGACGGTGGCCTGAAGGGCCTCAGAGTAGGCAATGCCGAGACGCCAGTTGAGCCGCGCCAATTCCGCAGTAGATGATGAAGCCGCATTCATCGCAGATAACACGCTGCGTCGCAGCGCAGGCGCATAGGGAAATCCCTCATGCGCAACAAGCGTCAGTTTTGGACGCAATTTACCAGGTGTAATCTGGACCACCGCGACGTCGATCCCATCTGCCGAGGTGCCGCTCATCACGCCGGCAACTGTCATCGTATTCGGACTCATCGCGGCTGCGCCTCCTGAATTCCTTTGATCTTTTCGCCGAAGCGCAAAATGGTGCTTCGCAACGCCTCGAGATTCTTTGCCGAAAGCACCGCTGGCGCTCCGCCTGCAAAGAGCCTAGAGCGAAGGCGCGCAAGTCTCGCGGCACGCGCCAAAAGCAAACTACGGAATGCCGCCGACTGTTCACCTTCAGCAATTAGCGCTTCGTATGCGCGCAGAATCAGTTCGGGGCTATGGCAAATCTCCAGCAGATCCGTACCCGCGCGAATCGCGGCAACTGCGGCCTCTTCTATTGGAGCGAACTTCAGAATGCCGCCCATCTCCAAGTCATCGGAGAAGACGATCCCGCGATAGCCGATGCGCTTGCGCAGTACCGTCTCAATCCAAAAAGTTGAAATGCTTGCAGGGCGGTTCTTTCCCGCGGTGTCCGGGTAAGCAGCATGATTCACCATCACCATCTGCAACGCATCGCGTAATTCACGATAGGGCGCCAGGTCTTCTCGCCACAATTCGCGCCAACTTCGGTGAATCTCGGGAGTCTCCAGGTGGGAATCGAGAGTGCCGCTACCCAGGCCCGGAAAGTGCTTTCCGCAGCCGACTACTCCTCGCACGGCCAAGCCTGCCAGAAAACCGCGCGCGTATTCGATTACACCTATTGCGGTCTCCGCTGAAGTGCGTGTTCCCATTACTGAAACCGAAGCAGGTAATCCAAGATCGAGCACGGGGGCCAGTGTCGTGTTGAATCCGAATGCCTGCACCGCACGCGCCACCAACTCGCCGTGCTCGCGCGCCAACGCGTCCTTGCCGAGTGCGCTGGCAGCCCTCGCCACTGCCTGCGCGGAGGGCATGGGTGCAAGAGCATCCCGCAAGCGATCAACGGTGCCGCCTTCTACGTCGACGCAGCGAAAGCTGTCTTTGGTGCCTGGCACGGTCGCATCGCTCAGAAGAGCGCGCGTCTGCTTTGTGTCGGCGATATTTCGCCGAAAGAGAATGATCCCCGCAGGTCGTATCAGCTTGAGCCACGCACGCTCCAGCCCGGTCAGTTCAGTGCCTGAGAGCCCTACAACCAGCAGGTTCCCCGCAGCGTGTCGCAGATTCGCCGTCATGATTTTTCCTTCAATTCCTGCTGCAACTCTTCCAGCAAATTCAGAGCCTGCAGCGGGGTCAGCGAGTTGACATCTGTCGCCTCAATTCGATCTACAATGCGCTGCGAGAGCGGTGTAAAGATAGTTAGTTGCACGGGCTCCGCTGTCTCTACCTGCACACTCTGACGCTCGGCTTTCTCATGCTGTTTTAGAATGCGTTTGGCGCGCTCAATGACCACCGAAGGCAAACCTGCGAGTTTTGCCACTTCAATGCCATAGCTTTTGCTGGCCGCGCCGGGTTCAATGGTGTGAAGAAAGACAATGCCGCCGGCGGCTTCTTTCACGCCTACCCGCAGATTGCGCACTCTGGGCAGCTTCTCGGCCAGCATGGTCAGCTCATGATAGTGGGTCGCAAATAACGTCCGCGCACCTGTCTCTGCATGCAAATACTCGACCGTCGCCCAAGCCAGGCTCAGCCCGTCGAAGGTCGCCGTGCCGCGTCCCATCTCGTCGAGAAGGATCAACGACTTATTTGTGGCTGTATTCAGAATCGTCGCTGTTTCTGTCATCTCCACCATGAATGTCGACCGACCACGGGCCACATTATCGCTTGCCCCAATGCGTGTATAGATCCGGTCTACCAAGCCAAAGCGCAGGCTATCTGCGGGCACAAAGCTACCCATCTGGGCCAGAAGAACCAGCATCGCAGCTTGCCGGAGATAAGTGCTCTTTCCACCCATGTTAGGGCCGGTGATGAGCAACAGACTCGGACCTTCGTCCGTAACATTAAGATACAAGTCGTTGGAGATGAAGCGACCTTCGCGCGTCTCCTCCATCCAATGCTCAATCACCGGATGCCGGGCTGCCACGCCTTCAATCACCAATTCTTCGACGATTACGGGCCGCACATAGCGGCGCAAGGCGGCCAGGTGAGCGAAGTTGGCCAACAGGTCGGCTTCGGCCACTGCCGCTGAGCTGCGCCGAATGCGTCCCGCGGCCTCCAGTACAGCTTTGCGCAGCTCGATGAAGATTCGTTTCTCGATCTCGATGCAGCGGTCGTGCGCGCTGAGAATCTTCCGCTCCAGTTCCTTGAGTTCCGGCGTAGTAAAACGCTCCGCATTGACCAGCGTCTGCTTGCGCTCATAGTCTGCCGGAGCATTGGACAAGTTAGCCTTGGTTATTTCGATGTAGTAGCCGAACACCGAGTTATACCGAACCTTCAGCGAACCAATCCCAGTTCTAACGCGCTCGCGCTCTTCAATGGCCGCAATGGCCTGGCGGCCCGTCGTTGAAATCGCGCGCAGTTCGTCGAGTTCAGGATCCACGCCCCGCGCAATTGCGCCTCCGTCTGCCAACGTGAGCGGAGGCTCGTCGATCAGCGCTGTGGAGATTCGGGTAGTCACATCTTCAAGCGAATCGAGTTTCTTAACAAGCTCGCGCCACTTCGCGGCCTGCATTGCCTCGAGCGCAATCTTCAGGTCCGGCAGCCTGCCAAGGCTGGCGGCCAGAGCCCGCACATCGCGTGGGCCCGCAGAGTCGAGGCTGAGCCTTGCTAGCAGGCGCTCCAAATCCAGAATTCCGGCAAATGCTCTTCGAATCTCCTCGCGCCGCACCAGATCCCCATGCGCTTCGGCAACTGCTTCATAGCGAGCCTCCAACGCGTTCGCGTCAAACAACGGACGCACTATCGTGGCGCGCAGTAGTCGCTTGCCCATTGGCGTCTGGCACTCATCGAGCGTATGAAACAGGGTTGCGCGGCTGTCCTGGCCGACAAATAGCGGCTCGATCAGTTCCAGATTTCGCACTGTTACCTGATCCAGCTCCAGAGCGGTCGAGTGCTCCTGGAACTTCAGGCTGTCGATATGCAGTGCTTCGATCTTCTGCGTCGTGCGTACGTAATGCAAGACGGCGCCAGCGGCAATGGCCGCGGCGGGATGCCGGTCGAGACCGAAGCCTTCAAGAGTTCGAACGTTAAGCTGACGCTCGACCAGCGGCACCGCGAAATCGCGAGTCCAAACCCAGTCTTCGACTCGCGTACGCGCCGGAATACGTTCCAGCAAAGCCGGCAGCTCGGCGCTCGTGGACAGCAATAACTCGCTTGGGCTGGCTTTCATAATCTCGTCGACCGCCTGTTGCCGCGCTGTGGCACCTGTGAATTCGGCTGTGCGAAACTCGCCTGTGGAAACGTCCAGAAGTGCGATAGCGCAGAGCGGCTCTTTTTGGGATCCGGTCTCGAAGAGTGCGGCCAGAAAGTTGTTCTGCTCCTGGCCCAGGGCTGCATCCAGCGCAGTGCCGGGTGTCAGGACGCGTGTTACCTCGCGCCGAACTATTTTCTTCGTGAGCTTGGGATCCTCCATCTGGTCACAGATGGCGATTCGGTATCCCTTGCGGAGCAGCCTCGTCAGATAGGCATCTACAGCGTGATAAGGGACCCCGCACATCGGCTGGGTCCGCTCGCGGTCTCGGGCCGTCAGGGTCAATTGCAGTTCGCGGCTCACCGTTACCGCGTCGTCGTAAAAGAGCTCGTAGAAGTCGCCCATTCTGAAGAACAAGAGCGCATCCGGGTTCTCCCGCTTCGCCGCCGTCCACTGGCGCATGAAGGGCGTCAGCTCAGAGGGAGCTTTATCCGTTGGCGCTTTGTCCAGGGGAGTGCCGGATAGCGGCAACTCAACTGAAGTCGGTTCCAAGGCAGGGGAGTCTTGGGAGCCGGGTTGTTTGTCTTCCGTGATCACCTTGTCTTTCAGGATATCGTTGCGGAACGCGGCGCGCACGATGATATAAAGCGAGGAAATTGGGGGCATAACCTAGGGAAGCGTTGGCAGAGTAGACTACTTCGGGGACGAACCAGGGGCAGTAAGGTCAAGAGGCTCGTCGGAAAAGAGTAAGGATGAAGCTGTTTCTGGCAATGGGAATCATATTGATGTCGGTGACCTTCGGCGTCGCAGGAGGACAGGCACGAGCGGCGAGTGCTCCCAAGCCGCCGAATGCGAAGAAACTGGACACGCTGACCAATGCAGCACTCGATGCTATGAAGAAACGCGCGGCTGAACTCAAAATCTCAGGGGTGGCGGTGGTTTCGTATGCTCAAGGGGAGACGATTCAGGGCTGGACCTCGAAGATGGCTGTGGTGGGCAGGATGAAGGATCCCGCGGCGAGCGAAAAGGGAAACAACTTGCTGGGCATCGCGTACGCCAAGGCCGCGGAGATGGCTGACACGCTTGAGGACAGCGGCACCGCGAAGCGTCCGCCGATGACCGGAGAATTCGGCTGGCAAGGCGGGGTTATCGCCAAAGTGAAGACTGGTTACCTGATTGTGGCCTTTAGCGGCGGCAAATCCGAGGACGACGTTCAGGTTTCCAAAGCAGGTCTTGAGGTGATGAGGCCCTCCCTCTAGTCTTCGGCGAGCATCCTCATTTTTCTCGATGCGGCGGTCGAAGAGTCGGGCAACGGCCCACCGAGATTGACTGCGGATGTTTGGCCACCGAGACGATTTTGGTGATTTGCGTCACAGTATAC
>JBAWCO010000900.1:0-19544 GCA_049590315.1 Occallatibacter sp. | reverse complement strand
GATCGAACGCAGATCGGTACGCATCTGTCGATCCTAATGAATGCGATTTTCCTATCCCTTTTCACGGGATTTCTTATCAAATCGGTCGGCGGCTGAGCCTTTAATTTTTGTGGCAAATTGAACTTTCCCCACAAAGCTGTCTGCTTCGTGTAATTGTCCCCATATTCCCATGGGTGGAAGATCAACGGCGGCCTTCCCAAGAAGTGTTTAAGCATCCCCGTCGCTGGATTTTCGATTGTCCAAAACTTCACATGTGGCGTACGTGAATTAAGCGGAGTGTCATATTGCGCTTCCCAGATAACCCGCAAACACTCTTGAACCAGTCTCATTCCCCTCACGCAAGTCACGCTTTGTTTTATCTGTCGCCATTTTCATTGTGGAGAACATCGTGCAAGGCGGGTTTGCGATGATGCCGTAGACATTCTTCGGCGGATGATAATTCTCGACACCGATTTCCTTGGTGATGCACCTGACATCGTACCCGGCATCTCGATATGGCTTTGAATCGCTGCCGAATTCCGAGGCGCACAAATGCAAAATGATCTTGTCTTTGTTACTTCGTTCGACCTCCATTCGTGGGGCTGGTTAATTTATCTATGCTTTAAGCAAAGCACACCGGCGTAAAATTGCAAGCAACGCAATCCCCAGGGGAAAGACATGGCAGTCATGCCCGTTGACAGTTTTGCTGCTCTGATGGCAATTAATTCGTATTCCGGCACAGACCGATTCCTGTTTTTGCTGGGAGCCGCATTCTGTATTTGGATGGCGGTGAGGGGCGTGCAGACGGGCGAAGTCCCCCTGCAATTTGCGACTCTAAGTAGGCGATCTCACGGACCCGTTATTTTTTGGTTCGGGATTGTGATGAATATTCTGATCGGCGCGATGTGTTTGCTTGGGTTCATCTTCGGACGAGACATCTGGAAATAGCCGTGTACTTGTGGCGTACTCAGGTGGGGTGTATTCAGCGTATTCTGCGTATGGATCGGCGTTGAAAACACAATAACTTACGTAGAATCAATACGGCTTGAGAATCCGACTCCCACCGCCTCCACCATATTTATCTTATTTATTGTCAGCGCCTTATCGGATTTGCGGCGGTTCCTGCCGAGCTGAAGACGTTCGTTGCTAGCACTCAAGGTTGAAGCTGCCGTCAAGCCGCGCGCCCTCTGACTGCAATGTCCAACCGACACTTTGGTGTTGATCGATACGTTCGTCTAATGGCTTCGTCTTCGCGCTTCTGCCAATCTTGCCCTGATCAGTCACTCGCTCTGACATCGAAAAGAGGTACCAGATGGATGGCACAAATGGACTGAAAGAGACCACGCGTGTGACTGCGCCTGTCACGTCGAACACGCTCGGTGTGAACGTTTTTACGGTGCCGGGAAAGGCCATGGTCGGCGAGCGGCCAAAGCCCTTCGGCGAAGCGCTCGGCTTTGACCCGGTCACGTCTACTCTAATCTACGGCGAGTACGACGCAGTGCTGGTAGACGCAATGATGACTGTGGCTGAGGCCGGGGCTCTCGCGGATTGGGTTGCTCTGCACAACCGCAACTTGGAGACCATCTATATTACGCACGCGCATTTCGACCACTTCTACGGCCTGAGCGTTCTGCTCGACCGCTTCCCGGGCGCTCGGGCGATAGCAACGCCCAAGACGGTGAACGCCATGCAGATGTCTTTCACTCCCACAGTGGAGCGGCTAGCCCGCCGGTTGTTTCCTGGGCAAGTGCCCACCAAGTTGGTTGCACCTGAGCCCTATGAGCACGACACGTTCACTCTGGAGGGCCACGAATTGCGCATCATCGAGCAGGGCCACACTGATAGTTCCGATACGACGTCTCTACACGTTCCATCGATCGGTCTAATCGTAGCCGGCGACGTTGTGTACAACCAATGCCGCATCTACGTCGGCGACACCACCCCCGAGAGTCGAGCGAATTGGATCGCGGCGCTGGACCGGTTAGCGGCTCTGAATCCGGCGATTGTTGTCGCGGGTCACAAGAAACCTGGCGCGCCCGACTCTCCGTCGACGATCCAAGACACCAAGCGTTACCTGCAGGACTTCGATCGGCTACAGAAAACTGCGACATCCGAGCAGGAGCTGTTTGATCAGATGACGGAGCTCTACCCGCACTGGGTAGCCAACCAGTCGTGGTTGATGTTCGGATTCCCGATGCCGTGACCCTTTGGGGCCTGCCAGTTCAATTGAGTCCACCGTTCCGTGCTACGGTGGTACCACAATGAAGAGAAAGGGTCTTAGTCCGGGACGCTTGGAGGCTTTCTCCGACGGTATTATCGCGGTCATCATCACCATCATGGTGCTGGAATTGAAAGTGCCGGGAGCGGACGGCATGGCCGGTCTGCGCGCGGTGTTGCCGACTGTCTTTCTCTATTTGTTGACCTTTGTGCAGATAGGGATTTACTGGGTGAACCACCACTATCTGGTCGACGAAGTGAAGGTGGTGAGCCACGGTATTTTGTGGGCGAATCTGATGTTTCTCTTCTGCCTCTCGCTGTTCCCTTTCGCTACGGACTGGATCGGCGTCAAGGGACTCACGTCGTTCAACACCGCGCTCTACGCTGCGGTCAGTATTTTCCCCGGGCTCGGGTACATGGCGTTGTGGGCTCAGATACGAAGGCAGAATGAGGCGCCCGCAGACGCAAGCTGGGGCAAGCAGATCGCGTCGGTTGCGTTTTATCTCGCGGCGATTCCAGCGGCCTACTTCCGGCCCTCGGCCTCGCTGGCGCTGATCGGGGTTGTTGCGGTGCTGTGGCTGTTGCCGCCGAAGGTCCAGGCTCCTCCGGAGTGAGACGGCTGCGAGCTTCTAACGGATGGGCAAGGAACAGATCCCGGCCTTGTCGATGGGCCGAAGATACTGTTCCCTGCTCCACATCCTTCAATCTCTGACAACTATTTACATGCTGCCGCGGCTGGCGGGGGGAACGATACTGTTCATCCGCAGGTATTCGACCATCTGGCCGTAGTGATCCATCATGTGCGCCATGCCAAAGGAGGCCGTGCCGGCGCGAGTGCCGTTCGTGGTCATGATAAATGCGTTGTCGGTGGTGATGGAGTCAACATAGGCGTGAGCCATGACAAGGGAGTCCTTCAGCGCTTTTACCAGCTCGGCTTTGGTCTTGAGTTTGTCAAAGTCGGCGCGGTTGTCCACCATGGGCTTGGTGGGGTCGTGAAAGAAATAGCCATTGGACATTGCGAGGTGGCGGACCTGATCAGCGAAGGTACGAACGCCCTTGTACTCGCCGTATGTGGTTGGAGGGGCAAAGTTGTACTTATCCTCCGGCATGGCCTCGGCGGCCCCGACAACTTCCTTCTCCACGATATTGAGCACGTTTCCGTACGCCGTTGGAGGGGGAATCGGAGTACCGACGGCCGGCTTGGCGGGCGCAGCCTCCTGGGCGAAAGAATGCGTGGATGCAGCAGCCAGTAGACAACAGGCGAGAATGAGACGGGGGATACGAATCGATCCGTGCATAAGAACTCTCCTCTCACGGCTTTATGGCCGCGTGAGGGCAATTTATCAGACCAGGGTTAAATCTCGACAGCACAGAGTGATGAATTGTCCGTTCAATGGGACGAACTGCGCGCAAAGGCGCGATTGCCCGTACAATTTATGAAAGGAGACTGCCACGATGCGCCGAGTCTATATGGATGCGAATGCCACCACCCCCCTGCTGCCGGAGGTTCTGGAGGCTATGCGCCCGTATTGGATGGAGAATTTCGGCAACGCCTCTTCGATTCACCTGCATGGACAACAGGCCCACGCGGCTGTGGATCGGGCGCGTGAGACGATGGCGCGGTTCTTCAACTGCCACGCGGCTGAGGTGGTGTTCAACTCCGGCGGAACAGAGGGCGACAACACGGCGATTTTCGGCCTGCTGCATCCCGGCGACCACTTTATTACGACGTCGATTGAGCACTCGGCGATTCTGGAAGCGGCAAAGCGGCTGGTTCATCGCGGAGTTGAGACAACCTTTGTGGCGCCGCAGACCAGCGGGTTGATTGACCCGATGGACATTCTGCGCGCGATTCGGCCAGAGACGCGGCTGATCAGCGTGATGCTGGCTAACAACGAAACGGGCGTGCGGCAGCCGGTGGAAGAGATTGGCAAGATTGCGGCCGATACCGGGGTTTTCTTCCATATTGACGCGGTGCAGGGAGCGGGCAAGATGGAGTTTGATGTGCGGCGGTTCGGGTGCCATCTGCTCTCAATCAGCGCGCACAAGATGCACGGGCCGAAGGGAATTGGCGCGATGTTTGTGCGGCGGGGTACGCCCGTTGAGTCGCTGCTGGTGGGCGGGAGCCATGAACGCCGGCAACGTGCGGGCACAGAGAATGTGCCGGGCATAGTCGGTCTGGCCAAAGCCGCGGAATTGGCGATGCACTCGCTGGAGGATGGAACCATCGACCGGCTGGCGGGGTTGCGCAGCAAGCTGGAAATCGAGTTGCTGAAGATTTCTGGGACCGGGCTGAACGGGTGCACAGAGGGTGGCGGCTACGTTCCTCGCGTGGCCAATACGACGAATATCTGGTTTGACCAGTTGGAGGGCGAGGCGCTGGTGATTGCGCTGGACCTGAAAGGCGTTTCTGTTTCAGGAGGGTCGGCTTGCCATTCCGGAGCGACCGAGCCCAGCCACGTGCTGATGGCGATGGGGGTGGACAAGAATCGCGCCCGCGCCAGCTTGCGCTTCAGCTTGATGAAGACGGTGACGGACGCGGATATTGATCACGTTTTGCAGGTGGTTCCAGAGGCGGTGGAACACTTGCGGGCGTTGTCGCCGGTCGCGGCGGGGACGCTGGGGTAGAACGCAAGAGGAAGTCTCGTCAGAGTGCGGCGAAAGGAGTTCTCGCCATTTTGTGGATGGATAGGATGAAATCGCGGTCAGGATGGGTG
This sequence comes from Occallatibacter sp., assembly GCA_049590315.1. GTDB lineage: Bacteria > Acidobacteriota > Terriglobia > Terriglobales > Acidobacteriaceae > Telmatobacter. Next base: position 14,631 of record JBAWCO010000900.1, on the reverse strand, counting down.
ATATGCGGTCTGATAGTGGTGCTCTATGCGGGCCGCGGTCTCTTCAATTCATGGCACCGGCATGGGACATTTCCTATCACAGGCGGTATATTGTTCTTTCTTGCTGTGCTGCTGACAATTTCGTCAGGATTTATAGGCAAGTCAGATCAATAAGACTCTGCCCACCAAACTACCCAATTGGACCGACTCTTTATTCACAGCCCTCATGGGCTCAGAACACATTAGAAGGTAGTCTTCCCCATGACTGAGAACACAACCATTGCTGTAGCCATGTCCGGAGGGGTGGACTCCTCGACGGTTGCGGCGATGCTCGCCCAGGGAGACGGCGCGGTTGTTGGGCTTACATTGCAGCTTTGGGATCAGACACGATTGGCGGGGAAGCATGGCATTCCGGATGCGCCGAAGGCGGGGCGATGCTGCTCGCTGGACGATGTGTATGACGCACGCCGGGTGGCCGAGCATCTGGGGATTCCTTATTACGTGGTTAACCAGCAGGAGCGATTTGAGCACGATGTGGTGCGGCCGTTTGTGGATGAGTACCTGGCCGGACGGACACCGATTCCCTGCTCGCTTTGCAACAACCACCTGAAGTTCGACCAGTTGCTGCAGACGGCGCGCTCGATTGGCGCAAACCGGATTGCGACGGGTCACTACGCGGTGAACGAGTACGACGCGAAGCGGGGGCGCTGGATTCTGAAGCGGCCTGCTGACCTGGCGAAGGACCAGACATATTTTCTATTTGGCCTGACGCAGGAGCAACTGGCACACACGCTGTTTCCGCTAGGCCGGTTGACCAAGCCGGAGGTGCGTGAGGTTGCGCGGCGGCATGGACTGGCACTGGCAGAAAAGCCCGACTCGCAGGAGATTTGCTTCATTCCCGGAGGGGACTACAAGCAGTTCATTGCGGCATATCTGGAAGAGCAGGGCGAGAAAGCACCTGAGAGTGCCGGGGAGTTGGTGGCGTCGAACGGCGACGTGCTGGGACGGCACGATGGAATTTCGAACTTCACCGTGGGGCAGCGCAAGGGACTGGGCGTGAGCTCGCCTTCTCCGCTCTATGTGTTGAACATAGATCCGGCGAGCCACCGGGTCATGGTGGGCGCGGACGCGGAGCTGGCTACGCGAACGCTGCGCGCCAATCGGTTGAACTGGATCAGCATTCCTGAGCTGACGGCTCCGATGCGCGTGCGAGCCAAGATTCGCCATCGGCATGAGCCGGCTTGGGCCACGCTTGAGCCTGCGGACGCTGGTGAGGTGGTAGCGACGTTCGATGAGCCACAGCGTGCGGTTACACCGGGACAGTCGGCGGTGTTTTATGACGGCGACGAGGTGGTGGGTGGGGGCTGGATCGTCTAGGGCTACTGCCTGACGGCCCATGCGAGGCCATCGGGGCTGGCAATGCCGATGTGGCCGATCATCTCCAAGGTCTTGAGGTCGATAACAGCGACGTAGTTGTCGCGGCCGCAGGCAACGTAGGCTCGCGCACCGTCAGGCTGCATCTGAATTCCTCCGGAGCCATGGACGTTTGTCAGGCGCTTCACTTCCTTGCGGGTAGCCGCGTCAAAAATTACCAGGGCAGAACCAGCGGTGACGAGCGCCTTGGCGCCGTCAGGAGTGAACTTGAGACGGTTGGCTCCGGGCACATTGACGGCGAGGGTTGCCACTACGTTCTTAGCGGCGATATCGATCACAGAGACTGTGCCATCCTGGGCATTGGCGACCCAGGCCTCTTTGCCGTCGGGAGAAACGTCGAAACCTTCAGAACCGCGGCCGACGGGAATTACGGTCAGCAACCAGTCACCGGCTGGAGGTCTGGGCGACATTCCTGGCGGCGGTGCTGGCCCACCTTGAGGTGGCCCGCTTGGCGGCGGCATTCCTGGTGGAGGGCCAGTGCGACCTTCTGTCTTATCAAGAATGGTGACTGTTGCGGAGTTCACGTTCGTGGTGAGGATGCGTTTGGCCCCAGGAAGAACGTAGAGCATGTGTGTACGGTTCTGGCCTATACCCATGATCCAGTCAATTTTTCCGGTGGCTGGATCATAGCTGCCGATGGACTTGGCAGCCTCGGCTGTGAACCAAACCTTGCCCTGCTCGAAAACCAGGCCATGCGGTCCTCGCAATGCTCCCAGTTCAACGAAGGGTAACTGCTTTTGGCCAACGAGATCGATGACGGCCAGAGTGTGAAATGCTCCAAAGCCATAGTTAGAGACGTAGGCGGTTGTGCCGTCGGAGGACGCGACGACCTCGTGCGGGTCGTCGCCCACGGGGATGCGCGCGACGATGTGAAGGTCTGCGGGATCGACGATGGACAGGGTGTGGTCCTGCTTGGATAAGGCCAGAAGCGCAGCCTTAGGAGTGGACTGGGCGCAGGCCCATCCGGCCGAGAGCATCAGAGTAACTGCGATCATCCAGGAGCTGCGCAGATTCATTACAGCGTGTTTCATAAATGGCCGTTGTGTTTGTGCTACCGTTCCGCAGGGGTTAAAACCCTTGTCATTCTGGCATATTTCGGCACGACTAAAGTCGTGCCCTGATACAAAGCAGGTTTTTGAAACACACTCTAGCCAACCCTCAAGGAATCTCGATTGCTAGACGGACTTCTTCTCGGCGCCTGGGCCCAAGGATCTCTGAATGGGCCTCTGCGCACGCGGAGGGGGAGCGCCCAACGTCTGGACGATTGCCTTGGCGGAGGCGAGGATGGCTGAGATCTGCCTGGCCGGCTTGCCGACATGCTGGGACACAAATGCTCCAGCTCGTTCAACGGAATCCAACGCCCCGGTCAGCATGGAGTCTACCCGCGCGCTCTGCCGATGCGTCCGTTCAAGGATATCGGCGACAACCGCCTCTGTGGCGTTGATGCGCGATCGCAAAACTTGCGTAATTTCCGCCACATCCTCAGAGACGGATTCGATCCTGGGAGCGACGCGGGTGAGGAAGTCACGCGAGTTTTCAATGACAGGCACTATCGAGGAGCGAAGGTCCTGGATTTCCGCATGCATGGAGACGCTGGCTTTCTTGATCTCCAGGTGCATCAAGACGGTAGCCTTTTTGACACTGATGAGTATGGCAACCAGAAAGATTGCCTGGAAAACCACTGCCAGCGCGGCCACTGCAATAATGACAAGCTGGATGGTTTGACTATCGATATTCTGCATCAAATTATTCTCGCGCAGGGCGAATGCATACCCTGCAACAACTTTCCTGAATGCGCATATTTACTCCGCTAAGAGGCCAGGCCCGGAGCCTGCGATTGAGCCGCACTCTGCTCGACACGCGATAAGCTCCGGAGCCAAAGGATCACAGCAATCAAGCAGGCCCGGGACGGCTCCCGGAGTTCGGCTCAATACTGAGTGGGGTCAGCGGGAGCGGTATTGGTCTTATACGCCTGACGCCCCGCATCAACAGCAGCGGCCACCTTGGTGCTCTGATCTGCGACCAGGTGCTTGCCGCGCTCCACAAACTCTTCCCACTGTGCTCGTCCGCGATCGACGGCCTCACGGCCACGCTCGACGTACTCGGTTACCTGTTCCTTACCCTTGTCTACGATAGCGCTCACCTGCTGCTTGCTCTTATCCACCAGGGCGCTGACTTCCTGGGCGGCCTGTTGGGTGCGGTTACGCAGGTATTCGGTGCCCTCACGGGCGCCATTTGCGATATCTTCGCGGGTTTCGCGGCCGCTTTTGGGAGCGTACAGGATTCCAATTACAGCGCCCACGCCTAACCCGGCCAAGAACCATGCCAAGCCGTATGACCTATTGTCGTCTGCCATGATGAAATTCTCCTTCTGTCCAGTTTAACCAGTCTGAAGATTGCCTGAGCGTATCAAATTAGACACCACGCCGCAAACTGCAAGCCAAACCAAGGACTGGATGCAGGAATTGGCGCGAACTATCTGACTTTAACGCACCTTCGCGGCAACTCTCCCGTTTGGATGCCAAGGCCGCGAAGGGGTTGCAACGTTGTCGCAGTTAGTCGACGACATTGAAATGGACCGCGCAAGGGATTTGACGGAGTCGGCCGCGACTAACGTGACCACGAGGAGAAAGGAACGGAGCAGGTCGGTCAAGTTATCCGCTGCAACCGCAACTGTGACTGAGGATTTCGGCGAAGTGAAGGCCTTCGCGGTGGGCTAGCTGGCTGATCTGTTCGCGGCAACTGAAGCCGTCGGCGACAATGACGGTGGTGGGAGCCGCTGCGTTGACGGCGGGAAGCAGACCGAGATTGGCGATGGTCTTGGAGACTTCGAATTTGTCGGCTTCAAAGCCGAACGGACCGGCCATACCGCAGCAAGTGGAGTTGATGAGCTCGACGGCTGCGCCGGCTTTGCGAAGCAGCGCGATTTCATTGGTGGGTCCGCCAAAGACAGCCTTGTGGTGACAATGGCCGTGGAGCAGAACCTGCGCGCCCTGAAGACGACCGGTGACCCAATCAGGAGATTTGGCGGCGAGCCAGTCGGCAAGTAGCCAGACCTGGCTGCTCATTTTCTTTGCAAGAGCGGCGAGAGGGCCGTCGGTAAAGAAGTCCAGGGCCTCGTTCCTGAAGACGCTGGCGCAGCTTGGTTCGAGAAAGATGAAAGGGAGGCCAGCTTCAATCTCAGGAGCCACGCGGGTGAGAACCTTGGCGAGGTAGTCACGGGCGTTCGAAAGCAGGCCGAAGTCGTAAAGAGCACGGCCACAGCAGATGTGCCCCTTGGTGGTTTGGACGCGGAAGCCGGCTTGAGTGAGGACCGATTCAGCAGCGACGAGCGTTTGAGGATGGTAGTAGTTGTTCCAGGTATCAGCCCACAACACTACCACCTGTCCGGATTGAGAATCCTCGGCACCCGGCTTGACTGAACGGGGGACGTTGGAGGTTTCGTCGGATTTGGGGCGTGACTGGCGGTAGGGTTTGGCGGCGAGACGAGGCAGTTGCCGCTCCTGGGCTACGCCCACGATGTGCTTAATGAGCGGGCTGGTCAGCGAGCCGGTGAGGAGCGCATTGGTGATTGCCGGAGTGATGGAGCCGAGGCGGGCCGAAAGATCGGCAAAGCCAAAAATGTAGTGGTGTAGCGGGTGGAGACGGCCCTTGTAGCGCTGGGCAAGGAACTCGGACTTGTACTGGGTCATGTCCACGGCGACGGGGCACTCGGTTTTGCAGGCTTTGCAACTGAGGCAGAGGTCGAGAGCTTCGTGGACCGCTTCACTCTGGAAGCCTTCTTTCTGAAGCGCACCCGCGAGCATCTCCCAAAGGAGACGGGCACGGCCGCGGGTGGAGTGCTGCTCCTCCCCGGTGGCGCGGTAGCTGGGACACATGACGCCGCCATCCTTCTTGAGACATGCACCAACACCAACACAGCGCTCCGTGGCGCGCTCGAAGGAACCTTGATCGGCGTTGAAGGCAAAATGAGTTTCTGGCTTCGAGTGTGAATGGGCGGATTCCTGGCCGACAATCGGCAAACCGTGGCGAAGGTTTTCGACCGGATCGTAGAGGCGCACGGCGTCAGAGAGCTTGCCGGGGTTCATGCGGTTATCGGGGTCCCAGATTCCCTTGAACTCCCGGAAGGCCTGAACAAGCTCGGGACCGAACATTTTGGGAAGGAGCACGGCGCGGGCCTGGCCATCGCCGTGTTCGCCAGAGAGCGAACCGCCGACCGAGACAACGAGATCAGCAGCGCGGTCAATGAACTCGCGGAAATGCTGCAAACCCTCGATGGAGCGGAAGTCAAAATTGATGCGCAGGTGAACGCATCCCTGGCCATAGTGACCGTAGAGCGGGCTGCGATAACCGTACTCAGCCATGAGGGCAGTCAGCTTGCGCAGATAGGTTCCGAGATGGACTGGGGGAACGCCAGCGTCGTCCCAACCCTCCCAGCGTTCGGGCTCGCCGGGGACGAAGACTGTGGCACCGAGAGCCGAATCGCGGACGCGCCAGATTTTTTCGGCGTCTTCATGGTTGTAGATACGGGCTATGGGCCTTTCAGCCCAGGATTTCGCGGCAGCGGCGAGGGCCTCGGACTTGGATTGAGCTTCAGCCGGCTCCCACGCGCCCATTTCTACCAGAAGGAACCCACCACCACGCGGGAGGAGCTTGACGTCGTTGACAGCGAGATTCTTCTTGAGCATGAAGTCGACGAGGAGGCCGTCAAAGCCTTCGAGGCCGATAGGGCCAAATTCGAGCACGCGAGGAACGACGTCGGCGGCGAGAAATGGGTCGTCGAATGCGAGGACAGTGAGGACACGATAGGGAGGGCTGGAAGTGAGGTTAAGCGTTGCGCTGGTCACGGTGGCACAGGTGCCTTCAGAGCCGACCAGGGCGCGCGCTAGATTGAAGCCGTTTTCGGGAAGGAGTTCGTCGAGGTTGTAACCGGAGACGCGACGCGGGATACTCGGGAATTTCTCCTTGATCAGGGCGGCGTAGCGGTCACGGAGGCTGACGAGAGCGGAGTAAAGCTGACCGGGGCGGCCTCCGGCGCGGATGATGGACTCGATCTGCTCTGGAGTGGTGCGGCCAACCGTCATGCGGGTGCCGTTGTAAAGGACGATGTCCATGGTTTCAACGTTGTCTACGACCTTGCCGCCAAGCAGGCCGTGGACGCCGCAACTGTTATTGCCGATCATGCCGCCGAGAGTGCAACGGGAGTGGGTTGCAGGATCTGGAGCGTACGTGAGGTGGTGCTGCTCTGCGGCTTCGCGGAGGCGATCGAGCACGATGCCAGGTTGGACGACGGCTAGTTTCTTGTCGGGATCGATGGAGACCAGGCTGTTCATGTAGCGGGCATAATCGAAGACGACGGCGACATTGGCGCACTGGCCGGCGAGACTGGTGCCAGCGCCGCGCGGCAGGACCGCGGCTCCGGTCTTGCGGCAGGCGGCGAGAGCTGCCTCGACGTCAGCAGCATCACGAGGCATGATGACGCCCACCGGAAGCTGGCGGTAGTTCGAGGAATCCGCGGCGTAGAGCGCACGGGAACCGAGGTCGAAGCGGACGTCGCCACGCAGGGTGCTCTTTAAAAGTGATTCGAGCTCGCTGTGGGCGGAAAAGGCCTCATGGTCAAGCGGCGGTTGATTGAGGAGGGCGGAAACGGATTCGGGATTCACGGGGGAATCGTAGCGGAAATAAGATACATCGGATAGTGAGCCTAATCACAAGGCGCATAGGAATCCCATATGACGGAACGGCAGGCGGCCTTGGGAGATGGCAAATTGGGGAAATGGATCGCCAAGGATCAGCGAGCTGGCCACTCTTCGACGACGACACCGAGGTCGTTCAGGCGCTGAATGACAGCTTCGACATTGCGGCGGAGTTTGGGGCGGTCTTTTCGGTTGGCCAGTGGTGACTCGGCCACGGCGATGACCCGGCCATAGCGCCAGGCTCCTTGCGGCAAGGCGATGAGGGCCGCGGGCAGGTCGGCGGGGCGCAACTGGAGTTCCTGGCGGCGAGCTGCTTCGGGACGCAGAAGGGTCCCTTTGCCGAGGGTGCTGGGGTTGGCATCAGCCATGGTGATGCGGAGAGTGAAGGTATCGGCGTCGACAGAAAGGAATGGATTGAGCCACGCGCCGGGCTCGTGTACGTCGATGTAGAGGCTCTTTGTAGGGAGCGGAATGGCGGCGAGCGCGGCCCGCTGGTTGTCAGTTTCAGTGGCCGCGGCCTGGGCTTTGTGCTCTGCGTTGACTGCTCCCTGTGCCACATTGGCGACGGCCTGCTCTTCCTTGTGGCAGGCAACGATAGCTACGGGTAGAAGCAGGGCAAGACACAGAATTCCTCGGGCTTTGGAGCTTTGGATCACCGTTCAAGGATAACAGGACCATGAACGCGGGGCTTTGGCGGTTTTTGAGAAGCTGGGCCGATTTTTGTGGATGGAACAGGCGGGTTGTACCTTTATTCGCATGGCAACTGCTTCCCTTTTTCGTCAGCTTCGCCAAAGCTGCGAGCCAAATCGATTGAAAGCATCGGGATTCATCTTGCGGATTTTTACTGCGGTGCTGGTTGCGATGGGCTTTGCGGCGTGCTCATCGGCACGGACGCCTAAAGGCATTGCGACCGTAACGCTGGTGGAGACGGAGGCCTACATTCCGTGCCGGGACGGCTGCTCCGCGACCACGATTCCCGCCCGCGCTTTCTGCTTCCGCGCAGGCGACGAGTACATGGTTGGGGACGGACGGAGCTATTTTCACGAAGGCAAGTTCACCAGCCTGGAAGATCTTGTCGGCAAGCAGGTTCCGATCCGGTTTAAGGGGCGGAAAGTTTGGATCAGGCCGGCGGATCGAGCGGCGGTAAAGATCCAGCTTGGATCTCTGTTTGAGGATTTCAAGGACAACGGATGTGTTCGTGAGGTGCACAAGCCAATCCTTGCGCTGGCGGCACATACAAGACCAGGAGGCAAGGTACCGGCTGACGCAATTGCGATTGCGGGGCCGGGCCGAGGTGAGTTTCAGCCGCTTTATTTGTGGTACCGGTGTGGCCTGGATGCAGACGCTATCGCGTGCCGGAGGTGGTACAGGAACGGTGAGCCCACTAACGGAGATTCGTATTGCGCGCAGACGGCGGATGGGGCCGCGGTTGGAGCGGGATTCGCGATCGATCCACTGCTGAGCCGCGCGGGCAGGTTGGTTCTAACATCGGGCTTGGTGTTGCGACAGGATGGGCGGGAGCGAATCGATGGGAAGCTGGAGAAGCTTGGCGAAGCTTGCTTCTAGGGCGAATTCAGGCACTGGATCCCTGGTATCAAAAGCGAGACCGAATGCACACGAGGGTTGTTTGAATCGAGGAGAGTTTGATGCGTTGGACAATGCAGGTTCTGTGCCTTCTGATTTTGGCGGCTGGCCCCGCAGGCGTTTCTGGCGGAACAACGAAGATGAAGATCGATACCCGCGCCTCGTTGATCGACGTGGCTGCGCGGCGCTTCGAACTGCAGCACACGAAGAGTGCGCGGGTGGCGACCGCGCTGGCACAACTCGAGAAGTGCAGCAAGCTTGCGCCGGTGGATGCTCCTCAAGGACCGATGGAGATTCCGCGACACTATCTGAATGGATCGCACGGGGCTACCAACCCCGCGGAGTTCGAGGCGACCCGGGTTTACTCCCAGTTTGCAAAGCGAGTGACAGAAGGGATGAACCAGTTTCTCGCCACGGGGGACCACACTGAAGCGGCGTGCGCACAGGCGCAGATTGACGAATGGGCGCAGGCCAAGGCGCTGCTGGACTACGATGCGAAAGAGAACCCGCAGTCGTGGTACCAAGTGGAGTGGACCCTAAGCACGATTGCAATTTCGGAATCCGTCTTGCTGAACGACGAGGCTCTGGACTCCGCGGTCACCACGCGCGACATGGCTTGGATGAACAAGGTGGCACATCACATGCTGGCATCTCCGAAGGCGGCGCAGGAACGGAACAATCATCACTACTGGAGGGGGTTGACGGCGATTGCGACTGGAGTGATTTCGAACGATGAAGAGCTGTTCGGATTCGGCATGCAGGCTTACTTCGACGGGATCAATGAAATTGACAAGCGAGGTGCTCTGCCTCTGGAGATGGCACGGCACGAGCTGGCGATTCATTACCAGTCGTTTGCCGTGGAGCCGCTGATTCCGATTGCCGAGTTTGCCGAGAGACAGCACATTCCACTCTCAAGCTACAAGTCGCCTTCGGGAAAGACGATCGCAGACGCGATTGATTTTCTAGGCGAGGCGGTGGCGGATCCGTCGATTGTGAAGGCCTACACACCCGAGACGCAGGAGAACAGTCCAACTGGACCGGAGTTCTTCGCTGCGCTTGAGTTTTACCGGCACCGGTTTCCAGATCGAAAGCTTCCGGCAGCGATTGAAGACGCGCTAAGGCAACCCACGATGGCTACACGGCTGGGAGGCAACACGACTGTTCTGGCGGGGCGATAAGTAGGACACGGCAGATTTCGAGCGCGGGAATGTTGCCAGAGGGTCAGTGTCCTCATTTGGGTATGAGGCCACGGGCGATCGCGTCCAACATGCCATTGAGGAAGTTGATCGACTCCGGAGCGGAGTAACGACGGCCGATTTCGAGAGCTTCATTAATGACGATGGGAAAAGGCGTACCCTTGAAGGCGAGCATCTCGCCGACGGCCATGCGAAGAAGGTTGCGATCGACTGCCGGCATGCGCTCAAGACGCCAGTGCTTTGAGTTGGCAACGAGCAATTCGTCGATCTGTTCCTGGTGAGCGATCGCCGCACGGAAGAGGTCTTCTGCGAAACCGCGAACTTCGGGTTCAACTTCGTCGCCGGCTTTCCAGAAAGTAGCGCGGACCTGATCAGGGGTCTGCTTGCCGATGTCGGCCTGGAAGAGCATTTGCATCGCCAACTCGCGCGACTTGCGGCGCGTTCCGGCGGTCAAGACGGGCCGCCTTCAACATGATCGGTCTGAAGCAATTTGCGTCGCAGGCTAACCATCTCAATGGCTGCAATCGCGGATTCGAATCCCTTGTTTCCCGCTTTGATACCAGCGCGATTGAGGGCCTGCTCAAGAGTTTCACAGGTGAGAACGCCGAAGCCGTGCGGAATGCCGGTCTCCTGCTGCGACTGACCGATGCCCCGCGCTACTTCGTTGTAGATGGCTTCATAGTGAGCCGTTTCGCCACGGAGGAGACAGCCTAGAGTGACGATGGCATCGAGGTTGCCGCGGTTGGCGAGGGTGCGGGCCGCGGCTGGAATCTCCCATGCGCCGGGCACGCGGACCACCTCGATTTCAGACCGCTTTGCGCCGCTGCGCAGCAAGGCGTCAAGCGCGCCGTCAAGCAGGCGCTCGGTAATGACGGCATTCCAGCGCGCTACGACGATAGCAAAATGCATTCCAGCAGCGGAGAGATCGCCTTCTACGGCAATGGGCTTGCCGCGGAGCGGATCGGACCACGCCCAGAATGAAAAAGAGAAGCCCGGTTCGGGCTCGACGGTGAAGATGCTCGATTTCCACTGAGTTTCCGTGATGGGAGAGAGACGTTGGGCGGGATCGACGCCCTCACCGCGAAACCACGCAGCAGCAGCTTGGTGCACCGCATCGAGAGCGGTCACTTCAACCAGGATATCGGCTGTGGTGGGGAATTGACCATGAACAATTTCGAAGTTGCCAAGGGGCGCCAGAAACGAAGCGCCTCGACTGTTGTCTTCTTTCCATCCCGCGCCAGTGACAAATCCCAAAGCAGAAAAGAAACTCGCCAGCCGGTTATAGGCCGCTTCACTGCCAGCGGGACGAAGAAAGGAGATCCCCTTGATCATGGTTTGATTCTATCGTGCTGAGAAGAGGAGGGCGGATAGAGTGCAAAGGCAAACCGACCCGCACCAAGCTCGATCTATTTGTTCGTCGATTCGCAGCTTTTTTACAAGAGTGTCGAACCGATGGGCACAGTATTTTGTGGTAGGGGCAATCAGAAAAGGCCGGCGCGAAGCCGGCCTTTTCTGATTGCGCGTTGATGGACTGAGCGCTACGTGGTGGAGCGCGGCTTAACGACGACCACAGTAGCGGGCACGATGCCTGAGGCAGGCACTGTGGCATTGGTAAGGACGCAATCGGGATCGGCGCCCGGCGTGCAGGCCGGGAGGCCAGGAGCGATCTGCTGCGAGTCGGTAAGCGGGGTAGAAGCGCCGATTGTCGTCGGGATGCTGATGAAGTGGACCAGATTATCGCCCGCAGTCGAAACGAAGAAGTACGTTCCATCTGGGCTGAACACCCCAGCGAGGGGAGCAGTGATAGCCGAGGCTCCGTTGAGGGTGAAGTAGTTGACGGCGCCGGATCCGGGCATGTAATAGGGCAGCGGCGCTTTAGGAGTGGCGCCGTTGTAGGTGACGAAGGCCAGATTGCTCGACGGTGCGGTTACCACCTGATTGACAGCCGTTGCGTTGATCTGCGAGAGCGGGAGTTGATTCACGGTATGCGAGATAGTGAGCGGCGAGAGGACTCCCGAGGCAGAAACGGAGCACGGAGCCGGAGAAGGCGAACCGCCGACGGGTGTGTTGGACGGGACTGTGATTGCGATGTCGGAGAGGGTTGCACCGCCGCCGAAGACTGCCGCGCCCAGAATGTGCTTGCCATCTGTGGTGGCCGCCAAAACGTTGGTCTGCGTGTTCACCGAGTCACCCAGCGGGTAGAACTGCATGCTTGCGTAATTGCCAACGTTGCCGGATGGGCACCAGGTGTGGGCGACCGTGGGATTTCCGCTGAGATATGCACCGACACCTGGGACAGTAATAGCCACATTCGTGGTGCCTGGATTTGTAGTACCTGGGCCCGAAGGGGCCAAGGGGCTGGTGGTCCAACCTGTGTTGTTGTTGTAGACGTAGAGCGTGTCAGTGTGCCCTGGGCCAGCCGAAGCGCTGTCCGTTACATAGAGCGTTTGTGAATCGAGCGTCCAGGCAGCCGCAGTGCCCATGCCGCCGAATGTCGAAGAGCCGCCGCCGCTCACGTTGTAGATATAGAAAAGCTGCCGCACCTGGTCATTGATGAGCAGATCCTGATTGTTGGGCGAGACGGCCAGGACTACGCCGGGCACATTGGTGTCCTGCCTGGTAATCGAGTTGGAAAAGGTGGAGTAGTACATCAGCTCATGGGTAGAGCCGAAGTACAAACTTGTGCCGAGCATGTCCATGACCATTGAATTGGGCACGTAGGGAAGACGAATCGTAGAGGCAGGCGTTCCGGTGAGCAGTTCGACGGCAGAGAAGTACTGCGATTGGCCGGGCGCACCAAACCAGAGGAAGTCGCTGGCGGTGCCAGGGGTGGTGACTACCACTGGATTTGAAGAAATGGGAAGGCCAGTGCCCAACAGACCGATTTCATTGATGGGAGCCGGATTGCAAACGGACGGCTGGCAGATGGCAGTGATGGAAGCCACACCTGGAAAGTTGGTGGTGATGGCGCCGGAGGCACCGGCCGTGATGTCGATGGGGTCAGTGGACTGGTATTCCAGCGAAAGACCGGTAATGGGGTTGTTGTTGGTATCCAGGACAGTGGTGGTCAAATTCTGCGTGACACCTTTAGTCACGGTGCCGGAGGTGGCTCCATTCGCCAGGGTGACATTGATGGATTGCGGTGGGCAGGTGGTGAAATAGCCAGCCGACGAACCAGAACCGGCGATGGAAGCGGTGATGACCGTGGTGCCAGGCAACTCCGCGGTGATCTGATTGGTCAGACTGTTGATGGAGGCGACGGTGCCGGTGCCTACCTGGTAGCTGAGTGTACCAATGGCGGCCGAGCAGTTGGGGACCGACGTGACGCCGGAAGCCAACTTGCCGGGGCACGAATAGTTAGTGACGGTGGATGGCGCGCAAAGCTCGTACTGCTTGCCATTGCTGCTGTAGCACGCCTCTGCGTCAAGCTGAACGGGGGGTGCAGCCTGCGAGACGCACGATTGCGGACCAACGAGAGTGACCGACGTGACCTGAGCATGCACAAAAACCTGCACCGGATTGGAGCTGACACCTTCGGCGGAAGCACTGATGAACGCGCTGCCGTATGGCAGGCCTCCGTTGGAAGGCGCCGGATTCGGCGCACTGCATATGGTGTAGTTGGCGATGCCGCCACCGGTGTTCCGGTTCCAGGTACCGGCGCACATATTGCCAGAGGGCGAGATATCCACTAACTGGTTGTTGGTGGTGCCGTAGTTATATGCGCCGACGCTTGCGGGCGTGCCAACGCAGGTCTTGGCCGACGGTGCGGCTGCCTGCTGCGTTTGGCCGTAAGCAAGAGAGATGCCGCCAGTCTCCGGAGTCATGGTGATGGAAGCTACCTGGGTGATTTGTAAGCCGTATCCCGATGTGGCAGGGCAATACTTCGCAGCCGGGTTGCGGGTGCAACCGGAGATTGAAATCCCGGCAGGAACGGCCAGGCACAACAAGCAAACAAGCGTCAAAAACCGCCGCATGAATCCTCCCCGCCCCGCCTAATCGAACCGCGGAACGGTCTCTCCGAATCCGTAAAAATGGGTTATAGCATCTTCAGAAATCCTGTAGTCCGGAACGGGTGCGCTGCTACCGTTTCGAATACCACGATGCTTTCCGAAAATCCTCTATACCGGCCCGTCAACCTACCCCAAGGCTGGCATGCAGGAGGTAGACCCCACCCGCATGACCGGCTCTCGGCGCCAGGCTTTTCCATGCAGCCGGTTGGTGAAACTCGCTCTGAACACTTCAATCAAAAGTGTATCAGGACGGGGCGGCCCGGGATGGGAGCCCGCCCAGCCGCAGTACCCCGTCCCCTTATTGATAGACTGCGGCGAAGCGAGATGGCGAGCAACCTGACGCATGGACGGGAGAAAAGGTCCGAACGTACTTAGCACTTGCGTTAGAAACAGACCGAGGACGCGCCTTAAATCGAAGCGGCCCCTAACGGTTCCTCTGCTTTGCTTTTACACATGACGATGCGGCATGCCCTGGCCTCTCTCCCACGCAGTTGATACGAAGGTATAGGTCCATACTTTCGTTTAATTGTTTCCGCCCGACCTCGGGCTTAATTTCAATAGTTCCAGGCGCACGTTAAATCGGGCTCAAGAGAACTCTTTTTGTGGTCGGAGTAGGGATCATGATTTCTCATAACCCCCTCCACAGATCCGGACAAGCGGATTTCCCGCATCCGGCTCCTACCTCAGGTAATGACGCCCATGCGGCGCAGAGGAAAAGGATGATACACGCGC
>JBAWCO010000899.1:0-8465 GCA_049590315.1 Occallatibacter sp. | reverse complement strand
GCCCTACCTTTATTCCCCACTAGGGTGTTCTTTCGTCGCATTCCAGAAAAGGGCAATGGAATAAACGCTTCGCATTCCAGTTTTCAAATTAAGGGAGGGCATGGCATTTGGAACAGGCGAGAAATATTGGACACATATTCGAAAGAAAGACTTTAGGAGAACCTGCGACACAGCGGTCTATCGCCGTCGCAGATCTCGTGACTCGATCAAGCGTGACAATCGCAAGCAATATGCTGGCTCGCATCCGCGGCACCCGCTACGGAAAAACGTTGGATTACGATTCCGGTGCGTTGACCAACAGTGATGTTGCAATCCTGCGTTTCCTTAGCGCTCTGGAATTGATCGAATCCGATGTGTGGCAGCAATACGACGAACTTGGAGGCGTGAAACAAGACCCACAGGATCCGTATCGGCTTGCGCTTCAATCTCTCCAAAGCAACCTGTCGCATTTCATTACCAGCTGTGCACTCGATGAAATCAGCCATACTACCTATCTCAATTTGTACCTGGAGTCAGAAGGCGTCGATCCCGTAGATCTCGATCGATACCGCACTCTGCGCGGCAGTCGTGCCGCAGGCGCTCTGAACGTCGGTCAACTCACGAACCTGCAGCATCTCAATTTGGAACTCGGGTGGACCGTCTCACATTCTGAGGAAGGCTGGGCGAAGGATTCATGTTGGTCGTCCGAGACAGCTTGCATCATCGATCTTCAGTCTATTCCGTCGACGGACATGGACTTCGAGGAACCATCTGAGATTCGCATGATCGCAAAGACCGCGCTCCTCCATTTTGGATATCTCGAAAATCTGATGTGGGAGCTCTACGCAGGTTTGAGCCAGAGGATTCGTCGCGCAAAGATACTCGCGGTCACGCTCGGGATTGGGTGTAGTGAGATTGCGCACTATCACGCTTCGCTCGATCTGACGCGTAGGTTTGTTCTCGGGGCACGATTTTCAATCGATGACTCAGTGGAGTCGACAAACAACTTGGGCCGTTTGAATCCAGGCCTTCCCGTAAGGGAGAAACGTCTTCGCAGCATACGTTTTCCATTCTCCATTGAACGGGTAAGTCCTAATGAGCCCGTAGCCCGCTCGTCTGGTTCTGATTGCAGCATGGCGGCGAGGGCAATCGATCGTCTCGCTAAGAGTGGCTTGTTCATTGGCCACTCGCCAGAGTTCACTCGCGTGCTATTTCAGATGGCGTACGAGGCGGACAAGGCCAGCATCGAAACGCCGCGTTGGCCAATTCCCTCTGCGATTCCGCCAAGCAACTGACCCGGCGGTAATGCTGAGCGAAGCAAATGAAGATCGAAAACGATCCTACACGCAGAGGAGACTCGATATGAATGAACCGGCTTCTTTAGAAAGGTATAACCAACTTCTGGATCCAGCGAGGAAAAGGTTTGAGTCGAGCCATGGACTCAATGCTATTCGCTCAAACGACGATCCGCGCTTTCTTGAGGCCTTTCTGCTCCATTTCTGCGCCATCGGCGCACAGATGACAGAACCGGTGGAGAGTTGGATTCGGCGTGCAGCATCCCGCTGCGCAGACCTGGGGTTCTCAGATCTTGCGGCAGCGTTGAATCGACATGCCAAGGCCGAGGCCGGTCATCACCTGATGATGATTGCCGATCTTCGATCACTGGCCGAACACTGGAACTCGCGTCATATGCCTCCAGTAGACGTCGATGAGCTTCTGCGTATGAGCCCGAGCTCTGGAGCAAGTCGCTATTGCCTGGTTCACGAGGAGAATATCGCCAGTGACAAACCTTTTGCGCAGATTGCGATTGAGTTCGAGATCGAACAGCTCCCCTTGCGCTATGGGGGCTTGTTTGTGGCACGGTGCGTGGAAATATTCGGACCTGAGATTGTTTCCAGTCTCAGTTT
The DNA here is from genome assembly GCA_049590315.1 of Occallatibacter sp. Classification (GTDB taxonomy): domain Bacteria; phylum Acidobacteriota; class Terriglobia; order Terriglobales; family Acidobacteriaceae; genus Telmatobacter. The sequence continues at coordinate 6,579 of JBAWCO010000899.1, read as the reverse complement.
TGTGACCGAGCACATCGATTTGGACATTGGCCATACAAAATTTAACGAACAACAATTGTCAAACCTGATCGATCTGTTCCCCGAGAGCCTCCCATCCCTGATCGCAGCCGGTGGAGCTGCTCTGGATGCATACGCGCAATTCCTCACCGATTGCGTTGAGCTCGCTGAACGCCACTGCCGTCCATCCAGGCTCCGGCTGGAGAAACCCTCATCGTTCTTATCCTGGCAATTGCACAGTCCTGTCCAGGGTTCGATCAAAGGCGCATCAGAGTCATGGCCGGAATGGGTCGAGGAGGTAAGATCGTTGCGCGGTGCCGCTTTCTTTGACCATGGTAGAAGGCCTCATTTCATGACGAGTGAAGGACACTATGCAGACTCTGACCCAATTGATCTGCATGCGTGGCATCTACTGGCGTATGCGGGTGATAGTCTTGTCGGTTGTGTGCGCGCTTACCCCCTTGCTGCGGGAGGCCCACCATGTCTGACGGAAATGCTGCTTGGTGCGGAACAGTTTTCACAAATGCTGCGCGGGATGGGGAGGCATCGTGATAATGCGATTGAAATTGGACGGTGGGTGGTCGACCCTGCACTCCGCCTATCGGAGAGCCTCGCCCCCGGTATTGCCGTGCAACTGGCGGCCGGAGCCGGCGCACTCGCATTCGCGATCGCGAATCAGTCAGGGGATGCAAATGGAGTCGCGATCTTCTCCGCAGGAAGCCGGGACCAGCAGTATCTAATGCTGTCTCGCCTGGGCCTGAAACCAGTGTCTGGTGTCGATCCGGTCCCTTCCGCTGAATATGACGATGATATACGCGTCATGTACTGCACGAGAGCCGAAGAATTGCCGTCCCGCTTTCGACGAATGATCGATGCCATGGCAGATGCCATAGGACTCGACCAGATGATCTCCCCATCGGCAGTTCGTGTCAACTAGATTGCGAAGTTGAAAAGGCGAAAGAGAGATGTGTGTCTAAATAGCTCGAATCCGAGTCATCATCACAGGCATGACGTCGGAGGAGCTGCCTCGACGGGAGTAATGGCCCAACACACGCAAGCGATGCCACATTGTCTTCTTCGGTCGCTTCGCAAATGTGAACCTGGTCCGTTGCATGCGAATTGCACGCTTCGAGATGAATGTGGTTCGGAGGACAGTATGAGAATGTACTCGTGGGACGGCCTCCAGCCGGCAATGCTCAAACGAGATGGCCCTGTAAGCGCAGCTTTTGTTCAGGCGGGGCTGGTTGACTTTCGTTCCGCCGGTCGATGGGTGTGTTCTATTCCATACGGGAGGAACTCTGATCCGTCAGGTCGCTTGGTCGTGTTAAACGAGGGCTATGGCACTTGCAGCACCAAGCACGCACTCATTCGGCAGCTAGCGATCGAACAAGAGCTCAACGTTGCACTAGCCGTCGGGGTTTATGAAATGACGGGAAGAAATACGCCTGGAGTTGGTATCGTTCTGGAGAAGTATGGGCTCGAAGCGCTTCCGGAAGCACATTGTTACCTGCGAATCGGTCAGAAGCGCGTCGATTTAACAAGAATTTCCGATCAATCCCGTCCAGAAACGTCATATTCGTTTCTTCATGAGGAAGACATCGAGCCTAGGCAAATCGGCATCTACAAGATCGACCTTCACAAACGATTCATGTCATCGTGGATGAGCAGGAGAAAAACCGGAGAATACAACCTTGATGAACTTTGGCAAATACGCGAAGAATGCATAGCCAGCTTGAGTGAGGATCATTCCCAACGGACACCAGGTCCAGCCTAATCGAACGAGCAGATGCTTCACTTCTCGTCTTGGAATTCGTCTGCCGATCTACTCGCTCCAATGTCCAGCACTTGTCCAACTGCCTTATCAGCGGCAATAGCCGACGTAGGCGGAATGGGGACGTGCGGCGCACGGCAGTTGAACGCGGAATCCATCCAAGCATGGGTAGGCGAGTTTGATCGGCGGAGTGGAAGAGAATCTCAGCTTAACCTCTGGATTCCAGATCCGCCGCCCACGCGCGACTCCGAGATGGAAGAACGGCAGCGCGACTTCCCCTGCCGAGTGCGGACCTCCCGCTTCCCGCTGAGGATTCCTTGCGTTTGGGGCTATCGGGGAACATCCGATGCGGTTGTGAGCTTGGATCCATGCAGACCCAGGGGCCACCAGTTCCAGTCTCCTGCAATCTGCAGGAGAGCGGGGCCAATGATCATGCGCACCACTGTTGCATCAATGAGCACAGCAACAGCCAACGTGAATCCAAGCATCTTGATAACCAGGAAATTTCCCAGCATGAATGCCGCGAAGACCGCGATCATAATCGATGCGGCGCTGGTAATTAGCCCAGCCGTGCTTGTCATTCCCTCAATCACGGCGGCCCCTTCCGGCAGCCCCTTGCGGCGTTCCTCGAGAACGCGGGAGACTAGAAAGACCTCGTAGTCCATACTGAGGCCGAAGACAATCGCAAAGGAGAGGATCGGAATAATCGGGAACACACTTCGCGTGCCGCCTGTCAATCCCAGCAGCCCGCTTCCGTATCCATCCTGAAACACCAGTACCAACGCCCCGAAGGAACTTGCCACCGAAAGGAGGTTCAGAAGAATCGCTTTAACTGCGGCAAAGAGCGAACGCAATCCCAAAGCAACCGCAGCAAAGCTCCCCAACACTACCCCTGCGATCACTCCGGGGAGTCGCTTCCTCACCACTGCATCATAGTCGGCATTGATCGCCGCAATCCCTCCGATCCGGATCTTTGCACCGGCGATTCCGGTGATCTTCTGGACGTCGGAAGAACGTAATTCGCGCAACCAGCGAGCCTGATCTGCCGGGGTGAGCGTCGCAATCGGCAGCACTTCGATTAGTGTCGCCAAGCCATCATCGCGAAGAAAACTTCTGCGAGTTTCATCTGGCAGGAGATTCAAATCTTCTGGGTCCGGTGCGTCTCCTGACAATGTCGCAAGGGAGATCGCTTCAGAACACCTTGAATCCTTCGCCACGTAATCCGTGAAACGGCTTAGGGCCATCCATCCGGTCGACGTGCTCGGAGACGCGGTCTTTGGCAGCTCTAGAACTACCCGGAGCGACTGGACAATGCCGGATCGTCCCATCCCTTCCAATGTGCGGAGCCCCTGCACCGACTCCGCGCCGGCGGGCAGCCAGTTGCCGGGTGGCAGGCCAGGCGATATTCTGCTGGCCTGAAACGCAAGCACCAACAAAGGCAGGCCGGCAACCAGCAACGCAGTCCATGGCCTGCCAGTCACAGCGTACCCCCAGCGACGCCAACGCGCCTTGGGGCCGACTAACAATATGCCGTCGCGACTGGTCTGCCAACGCCCAGGAAAATGGAGGCGCCAGGAGTTAACGCGAACGCCCAACAGTCCTAGGACCCAGGGCAGAATGCACGTACAGATCAGCACACTCATCGAAACCACGAGCAGGCCGGCCACTCCGATCGAGCTTAGTTCGCTGATCGGCACCGTCAGCAGCGCCGCAAATCCGATCGCCACTGTTGCTGCTGAGGTGATCAGTGTTCTGCCTGCCTGGCGAGCCGCGATATCGGCAGAGGTGTTCGCATCGTTCCCATTGGCCAATGCCTCGCGAAATCTGCTCACCATGAGCAGCGCGTAGTCGATGCCCAGCCCAAGGCCCAGCATCGTCGCCATATTCCCCACCAGAATAGAAAGGTGCAGGTGGCTGGCGAGCAAGGCGGCTGCCCCCATGGTCATGGAGATCGCCAGAAAACCCGCACTCAGCGGCAGCATGGCAGCTACTACGCTCCCGAATGCGATGAGAAGCAAGATAAGCGTAACTGGAAGCACCCGAGCCTCTGCGAGGTTGACATCCTCTGCACTGACTTTGCGGAAATCGAAGTTCAGCGGTGTTTCACCTGTCAGTTGTATGTTGATCTCAGGAAACTGTGGTTTAAGTCGACTCTGCAGATCAGCGACCTGCAATCTCAATGGAGAGATCAGCGATTCTTCGGTGCCAGACCCTGGGGCAAGACCAACGATTACCAGTGTCCCGCCACCCTTCCCCCGGAACAGTGGATCTGGCGAATCGAGTCCAGAAAGCACACCAGAGACTCTCGGCTGAGCGCGCAAGCGGTCCACGATCAAGCCGAGTGCATTGCTTCCTTCAACTGAGTCCGGATCGGGTAACCCCTTGATTGCAACTATTAAACGGTTCGCGTACGGCGACTGGAAGCGCTGCGCGAGTTCGCGATCGACGGCCTCCGCCTCTCCTCCGTTGATATGGAATACCGTCTCCAGCCTGCCGTTTGCTTTGGAGGAGAAAGGAATCAAACCCAGGCCGAGAGCGAAAGCGCATAACGCAATCCTGAAACGGCGGCGCGAGGACTTGGCTGATATAGGGTCTGCTATAGACATCACCATCGAAGCCCGATCGGTGGACAGGGCCTGTTACGCTCCGCCTTCGGAGGCAAATGACGATAAGGACTCTTCACGTTGGCCAATACTTTGGACAGAAGGAGCGCTAAACTGCCTCGCATGCCAGCCTCCGGTTCATGGGCAGACGCTGCCTCATGTAGTGCCCGCGAGTCACGATAACGACTGGTCATCTCAGATTCGAACTGACGAGCTGTAATTAATAACCGACAAGCGTAGTTTCTATTCGGTCCTTTTGAATATTTTTTTAAACGAGGGGAAGCCCGGGTTGACAGCAGCGTGGGCTTACCCCGCAAAACTAACCTCCGATCTACGTTATGTTGGCGGATGGCATTGTCCAAATCGATCGTGTGGATCACGGCACCGCTTCTTCCGCATCCATGTCCTCCTCGGATTTGGTCGAAGACTAACATTTCAACTGGCTCAGAAATACAAAGGCAAATCACTCCGCGCCTAGGCTACGCAGGAGCCCGATTTCGGCGATAGTGCGGCTTTCATGCAGAATTAATCATCGATCGGGAATAACTCGGAACTTTTCCAGTTCTTGAATATAGGAGCGTACGGACTGTTCGCATGTTTCATGTTTCATGGTTCGTGCGTCCGGTTCTCGAATGCCCTGGAGGTCTACCCTCCCAGGCTCACAGTTAGTCGAACCCTCTTTCTCTTTTCGCAATGACAGGATGTACCGCATTCGGAGTTGTATGGAAGCGATCCCGCGATTCAGACCCTCAGTTGTCAGTGATCGTGAGTTCGACGAGTCAAGATGGAAGGAGCTGCCATAATGCCGAGTGCCTCCACTTCGATGACTGTGGCATTCTCGCTCGGCTCTCAACCTTTTCAGATGGCGGTCGTCGAAAGACTGCAGCGGCTCGGGGCGTTGCGGCGCGTGCTCTCCTTCCCTGGAGGGGTGGAGATCTTCGATCTCGATGGCCCCCAAGGACTGAGGCTGGTGCGCCGGTTTCGGCGCTACAAGCTGGCGTACCATCCCGCGCGGGATTCTTCAAAGCTGTCAAATGCGGGAACATATGGCTTTATGTCCAAGAGTGGCGTGCCGTCCAACATATCCACATCGCCAATCAGTAGACGATTCTCCTCCACGCTCAGAAGCCGAACGGCGGAGATGCCAATCGGGTTTGAGCGCGCCGGAGATCGCGTCGAGAATACTCCGCGCTCCTCTGTATCCATGAAAGGGCGAATGATCAACTGCATCGGCGAAGCGCGATCTAGCAGGTAGATCAGCCAAATCCGTTCAATGCCTGCCAAGTCTTTCAGCCCAGAGATGAGCTCCGGAAGCAGTTCGACGACACCCTGAACGCCACAAGTCACAGCCCCCTGAATCGGAGTTCCCGTGGCGGACTTAAAAGGCGTATGGATCAGGCCAATGGGTGCAATTGTGAAACTCGCAGGCCAGGCCCCCAGTTCGTTCTTCTGCATAGAACCTCGAATCACTGTCGTCAGTGGCGTATAGAGTACAGGAATACCCGAAGCTGGAACGGATGATGTCCGGCGCGGTGGTCAAATTCCAAAGCCCTCACAGCGTAGCTGTCGGCCCGTTCTACAACTGCATAGCTCATGGCATTGAACATAGGGTGACGGCGTCAGTTCGCGTTGAGGCTGACCTCGAAGGAGGGGTGATACCAGTGATACCAAATTCTTGCGGAATCTTGTCTATTGGTGAGAAAATCGGGAAAGAAGGGCACGCTAGAGAATTCTGGCAAGTCCCTGAAGCGGCGGTGTTTCGCCGTTAAATCAAACAAAGAAAACGGCATAGTGGCCACTCGGGAACGAGGCTTCGAATCCCTCCGCCCCGACCATCGTAACTCACTGATATTGCAAGCGATATAATCCATTTTTCCCACGCATCTGCTTTTTACCTCCACACTGCTGTAGTCGATTTTGTAGCGGTGGCCTGTGCCTCGCCGAAATCCAATCCGGAATGAAGGTCGCGTCAATTTGTAGTCGTTGTGGTCGCAAAAATCTCGGATGGCGTGGTTTCTCTCGCTACGCAACAAATCGTCGAACGGGACGAAGGGAAAGCTGGGCACCTCACGAGTATTTGCGTTCTTCGCGATTTTTCGCTGTGGTCATAATCTCAGAAGGCTCATCTGGGCTGAACCTTTGAATTACGACACAGATGTAGTCGAATTTGTAGCTGTCAGAGCACTCAAGAGCCACAAGGATCACTAG
>JBAWCO010000898.1:0-1934 GCA_049590315.1 Occallatibacter sp. | reverse complement strand
ATCCAACCAACGTGTGATCCAGAACACAATTGGGTGATTCGCCATTGTGGATGTCACCGCGATCCGGTTACTTTCAGTGCCTGTATCTAGAAACGACAGGACCGTTGAAAATCCTTCCAAGTTCCTGAGTGCAACCTGATACCAATCAGGACACAGAGCAGCCAAAGTCTTTCTGTTACTTCGCTCTTCCAGATGGGGATACGCGCAGAAATCCGATCCAACCTGTGGATCTCCTTCAGATGGGAACTCGACTTCCCTCTGAATGTGAATTCTGTCCTGCAAGTGTCGGGAATGCCTAAATATCCGACAATATTACTTTGAGTAGCGCGAACTTTAAGTAATGCCCAAGAAACATTGAGACGCATTCTCTGTGGGCGTCGAGAATAGCAAGCGGACAACTGATTGGAAGACAACCCAAAGGCAGGCTCTTCTTTCAATGTTAACTTTAAATAATCCATGTAAATAAAACATTATAAAAATAGTTTAACCCAAACATACCGGAGCAGCTCCACTCGGGAAAGAATATGGGAATAGAATGGTTTCGGCTTATTTCGGAGACCAACATGCCCAGTTCCTTCGATTACCCGTCCATCGCCAAAATGATTGATCATTCTCTCTTGAACCCTTCCCTGACTTGCTCAGAGCTTGAAGACGGCTGTTCGCTCGCCCTTCGGTATAACGTCGCCAGCGTCTGCATCCTGCCTTACGCCCTGCCAAGATGCGCCGAGATGCTTGACGGGTCTACCGTTAACGCCAGCACGACGATAGGGTTCCCGCACGGCGGCCATACAACTGCGATCAAGCTTGCAGAGGCCCGCCAGGCGCTCAAGGACGGTGGCCAGGAGCTGGACGCGGTAATCAACATCAGCAAAGCGAGAAGTGGGGACTGGAGGTATATCCGTGAAGAGCTTGTCGCCCTCACGGAGACGGTTCACGCTGGCGAAGCCAAGATCAAGATTATCTTTGAGAACGCCTACCTGGATGACAGCGCCAAAATTCAACTCTGCCAGATATGCGGCGAAATCGGCGTCGATTGGGTCAAGACCTCAACCGGATACGCTTCCAGCGGAGCTACCCTTCCCGATCTCGAACTGATGCGGAAGCATTCACCCGCAGGAGTTCAAGTCAAGGCGGCAGGGGGCATTCGCGACCTGGATGCCCTGTTGGCCGTACGTGCCATCGGAGTCAGCCGCGTTGGCGCGACACGTACTGAAGCGATGCTGGAGGAATGCCGCAGACGACTTGGTCTTGAACCGATAGCCGCCGCAGCGATGCAGACATCGCCAGCGGAATACTGACCGAAATGCTCGGTGCGGCAGCGAACTTCAAGCTTGCTCCGGGCATCTCGATTAGCTAACTTCACGCAAATAAATGGCCCGGCTTGTTCGCCGGGCCCCCTTGCTTACTAACGTCTTAAGCTACCCCAGCCTGAGTTGACGCCAGCAGCTTCTTGACCTTCTCTTCAATTACGTCCTGGGGCACATAACCAACCACTTGGTCGGCCACCTTGCCATCCTTGAAGAACAGCAGCGCAGGGATCCCGCGAATCCCATAACGCGAAGGCGTAGCGCCATTCTCGTCGACGTTAACCTTGATTACCTTCAACCTGCCTGCATAAGCTGCCGCCACCGCATCCACGGTGGGTCCAATTGCCTTGCAGGGACCGCACCAGACTGCCCAGAAATCGACCAGAACCGGCTGCGCGCTCTTTAGCACCTCTTGGTCAAACGTTGCATCGCTAACTTCCAACACTCCCAAACCCGACATGTTCCTCCTCACGGCGCCTACACACCATATCCAGTGTACTGCGCACCGCACCACTATAAGATGCGGTCCCACATTTAAAGTCGCAGGCTGCTCCCAGGGTGTCAATAGTTCTCGCTATGGAGTGGATAGAAACCCAGTCGCCACTTCTCTTCTGGTAACCTCGGCGC
>JBAWCO010000897.1:0-1718 GCA_049590315.1 Occallatibacter sp. | reverse complement strand
TGGCGCCGGTGAACGCCCCCTTTTCGTGGCCAAACAGCTCACTTTCCAGTAGTCCCGCCGGAATCGCCGCGCAGTTCAGTTTGATAAACGTGCGTTCATTTCGTGGGCTGAGCCTGTGAATGGCACGCGCTAGAAGTTCTTTCCCGGTCCCCGTCTCCCCCTGGATCAACACTGTCGCGCCGGTGGGAGCCACGGTCTCAATATCTCTTAGCACTTGTCGAAGACCGCTGCTCTCACCCACGATGTCTTCGAATCGATTCTCTACGTTGATCTCTTCTTCGAGGTACTGTTTTTCCAGCTTGAACCGGTCGCGCAGGTCGGCAATCTGCCGAATCGTCATTGCGTTGTTTACGGCAATTGCAACTTGGCCCGCAACCTGGGTCAACATTTCGGCGTCGCCTTGGGCGAACGCGGATTCGAGCCGACTGGCCACAGCCAATACTCCTATTGGCTCGCCGCGATGGATCAAAGGGACCCAGCAGCCTGATTGCATTCCAAGCTCTGTGAAATGGCGCACGGACGCTTCGGCATAGGGAGAGCTCTTTATCTGGTCCTGCAAGACCGGCTCGCGTGTGCGAAATGCCTCGCCGGCAGGCGAGCCTTCAATCGGAAGCCGTATGTCATCGCGACGATGCTCGCCTCCCTCAGGTCCCAGGAACTGCACCACTAATAAATTGGCGCTTGCGTCATACAAGCCCAGCGTCGCGGCATCGTGAGGGATCACCTCATGGAGACTTGCCGAAATCGCTCCAAGAAGCTTGCGCACATCCATGTTGGCCAGCAGCATGCTGGTCAACTGCAACATCACTGACTCTTCCGCACGCTTGCGATCCGTGAAGTCTCGCGTCACCTTGGCGTATCCGGTCACCGTGCCCGACGAATCGCGTATTGCCGTTAGAATGCTGTCGGCCCAAAAGCGCGATCCGTCCTTGCGCACTCGCCAACCTTCATCTTCATATCTTCCCCGCGCCGCGGCCAAACGCATCAACTCCCCGGGACGATCTCGCTCCAAATCCTCGCGGGTAAAGAACCGCGAGAAATGCTTGCCAATGATATCGTCTGGGGAATAGCCCTTGATGCGTTCGCCCCCCGGACTCCACGTCACGATATAACCCTCGCTGTCTAGAAGGTAGATCGCATAGTCGCGCACGCTTTCAACAATCGAACGCATCTGCTGGTCCTGGCGTCGCATGACATCCCGGGCAGCCCGCTGCTCGGTAGCGTCGCGAACAAAGCCAAGCACGGCAAGACCGTCTTCCGTTTCCAGCGGTTTAAGCATGATGTCGACAGGAAACTCCGTCCCGTCCTTGCGCAGCCCAAACAATTCCATTGCCGCACCCATCTGGCGTTCACGCGGGTGAGCATTGTAGTTCTCACGATGGTTTGGGTGGCGCTCTCTCAGGCGCTCCGGCACCAGATCGTCAACCTTCATGCCGGTCAGTTCTTCGTGAGTGTAACCAAACAGTTTCGTCGCTCGAGGGTTCGCGTCATGAATCGTCCCATCGCGATCCGTGACAAAAATCGCGTCGGGAGAAATCTCGAAGAGGTTCTCCAACGCGATACGAGCGAATTTGGAGGTTGTGTCCAAGTGTTCAATCGGCGAACGGGTTTGGGGGAGTGGCCTCCAGTCCGTTCGAGCGTAATTCTACAGAGAAAGGAGTGCTCAGTCTATGCCTCGATGAGATCAACATCGAACCTCTCAATCCGGCGATCCGCAG
>JBAWCO010000896.1:0-1850 GCA_049590315.1 Occallatibacter sp. | reverse complement strand
CGAACCAGAAGGCCGGGAGTTCGAATCTCTCCGGGCGCACCATTGAATCCATAATTCATCTATCATTTGCGGCTCTCTCGCCGCATTCGTTTTTTTGAGCCTATTCCGAGGTCTGTCAATATTTGCGCCCGCTTGAAAGGTTTCTGAAAATTTTTCCATGACATCGGACTTCCTAAGTCTTACCCAATTGGGTCTATAATCCCAACCAATCGAACATCAAGACGGGTTTGCACTTGACCTGACATCATAAGACAAGAGGAATGGCTTGCAAGTCAGCCCATTACATGGCGGTCCCCGTCTCAAAAGCACCTGGTGGCGGAAATATGCATTTCCGATCAGGTTGGCGTCCTGCTTCTTCTCCATCACCGTCGCTACCATTTACGTCCAGTTCTTCGAACGCAGCGCACCCACCGTCAATCTGATCTGGGTTGCCAACGGACTCCTTCTTACCTACCTGCTTCTGGCGCCCCGTTGGCGTTGGCCGGCCTACCTCATCGCCGGAACCGCAGCAATGATAGTCGGCAGTGCGCTCATCGGCGAGTCGTGGCACACGAATCTTCTCTATAACGCGCTGAACCTCGTCGAAGTAATGACCGGCGTTCTCCTCTTGCGGAGAAAGTCCACTGAGCTTCCCCGCTTTACAGATGGAAGATACGTTGCGCAGTTCGTCGGCTGTGCGGTACTTGCGGGCCCCATTACGGCAGGTGTCATGCTGACGCTGGCGATGGCGATCTGGAAGCACATCGGCCAAACAAAACCGCTCTTCGACTGGGTGATCAGCGATGGACTTGGAACTGCCGTCATTGTTCCGACTTTTGTGGCGATCTTTCAAACCCGGTTCAACGACTCCGCCAGCCTGAAGAAACATTGGCCCTATCCCATCTTGCTCGCCGTGGTTGCCGCCACGGTGTTTGCCCAAAATCAGATGCCCCTCTTCATCCTCATCTTTCCGCTACTTGTTCTGGTCCTGATGCGGCTTGGGCTTGGATGGGCCGCTCTCGGCACTCTTTTCACCGCGGCGTCGGCAAGCTGGTACAGCATCCACGGCATGGGTCCGTTCGCAATTTCAGGACCCATGTACTCAGTTGAAGCAAAAATTCAGTTGCAGTTCTTTTTTGCCTGCTGCATCTTCATGGTCTACCTGGTTTCCATCATCCTTGAAGATCGAGACAAGACGCAATATCGCCTCGAGAAGGCTGCTTCGATCCACTCCATGGTCACGGATAATTCACGTGACGTCATTCTCATTGCCGATCTCGATGGCCGCATTACCTACATTTCACCTGCAGTCGAGGGTATGTACGGTTGGCGGCCCAATGAGTTGATTGGCCAGGTGCCTTCCGACCATGTTCATCCGGATGATCGGGTCAAGGTGGGGGAGGCAATTCACCGCGTCGGACATGGCTCCGAGGGAGTCATCATCGAATACCGCACACAAAAGCACGACGGAGAATATATCTGGGTCGAGTCAACTCTCCGATTGTTCCGCGACCGGAAAACCCGCATTCCCGCAGGAATTCTGAGCCTCGTCAGGGAAATTACTCAACGGAAGCACAGCGAGAGCCTGCTTCTCAATGCATACGAGGCGCTGGAAAAACTGGCCGTGGTGGATGCGGTGACGGGAGTAGCCAACAGGAGACGATTCAACGAATGCCTGGTCACCGAGTGGAGCAGGTCGGCGCGCCTCCAGAAACCCGTCTCGCTGCTCCTGATCGACGCCGATTCTCTCAAACATCACAACGACACCTATGGTCATTTGAGCGGTGACAGGCAATTGAAGCAGATCGCTCAAGCAGCCATCCACGCGGCTTGCCGGCCGGAAGACCTGGTCGCCCGTTTCGGTGGAGACG
>JBAWCO010000895.1:0-2278 GCA_049590315.1 Occallatibacter sp. | reverse complement strand
TCAGGTGAGCGTGGCGCCGAAATTCCTCCGTGCTTATCCCAGGGTCGCCCGTAACCTGGACTCCGCCGACGCGTGCTTGCGGACCGCTGACCACTTGAAACGCGATGTCCACGAGCTGATCCTGGGGATGCGGCGTCAGGGTGTGAGTGATGGTCGGCTGATTGAAGCCATTGTCAGCCAACGTTCGGTTCATCTGTGCAAGAGCCAGGTCAAGCTTGGCTGGGGTATAACGGCTCCCCGGTGAAAGTTGGCTGGCGCGCTGCAACTGGGTGTTCAAGGTTGCGCCTTTTGCACCGTCCACGCTGACTGTTCCGATGAACGCGCGCGGCGCTCCACGAAAAACCAGATCCACGACATCCCCGTCCCGCGAGCCTTCCACCTGAACATCCTCAAAGAGACCGGTGGCAAACAATTGGCGCAGGCTGCCCTTCAGCTTTTCGCGGCTGAGCGGTTCTCCTTCGGCCTGGGGGAGGTGGCCGGGGAGCGGGGCAAGCCGGTCGACCGCAACGCCTTCAAACGAGATGTGCCGCACAGTCAAACCTTCAAGACGGTCAATCTGGTCGGGGGCAGGCTGGTCTAGTTCAGGCTGGCCAGGGGCTGGAGGCTGCGATTCTGCCGCATCTCGGTTGGCGTCGGATGGTGTCGCAGCAGCTTCGCCGGCAGCGCTCAGCTGGGCGGCGGCTCGGTTGAGAATGGGATCAGTCAACGGTTGCTGACTCCAGCCGCAAATCTCTCCTTGGAACCCGAAGACGAGAATACAAGCGAGCATCGCGCCGCGTCCGTACCGTCTGCCGCTTTGCCTCGCCGGCATTGCCCTCAAAACCTTATCTCCCGGAAACCACGGGGAAGAACACCCCGATGCACGCCAGAATCGCCTTGGCGCGAAAATTCGTACGTTGCCAGGCCCGCTTATCTCGAGCCGAAGTTTCGCAAACTCAACTGCTTCCCTTATACTAACGAGGAACGAAGCCCGGCGCAGCGTTTCCCGGGTTTTGAGGTCGGCCTCTCAAGGATGCGCATGCCCGATTCGAGCTTCCCCGCTAAATCGTCCGATCCTCGCACTGACACATCTCGCAGATCTATGCCACCAAACGCTTCAGTATCGCCAGCAACACCCCCGGCCGCACCCGAGTCGAATGAGGACAATACACTCGCTCGCGCGCAGGCCGGTGACCATCAGGCCTTCGCACAACTGTACTCTCTCCACAAAAGGCGCATCTATTCACTATGTCTGCGCATGGTGGGCAATACGGCGGAAGCGGAAGATCTAACGCAAGAAGCATTTCTTCAGTTGCACAGAAAGATTGCCACCTTTCGCGGCGACTCGGCGTTTTCGACCTGGCTGCATCGGTTGGCGATTAATGTAGTCCTGATGCACCTGCGCAGAAAAGGGCTGGCGGTGATCTCGCTGGATGAGGCCATGGACCCGGCCCCCGAGGAAGGCCCTGGACGCAGTTTCGGCAGTCCCGACCTGAACCTGACCGGCGCCATCGACCGGCTGGCCCTGGAACGCGCAGTCGGCGAATTACCAGCAGGATACCGGTTGATCTTCGTGCTTCACGATATCGAGGGTTACGAGCATAATGAAATTGCCTCCATGCTCGATTGCTCGATAGGGAACAGCAAGTCTCAGTTGCACAAGGCACGGCTCAAGCTTCGAGATGCCCTGCGGGCGAGTTCCGGGCTGGAGGCCCAGAAATGACCGAAGACCGCAACAATTCAGGTTGTGCCGAATTCGAGGCGCAGTTGCCGGATTTGATCGGAAGCGGGGAAAACGCGTCCGAGCATCCGCACGTGCAAAGCTGCGAGCTCCACCGTGCGCTTCTAGCCGATCTTGAGACAATCGCGGAGGCTGCCCGCCAGCTTTTGCCGCCCGTGGAGCCGCCCGACAAGCTCTGGGCACAGATCGAGTTGGCAATCAAGGACGAGGACGGCAGTATCAGCCAAGGCTGAGCCGTCATTCCGATACCATTCTTCTTCCATCGGCGGGTGAATTCCTCACCTCCCCCCTACCTTTTGCCGATAGACTTCTTGAACATTGGCGCATCTAAGCCGGCAACGGGGGCCCATGCCCGCTGACCGCTGCCTGAGGTTTGTGCGGACCTTGGAGCGGAATGGGGTGGTGGGGGCCTATCTGACCGGGAACCCGCTTCGGAAGCTAGTCGTATTGAATTGAAAAGGGAGATGCTGGGAATTGAAAAGCGGAGATGGATCGGTTGGAAGCCGAGATTCCTGAAACTTTTCCTTTTCTGCGCTGTCTAATGAAGGAAAGTTGATA
>JBAWCO010000894.1:0-22301 GCA_049590315.1 Occallatibacter sp. | reverse complement strand
ATCACCGGCTTACCCCTTCATCCTGTTCATAGCATCCAGATCGGTAGTATGCGCATGCCGATGAATCTGAATCACCAGCCCCAATCCCACCGCGGCCTCCGCCGCAGCCACCGCAATTGAGAAGATCGCGAACATCATGCCCGTCAGCGGGTCAGGATTCGGTGCTGCGGGATGCGGCCCGTAACGCCAGAACGCGATCAAATTGAGGTTCGCCGCGTTCAGCATCAGTTCAATCCCAATCAGCACCAGAATAGCGTTGCGCCGCGTCAGCGCCCCCGCTAGCCCAATCGCAAACAGCAGCGCGGCCACCAGCAGATATCCCGCCAACGGCGTCATTGCGCCCCCTCTTTCTCATGCATGGCCACAATCACCGCTCCAATCAGCGCCGCTGTCAGCAACAACGCGATGATCTCCAACGGCAGCACGTAACGGTTCATCAGCGCATTCCCAATCTGCATCACCGTCACCGTAGGCGCCGTACCTGTTTCGTGTGGCAACACAGCCGTGCTATGCAATACGGCCCAACCCAGCACGGCAAAAACCGCCGCCGCAATCGCCAACCCTGTCAGCGGAAACTTGCTATACACGCCATCCTTCGGTGTCTCCGAGCCGCGAGTCAGCAGAATCGCAAATACCACCAATATCGCAACTGCGCCGATGTAAACCAGGATCTGCGCAAAGCCGGCGAACTGCGCGTCCAGCTTCAGAAACAGCAGCGCCAGTCCCGCAAAAGCCACCGTCAGCGCCAACGCGCAGTGCACGGTGTTCTTCAGCAGCATCGCCGCCAGCGCCCCCGCCACCGCCAACCCCGATATCAAATAGAACGCCAGGTTCATCGGCAACTCCTATTCCGCATACCGATAACTCCTCGGCCCAATATGCTTCCTGCTCATCCCCACGCGCCCCATCACTACATAAGCAACCACCAGGATTACCGAACAAACCACCCACCGCAGAAATCCATCGCCCATAAACCGCCATAACGCGGCCACAAACAAGTTCAGCAGCGTAAACGGCAGCACAAATTTCCACGCAAAGTTCATGAGCTGGTCCTGTCTTAGCCTCGGCAGCGTCCCTCTCAGCCAGATGAATACGCACATCGACATCATCACTTTGGCGAAGAACCAGATCCACGACGGCACGAATCCAAGAACTTCCAACGGCGCCGACCATCCCCCCAGGAACAGCGTTGCTCCCAGTCCCGAGATCGACAACATCCCCACATACTCGCCCAGGAAGAACTCTGCAAACTTGAATCCCGAGTACTCCGTAAAGTAACCCGCCACCAACTCCGACTCGCCTTCCGGTAAGTCGAACGGTGACCGGTTCGTCTCCGCAGTTGCCGCAATTGCAAACATCACAAATCCCGCGAATCCCCACGGCGTAAAGATGTACCAGTGCGGAAATCCTCGCGTGTACAGGTTTTGCGCTTCTACAATCCTATCCAGCGAGAGCGATCCGGTAATCATCACCACCGCCACGCTCGACATCAGCAGCGGCACTTCGTAGCTGATCATCTGTGCCACTGCGCGCATCGCGCCCAACAGTGAATACTTGTTCCGACTCGCCCACCCCGCCATGAAGACTGATAGCTCTGTCGACGCGCCCATCGCAAAATAGAAGAGAAGCCCCGCGTCCATGTTCACCAGCGTCATGTTGCGCCCCACCGGCAACACCGCATAGCCCATGAACACCACCACCACCAGGAACACCGGCGCAAGAAAATGCACCACCGCATCCGCGCTCAGCGGAACAATGTCTTCCTTGGTCAGCGATTTCAGTCCGTCAGCCACCGGCTGAAAAATCCCAAACGGCCCCACGCGATTAGGCCCAATCCGGTTCTGCATCCGGCCCAGTCCCTTGCGCTCCAACAACACGCAAATCGCGAACAGCGCAGGAAACGTAACCAGGATCGCCGCCACTGGAATCACGACGCCGGCGAGTGGCCGCAAGAACTCCGGCAAAAATCCAACCAGCCAATGTGTGAGGATGACAAAGATCTGATCTGCTTTTTCGATCACGGCTTCGTCTCCCCTTCAACCTTTTTCTGAGCTGCTGGGATGGCCGTAGTCCCAGCCGACGTCGCCGGAGGATTCGCCGTCTTCGCAGCGGCGGCAGCCGCAGCAGCCTTCGCCTTGGCATCCGCCTTGGCCTTTTCTTCCGCAAGCCGCGCATCCACTTCGGCCGCTTCCGTTGGATGAATCTTGTGGAAGTGTTCGTTCGACTTCGCCAATTGCTGGCGATCGTAGAGCAGGCCGCCAAAGCGGTCCGTCGTGGCCAGTTCAAACTCCGTATCCATCTTGATCGCTTCAAACGGACAAACTTCCACGCAGATCTGGCAGCTCATGCATACTGAAATATCGATATCGAATCGCGTCGGATAAATCTGCATCTTGCCCAGCGCATCCGGCTTCTTGTCCGTGCTTTTAACGATGTAGATGCACTTCGGCGGACACTCTTTCTCGCAGATCTGGCAAGCCACGCAACGCAGCCCCTTCTCCCAATCGTCGCCGTCATACACCAGAAACGGAAAATCGCGCGTCGCTTCGATCGGCGCAATCCGCTGCTCCGGATACTCGACCGTCGTCAGCCGCTCCGCGGACACAAAGCTCCCCGCAAAGTTCCGCGCCGTCTCCGCCAGTCCCTTCAGTATCCCCTCGCCCAGCAAGTTACCCCTCCGCAGATTACAGATGACAGGTTGCAGATGATAGTTAAGAGCCCGGACACTGAGCTTTCTAACTCACCCCAAAACTCCCTACCCTGATTCCAGTTACAGTTCGATGCGCAGCGCAAACTGCCATCTGTCATCTGTAACCTGTCATCTGCCTCACCTGTCCACTTCTCCCAGCACAATATCCACGCTTCCAAAAATCAGCACCACATCCGCCACATTCTGTCCCAGGCACATATCTTCCAGAACCGTCAGGTTAATCAAACTCGGCGGCCTGATTCGGTACCGATACGGATTCGGTCCTCCATCACTGATCAAATAGAAACCAAGCTCGCCCTTCGGCGCTTCAATTCGTCCATACACCTCGCCCGGCTTTGGCCTGAACCCGCGCAGTTTTGCCTTCGGGTCCATCACCGGCCCGCCCGGAATATCTTTCAGTGCCTGCTCCAGAATCTCCAGAGACTCTCGCAGTTCCAGCAGCCGAATCATGAAGCGGTCGTACACATCCCAATGCTCGCCCAGTGGCACGCGGAAACTAAACCGGTCATAAATTCCGTAGTGATCCACTTTGCGAATGTCATAGTTCACGCCCGAGGCCCGCAGCATCGGCCCGGTTATGCCTGCGTTCACCGCGAGCTCCGGCCGCAGAATGCCCACTCCCTGCGTGCGCGCCATCAAAATCTCGTTGCCGGTCAGCAGCCGCTCAAACTCATCCACAAACTCCGGAATCCCTGCAACCACTTTGCGCGTCGCGTCCAGCCACGCCGGCGTCGCATCCACTCTGCAGCCGCCGAAACGCATGTAGTTCACCATCATCCGCGCGCCCGTCAGCGCCTCAAACAAATCCAGAACTTTTTCGCGAGCCTTGAAGGCATACATCAGCGGAGTACCGCTCGCACCCATTTCCTGAATCAAAAAACCCACCGCGGAAGCATGATTCACCACCCGCGTCAGTTCGCCCAGAATCACTCGCAGATACTCGGCCCGCTCCGGAACCTCCTGCCCCGTCAGCCTCTCCACCGCCAGCGCATACGCCCAGTTATTCGTCAGCGGACATATATAGTCCAGCCGGTCCGTGAACGGCATCGACGCCAGGTACGTCATCCCCTCGGCAAGCTTTTCGTGGTTTCTGTGCAGGTAGCCAAACACCGGTTTCAGACGGATCACGCGCTCGCCGTCCAGCGCCACATCCATCCGGAACACTCCGTGCGTCGAGGGATGGTGTGGCCCCATCGCCACTTCCAACAGCTCTCCCTCGCCGTCCGGCTCAATCACCGGCGGCCGATTCCACCCCTCGGCCCTACCCAACTTCGTGTCCACCACGCCCATTCGTCGCCTAGTCCCTATTCCCTAATGCCTAGTCCCTGCCTTGTGTTCTTCCGCCCGCTTCAACACCTCATCATGCGCCGTAGGCTCATACTCAAAATCATCCGGCTCCACGTAATCCCGCCGCATTGGATGATCCTTGAACTCATCCCACATCAGCAGCCGGCGCAAATCCGGATGCCCCGTAAACACAATTCCGAACAGGTCGAAGATCTCCCGCTCCTGGAACTCCGCCGACCGCCAAATCGGTGTCAGTGACGGCAGCTCCACCTTGTCGCTCCGATTCACCGTCCGCATTCGTATCACTACCGGCCCATGTTTCTTCGTCATCGAGAAAAGGTGATACACCGCCTCCAGGCAGCCTGGTTCCACGCGCTTCCGGGTCTCCTCAACAATTTCCTCGACGTCCTTCTCCACGCCGTCCACGGTCTTGGTTACCGTGCGCGTCACTTTCACCTTCTCCGCAATTTCCTTATCGGGCCAGTCCACCCCGGTTGCATTCGAGAGAAAATCCAACCGCAGCTCGTCATCGTCACGCAGAAATTCCGCTACGGCCATCGCGTGCTCTGGCGTAATCCGCAGCGAGTGTTGTCCGCAAACGCTGGGGTTCGAAACAAGCTCCACCCCCACGCCCGCAACAGCCGCTTCAATCGCCGACTTGATCTCCTCAACCGTCTTCAAACCCAATTCCTCAAATCCGTTGACCTTTAACTGTCATCTGCAATCTGTAACCTGTCACCTGATCGTGATCGGCACCGGCCAAACCCCAGGATTCGACGTAGGCTCCAGATCGTGTTCCCCCTGCACCGGAACCGGAAACTCGGTCTGCGCCTCGGCATTCAAATGCCGCGGCCGATCAGGCCCCGTCAAATGCTGCCCGTCAATCTTCTTCTGCAGCGTGATGAAAGCCTGCAGCAACGCTTCGGGTCGCGGCGGGCATCCGGGAATATGCACGTCCACCGGAATATACCGATCGATCCCCTTCAACACGTTGTAACCCTGCTTGAACGGCCCGCCTGAAATCGCGCAAGCCCCCATCGCAATCACGTACTTCGGTTCCGCCATCTGGTTATAGAGCCGCACCACCTGCGGCGCCATCTTCTTCGTCACCGTTCCTGAAATGATCATCATGTCCGCCTGCCGCGGCGACGGTCTGAACACCTCCGCCCCAAACCGCGCCAGGTCATACCGCGCCATCGTCGTCGCAATCATCTCGATCGCGCAGCAAGCCAGCCCAAACTGCATCGGCCAAATCGAGCTCCGCCGCCCCCAGTTATAGAGCTCCTCGATGGTCGTAACGAAGACGCCCTGCTTCCCCAGTTCGATCTTCAGTCCCTCATCAACAGCCATCCGTCGCTCCACTCCTAACGCCTCTAGCGGGTGCCCCAGGTCTCGATGTTGAGACCTGGGAATCTGAAAACTGACAACTGATCACTGACAACTGGCCTCTACACCCACGTCAGCACGCCCTTGGCCCAGGCCCACGCCAGTCCTTCAATCAGCAGCAGCACAAACACCAGCATTGCCAGGCATGCCGCTACGCCCAGCCCTGTAAATGCCACCGCAAACGGCAGCAGGAAAACCGCTTCCACGTCGAATATCAGAAAAATGATGGCATAAAGATAATAGGCTGACCGGAATTGCATCCATGCGTCGCCCCGCGACTCCAGCCCGCACTCATAAATCGCATTCTTAATCGCGTTCGGCTTCCACGGAGAAAATGCCTTTCCCCACAGCCACGCCAGTGCAAGCGGGGTCAGCCCAAACAACAGAGCGGCCACAAACAGAACTGCCAATGAAAAGTAAGGACTGGAGACCATCTTCTGTAAACGAATCCTTCAGAACAACCGTACCAGTTTGAGCCCTCGTTTGGCTAAGAGGATGTGAGCTATCTCACACTGATCACCCCTGGTTTTCTCCCATTCATCCCACCCTGTGAACCGCCCGCTGCGCCAAGATGAACGACTGAGCCTGGAACATCTCACCTGCGGCTCGCGTAGCTCTTCTTGTTGCTAGAACTCGTTTCGCTCCCCCCGGGGGGAAGGGCTCATGGGCAAGCAGGGAGAAGAAGTCGGTTCCATTGCAATCGAGCTCGTGGGGCTCGTTATGGAGTTGATATTCGCAGTCCTCGAAGCTCTTGCCTGAAATACTCTGCCGTGCCCCAAACCCTTGCGCGTCTTTCCAGCGCAAGGGATGCTGGCAATAAAATTAGTGCGAGCCTCCCGCGAGCGTCTGCCCCACCGCAGGTGGTCTGCCCTATCGCAGGTGGTGGTCCACCTTTCGATGGAAGACACTTTACCCCTCCCGCCTGCTACCGTTCTTATGTTCCCGTGGCTATCCCCATTTCTTCAGCCGCCGGGCCGCAAGTTCTTCCCTGGGAGATCACCGCACGATGTTCAAATCCGCGCTCCGTCGCTGGTTGTTGACCGTTTTGTTCGCCGCTCTGTCCGTCACAGCTGATTGGGCCGTCCGTGCAGCCACAGATCCCGCTCCTCCCCCACCTCCCGCAGCTTCAAATTCAACAACCGCTCCGGCGTCCAACACTTCAGAGCCGCTCTACGGCGCAGCCATCAAAATCACCGGCCCCACCACGCCTTTCCACGATTCGGTCGCCTCCCACTACAACTATGCCTTCGGCAAAGACACCCCGTTCCTTCCCTCCAACGCCACCTCTTCCACTGGCCAGTTCGTCAGCCCCAAGAGTTTTCCAACCGCCGAGTACTGCGGCCACTGTCATCAGGAGGCCTACCGCCAATGGCGCGAGTCGATCCACTCCAACAGCTTCCGCGCCCCCTGGTACCTCAAGAACGTCAATGCTCTTATCGCGGAGAGAGGTGTCCAGTTCTCCCGCCATTGCGAGGGCTGCCACAACCCTGTAGCCCTCCTTTCTGGCGACCTCTCGCAAGGCATGCCCAAAAAGCGCCCCTTTGAGCAGGAAGGCGTAACCTGCTCCACCTGCCACTCCATCATCTCGACGGACCCCACCGGAACCGGTAGCTACGTCATGGGCGTCCCGGCCGTCCTGGTCGATGAAGTCGGAGCCCCCGTAACCCGTCCCGTCTCCGACGCTGAAATCCTCGCCCATCTTGACCGCCACTCCAAGGCTGTCATGCGCCCGCTCCTCCAAACCGCGGAATTCTGCGCCGCCTGCCACAAGGCCGCCATCCCCGCCACGCTCGACAACTACAAATGGCTCCGCGCCATATCCTTATATGACGAGTGGCAGGCCGCCAGCTTCACCAAGCAGTCCCCGCTGCCCTTCTACCGCAAAGATTCCGTCTCCACCTGTCAGACCTGCCACATGGTCCGCGAGCCGCTGCCCACTGGCTCCATTGACCCCGGCGCCAAACCCGACCCGGTCACAAAAGAAGCCAAGCTCGTCTCCCACCGCTGGCCCGCCGGCAACACCCTCGCCCCACAGTTCTATAAATACGACGAGCAGGCGCGCAAGGTCGCCGACTTCCTCAAGAATTCCTACGACGGCAAGGGCGTCTTCAACGTCGACATCTTCGCGCTGGAAAAAGAAAACGCTGACGAATCTGCAAATTCCGCGAGTGACCAGAAAGCCCAGGCCTTCATCGCTCCCCTCGGCCTCACCCCTTTCTCCATCGCCCCCGCTGAAACCCTCATCGCCGACGTAGTCATTCAGAACAAAGGCATCGGCCACTCCTTCATCCCTGAGCAGCGCGACTTCTACGAAGCCTGGCTCGACTTCGCCGTCAAAGACAGCTCCGGCAGAGTCATCGCCGAGTCCGGCTTCATCCAGCCCGACGGCAACCTCGATCCCTCCGCCCACTCCTTCACCAACCGCCTCATCAACGACAAGGGCGAACTCAACAGTCTCCACGAAATCTGGCACAACCGTGTCCTCGCCTACAACAACACCATCCAGTCCGGCCGCTCGCAGCTAATCCGCTATCGCTTCCGCCTGCCAAAAGATATAACCGGCCGGTTCTCTCTCACTGCCACTGTCCGCTATCGCCGCTTCAACCAGCACTTCATTGACTACGCCATGGACCAGAAGCCCGGCGAGCATTATTCAGTGCCGATCATCGAGATGGCGTCGGGAACCAAGACATTCAACATCGGCGCAAACTCCCCCGTCCCGCCCGACCCCTCGGAAAATAAGCCCTGGATGCGCTGGAACAATTATGGGATTGGCCTTCTCGACGCCCAGCAATATCAGGCCTCCGTCCAGGCCTTCGAGCGCGTCGCAGCCCTGCGCCCCGACTACGCCGATGCCTATACCAACATGGGTATCGTTGAAATCTCCTGGGAAAAGTACGGAGACGCAAAAGTCCACTTGGCCAAGGCGCTCACTCTTCTGCCCGGCGACCCACGCGCCCTCTACTACCAGGCATTAGTCGAGCGCAACGCCGGCCAGACCAAGGAAGCCATCGCTGATCTCGAAGCCATGTTAGCCAAATATCCCCGCTCCCGCGACGGCCTCCGCGAGTTAGGTTTCAGTTACTATCAGCAGCACGACTACGCCAAAGCGCGCGATACCTACGAGCGCCTCCAGGCAGTCGATCCAGATGACCTGGCCGCTCACTATCAGCTAGCCATCCTCTATCGCCGTCTGGGCGAGAAGACCAAAGCCTCCATTGAGTCCCAGAAATTCGCCGACCAGAAAGACGATCCCACCGCCTCGGAGTACGCGTTGATCTTTCTCCGCAAGCACCCTGAAGTAGCCAGCGAAAGTGTTGTCTGGCACACCCACGACCTCACCGGCGACAAACCTAAAGAGCCCCAGAAAATCGAATACAAATACATCCCCGGCGCCGGCGACTAGCCAGACGGGTTTGAAATCCTTTTTCATCTAATGATGCCACCTGTGATACCATTGTTCCGTGAGAGCGGTCCTCGATACATCCGTGCTCATTACCGCTCTTCGTTCCAGCACCGGCGCGGCGGCGGAAATCATACGGCTGACACTCAGAGGCGAACTCACGACCCTCATGGACCTGAAGCTGGCCTGCGAGTACCGGGATGTGGCGCTGCGTACGAAACAATTACAGATGTCGGGCAAATCGCGAGCGGAGACGGTGGCTATTCTGGACGCCCTGGAAGCAATTGCCGTGCCGGTCTTTGTTGCTTTTCAGTATCGTCCTTTGTCACCAGACCCAAACGACGATATGGTTTTGGATGTGGCAATCAACGGAAATGCAGACGCGATCATAACCAACAATGCGAGACATTTTCGTGGAGCAGCAGATCGTTTTAACCTCGGCTTACTGACGCCTGCCGAGCTACTAAGCAAAGTCCGAAAGAGGAGATAGGTTCATGCCTGCGAGTCAGAAAAAAGTCGCCGTAAGCAAGTTTCCCCTCCGGCTAATGCCTTCGGTACGCCGGGTAGCGGAGAACTTTTCTCAAAAGGAAGGTGTTTCGCTCAACCAATTCATCAACCTTGCCGTAGCGGAAAAGCTCGCTCATCTTCAACATGAGGAATGGTTGGCGCATCGGCCCCAACCAAATCCTGCTTTAATTGCCAAGGCCCTCAACCTTCTTGACCGTCCGAGCAGTCACGCGCCGGAAGATTTCGACAGAATTCCCGATGGGTATGTTTCTTTCCGCCGCAAAAATGCTGGCAACAACGCAACCGCCCGACCCAAGAGTTAGTTCTCGCTTGGGTGGATAGAAGGATCGCAGCGTGCCGCAGGTCCTGATTTTCGGACCTGGGAAAGCGCAAAAATCTCGCCGCTTCCGTCCGTTTTGGGGCTATCCTTTTCCTGACATGATATTCCTAACTAAAACCGAGAAGATGCAATGGATCCCACCGACCCTCCTTGCCGTGCCGATGATTGCCCAGGAGCTTTACTTCAACAGACACCACATATTGACTGCCGAGGTGACATACTTCGTAGCACCTTGGATCGTGATTCTACTCATGGGCGTCCTCCCCGCACTCTTCGAACGATTGGAACTGGATGCCGGCTACCTTCGCTATCGGTACGGCTTCAATACCACAGACGTTCCCCTCGCCGAAGTGAGCCTCGTCAGAAACTATGGGGTTACGACCGGCCAATTTGTAGTCGAATACAATCCGTCCTCGCCTAAGGCAGATCCCAAATTCATAGTGGTGAATCCAAAGGATCGGCGTGGCTTCCTGTCAGCAATGCGCCAGTTCGCTCCCCAAGCTACGTTCGAGTAAAGGGCACCCATTCACACCACCACAACTCCATACTTCAATTCCAAAAACTCCCTTAACCCCACCGGCGCCAAGCCGGCCAGCTCCTGCCAGGTCATCGCCTTGCACCGCGTCCGCATCTCCGCCGACTTCACCGCCCTCATCACGTCGAACCAGGCCTCCCGCAAATCCGGCCGCCGCTCATCATGCACCACGCAAAAACTGCATCCCTCCGCATACGCCGCCAGCACATTCCGTATCAATTGATACCCCGCATACCCGGCCTCAGCCGGCTCAGCCTCCCGCGCCCGAGCCACAATCCCCGCCTGAAACTCAAGAGCCAGACCCTCATCGGGCGCGGCATCTTCCCACTCCTGCGTAAACTCCTCCGCAAACTCGACGGCCGTCCGCCTTCGCGCCGCCCTCAACTCAACTCGCGGCAGCAACTCCCTCTCAAACACAGCATCAAAATCCCGATAACCCTCCACCACCGCCGCCGCCCGCGTCTGAAAATCCGTCTCTGTCAGCTTCGCCTCCACCAGCAACCCGCCCCACCGCATATCCACTTCAGTCCGATCGAACCGGACTCGACCACTGGAGCCTGAAGCCAGCGGCACCCGCGCCCTCCATCCAAACACCGGCGACTCATCCCCCTCAACGCCCAGCGCGCTCTTCACCCTCCCCATGTCGCTCAGTCCAAAACCAAGAAAAACATTCATCAGCAGCGCATCTGAACTCATCGACGAGTCGAGTTCTCTCCATCGCCTCCCACTCTCCGCCTTCGGCAGCCCCCGTCCCTGCGCATGAATCTTGTCGAACCGCCGCATCCACTCCTTGTTCGCAACAATCGCCACATACGAGTCATCAAAAAAATTCCCATGCCCCCCAACGCAGTCCGGCTCATAAACGATCACCGGCTCCCCGCCATAGCTCTCCACATGCGGACGGACAAGCCCGTTGCCCCGAGCCCAAACCCGGTTCCGCGCCGTCAGCTCCCGCCGCAACTCCCCCGCGTACCATCCCGCTCCCGCTGTCATATCCAGTCAGACTACTCCAGCCCCACCGGCCGCCGCATGACAGGATTCCTCCTGAAAACCCCTCCGAATTGTCGCGATTTGCACCGCATGTAACCTCTCTTTAATCGAACAGTAATCCAGCAGTCACACGAGATTGTTAACGTCGTGCGAAGTGTGGCCAACAATCCAATACGCTCGTCCCTCAAGGCCGCGCACAAACTGACTGTTACCAATTCTGGAGGATCATCGTGACACATAAATTTGTGGGCAGACGTATTCGTCTGTTCGCGCTGGCTTTATCGGTTCTCGTGCTGCTGTTCGGCGTAACGCTGCACGCCCAGACCACTGGCTCAAAACTCGACGGCACCATAGTCGACGTCCAAGGCAAGGCTGTCCCCAACGCCAGCGTCTCCGTAAAGAATGAGGCCACTGCCGCCATTCGAACGGCGCACACCGATGGCAACGGTTACTACACAGTCGAAGGCCTGCCTGCCGGAACCTACACCGTGGACGCTTTCGCAGCCGGCTTCGCTGTCAATTCCAAAACCACAATCACACTCGCCGACGGACAAACGCAGCACGTCCCCTTCACTCTGACCGTCAGCATGGTCGCCGAGCAGATCACCGTCAACGCCGGCATCGATTCCATCGCCGCGCAATCCGCGCCCAGCGGCGGGTTCATTGAAGAACGTTCCGCTCAGTCGCTCATCTCCAACACCTACATCCGGAATTTCATCTCACCCGTCGCTGACTTCGGTGAGATCGTGCAAATCGTCCCTGGCACCTTCACCACCAGTTCGGACGGCATCGGTATCGGCCAGAGCAAGACTTATTTTCGCGGATTCCCGGATGGGGATTACAACATCGACTTCGACGGCGTCCCCTTCTACGACACCAACACTCCCACCCATCACTCATGGGCCTTCTTCCCCTCGCAGTGGATCGGTGGAGTCGACTTCGACCGCAGCCCTGGTTCGGCCTCCACCATAGGGCCCACCCCCTTCGGCGGTTCCATCCACCTGTTGTCCATGCCGCTTACCGCTGAACGTGACCTCCGCGGTACCGCGACCTACAGTACCTGGAACACTAAACTCTACGAAGGCTCATTCAACTCCGGCCTCTTCGGATTTTTTGGCAGCCCCAAGAAGTCGAATCTCTTCGTCGACGTCCATCATTTGGACTCGGACGGCTACCAGACCTTCAACTACAACACGCGCAACGCAGGCTCGCTCCTTTACCAATATCAGTTCTCCCCGAAAACCGTGCTGACCGCCTTCAGCGGCGTCATCCAGCTCACGGCCAATACATATGGTCTGAATCCGACTCGCTGCCAGACCCTCGGACAACCCGCCGGTGCATCCTACTCCTGCACCGCCACCGCGAGCATCGGCGGCATCACTTATAACACCGCGCCCAACGGAGTGCTCCCCTACACTGGTTACGGCTACAACTTCATGATGGTCAATAACTCCGACCCTGCTAACTGGCTCGATTTCAAGTACAACCACTACCAGGTCCCGACTGACTTCGAGTATGTCGGCGTAAAGAGTGAGTTAGGCCGCGGCTGGGCTCTCGATATCAAGGGATACACCTATAACTACGACAACGGCGAGCTCTTCACCAACGCCACGCCTATCACTGAAGTTACCCAGGCTGCAGCCGTCGCCAACCCCTCGCTTGTTCCCGGCGCCATCGTTGCCGGCACCGGCTCCAAAGCCGTTGCTTATTACAATGGAGTAGCCGTCGCCCCTTGCGACGTCGCCGTTGTCAAGAAGGGCATCACCGCCATCCCCTGCGGAGTCGACAAGTACAACAGCTATCGCAAATACGGTGAAACAGCCGTTCTTTCACAGACGTCGAGCTTCGGTGTCCTCCGCAGTGGCATGTGGTACGACTGGGCTCGCACTAATCGCCATCAATACCCCTCTGACCCGCTGAATAACTGGCAGGATCAGCCGCTGGGTAACTTCGACGAAACCTTCTACACTGACTCCTATCAGCCCTTTGCGGAATACGAGTTCCATGTCACGCCTAAGTTCAACATCACCGCAGGCGGCAAAATTGCCTACTACACCTACAACGTGATCCACAAGGCCGACGACGGTAAGACCGTCGGCAACCTCTGTCCTCTTGGTCAGACCACCGGCTGCCCCACAACCGCCACTGACACCGGTTCCTTTTACGCTCCCCTACCCTCGGTCGACCTCAACTACCGCTTCCAGCACAACTGGGCAGGCTATGTGCAGGTGGCCACCGGCAGCATCGTCCCCCCCAGCAACGTCTACGACTATAACCACACTCCTTCCGCGACAAACCCAAAACCCGGCCTGTTGACGCCGCCCAAACAGCAGAAGTCCACCACCTACCAGTTGGGCACCATCTTGAAACTCAACCGCTTCACCCTTGATGCCGACGCTTATCGCGTTCGCTTCCAGAACAGCTACTCCAGCGTCATCGACCCCGCCACCACGGAAACGGTCAACTACCTGCAACCGAGTTCTGTTACCCAGGGCATCGAATTCGAGACCACCGCGGTTTTGACCAAAGGGCTCAACCTTTACCTGAACGGGACTGCGGCAAACGCCTTCTACCATGGCGAAGTAAACGCCAACACCACATCGACGCAGGTCACCGCGCCCGTCTACGAAAAAGCACCTTCCGGCTTGTGGGTGCAGCAGACTCCCTCCGATACTGAAATGCAGGGACTCACCTACACAGGCCACGGTCTGGACCTCGGCCTCTTCAATCACCGTGTCGGCGAGCAGCGCGTTGACGATGGCCAGTACCATAACCAGGCGGTCGTTGCTCCATTCAGCACCGTCAACTCCTACGTTAACTTCACCGTCCGCAACCACTCCATCTTCGATCAGACCAAGATCCAGTTGGGCGGTAACAATCTGCTCAACTCACACAACATCACGGCCCTCACCCTGGCAGGATCGCCGAACACAGTCTTCCTTAACGGCGGTAGCGCGTGCACCAGTACAACAGCCACCGCGACCAATCCCTGCGATGCCTTCGTCACCAACGGCCCAAGCCCGCTCAGCGGCACTGACAACCCGACCTTCATCGCAGGTCGCAGCTTCTCCGTCTCAGTCACCTTCGGCTTCGCGCCGCAGGAACGCAAGTAGCACAACCCAACATCGCGATCCAAAACTCCGGCCGCGGCCGTGGAGACCATCCCACGCCGCGGCCGGATCTCTTTTATGTGGCGAATTTCCTATCGCTACCGGTGATCGATCAGATACAACCAATCCAATTGCGATCTCACTCGCCACGCAAAGCCGATGCTTCCCTGCAGGATTGACGAGTTACACTGCGAAAAGCTGGATTGGACACATTTCTCCGCCCAGTATTGCAGGGACGACTCGTTGACTTCGTGGAGCGCCAGGGTCCTGCGTTGCACCCATCTGCCCTGCTGCGTGGTGGACTTCGGTGCAGCCTGGAATCGTGCTCTAGCCACAGTGGCTCCATCGGGTTTTGGTCCAATAGAATTGGAGGCGATTACCAGTGAATTCCCTCTCAACCCCTTTCAGAAACTTGGGAACCGAGATGCCCATCCGGCCGGAACCAGGACCATCGGCTCTTCTTCCGCGGATCCGTTTCAACGGACTGGTGGTCATCGCATTAGTCTCGACCGCGCTTGCACTCGCCACAGCGGGTGAATGCCACTCCGTTCTCTATCCACCTTCGCTCCTGTATGGCGCTGTTCTTTGGGGATGGTGGGGCTGCATTGCCGGCACAATCTGGAAACTCGGACCGCGACAACCTTATCTTCTGAGTTTCTCCCCTGCTGCAATTGGGTATCACCTGTTCGTTGCCAGCACTCTTGCAGTGGCACATCTTCTCTCGCTTGGTAGCCTGGGCTTTACGGTTGCCGGATGGCGCGCCCATTCCAACGCCTTTGCCATCTGGACGAGTCTGCTGAATATCAACCGCTTCGGTATTGAGATTCTTGTCTACGGCTTCGTCTTCGGAGTTACCGGGATCGCTCAATACCAGGTTCGCGCGCAGCGAGACGCCATGAAAGCGCTTGAACTCGAGAGGCAGCTTTCCGCAGCCCATCTGCGTGCACTTCAAATGCAGCTCGAACCGCATTTTCTTTTCAACACGCTGAACGCCATCACCACTCTGGTGGAGCTCGGCAGGCAAAAGGAAGCCGCGGAGATGCTGGCCCACTTGAACGCAATTCTCAAAAGCACCCTCACCAGGACAACCCCGGAAAAGGTTCCGCTGTCGCAGGAATTGGAGATCGTGGAGAATTACCTGGCCATCGAACAGGTTCGCTTTGCCGACCGGTTACGAATCGAAATCAAAGTGGACCCAGCAGCTTTGGATAGCCTGGTTCCTTGTTTCCTGTTGCAACCGATAGTGGAGAATGCAATTCGGCACGGCATTGCGCACTGCGAGAACGAGGGTCTTGTGGAGGCCTCGGCTAGGCGCGTTGGCGGTGAACTGCACTTGCGCGTCCGCGATACGGGCCTCGGCTTCACAGCGCCTCGACAGAATGGACATGGTATCGGCCTTAGAAACACGCGCGAACGGCTCATGCATTTCTATCAGGATGCATACGATATGAAGGCGCGGCCAATCGAAACAGGCGGATTTGAAGTCGCAATTAACATTCCGTACGAGAGGGGTTGAATGACGCTGAGAGCCCTGATTGCCGATGACGAACCGTTGGCCCGCGAACGGCTGAGATTTCTTTTGTCCGAGGATAAGGACTTGGAAATCGCCCGCGAATGCAGGAATGGAAGAGAAGCAATTGTGGCGTTGAAAGAGGGGCGCTACGACGTGCTCTTTCTCGACATACAGATGCCGGGACAAAGTGGTTTCGAGGTCGTTGAGCAAATCGGCCGGGGGCAATTGCCGGCGACTATTTTCGTTACGGCGCACAACCACTATGCGGTAAAAGCATTCGAAGTTCATGCGCTGGATTACCTCACGAAACCCGTTGAGCCGGAGCGGCTGAAGACTGCGCTCCTCCGGGTGAAGGAGCGGATTGCCGCGCAGGCCGCGTTGATGACGCAGGAACAACTGAAATCGATGCTGGCCGCATTCAACGAGATTCGGACGGAGCGCGCGGAGTATCCCAGGCGGCTCGTTGTGCCCAACGGAACGAAGGATTCTTTCGTCAATGTAGACGATATTGAATGGATCGAGGCGGCGGATTACTATTCTTGCCTGCATGTCGGGTCCAAAAACCTCATGCTTCGCCAAACCATCAAAGAACTCGCAAACACGCTCAATCCCAGAAAATTTGTTCGTGTGCATCGCTCGGCAATCGTAAATATCGACCACGTACGCGAGATCCTTCGCGAGGGCCGTAACGAAGGATGGGTTCTGCTGTCGAACGGCCATAGACTAAAGATGAGCAAAGTCGGCTGGCAGTGCTTGTTGGCCGCAGGCCGCGGATAAGCTTCATTCAACACTGGCTTCGAAACCCGCCGGCTGTGTTGCTCCCTGCACAAACTCTGTTTCCCCCTGCGTGGTTTCGCCATTCCCGGACAGGATACCGTCAAGCTGACGCCGCGGCTCACCGTGACGGGAGGGATGCGCTACGCATTTCAGACGTCGCCGGAGACCTTCTTCAACCTCGGCCTGCGCCTGGGCGTAGCATGGTCTCCCGGCAAACAATCCACCTGGGCGATTCACTTGAGAGCCGGCGTGTACAACAACTCGATCGACCCAACCGACGCCGCACAGGCCTACCGATTGAACGGAGTCCGACAGCAGCAGGAGACGGTGTATTCACCGCAGTATAACGATCCGCTTACGCCGGTTCCAGGATCAATCCAGGTGGGTACGATGTGGCAGTTCCATCATGCCTTCGAGCAGATACCCGTCGGCCAGATTGCGCTTGGCGTGGAGCATGATCTGCCGCATCACTGGCATCCCAATGTGTGGTTTACATGGTACTCGGCGTGGGGAGACCCGGAAACAGTGAACATCAATGCGCCACTCGTTCAAAGCAGCAGCGGCGTGCCTCCCAACCCCACGGCCTCTCTGCTTGCGCCCCGGCCCGGTGCGCCGAACCTCAACGTTCTTGAATATCAGAACTCGGCCCATAACAGCGGAAGCGTTTGTCTATGCGGGGATCGAGCAGAAGAGCTACAAACGATGGACGCTGAACATGGGGTTCTGGAATGTGAACTTCAATACCAATTCCGGATCGCCGCAATCGAGCTACACCAAACAGGGTGAGTTTGCGCGACCCGACTGGCAGTCGAGCGGCGCGCTCATTGAGAACGAACTCAAACTCCCGCACAAGATCGAGTTTGGAATGTGGACTTACTGGCATTACGGCACGCCCTACAACATCACAACGGGAACGGACGCGAACGGCGACTTTAACGACTGGCCTTCCTATGCGCCGGCTGCCGGCAACGGTGTATACAGCACGCCGTTCGGATCGATGACAACTAACGCCGTAAATGGCGACGTGCCGCGCAATCTGGGAACCATGCCGGCGATCGTACATACCTATTCCAATCTGAGTCGCGCTTTCAATCTCGGCACAAACGACAAGGACCATCCGCGCACGATTACCGTGAATGCACGCGCCGTTAACGTGCTGAACCACACCAATGTGACCGCAGTGGGAACCGTAGTCTCATCCCCCAGCCTGGGTCAGTCGCTCGCCGCCGAAGCTGCGCGGCGTGTCGAACTTGGGGTGCGATTCGCGTTCTAGATCCATCATCCAGCCCGCAGACTTGTTTTGACCGAGCTTCCAGAGAATCGCGACGTCGGCGGCAGATGCGGCGACGGGCAACCATGCCATTCGTAGATTGATCTAAAAAACGTCGCGGGGGCGGGAAAAAGCGTTGTGCCTGGTTCATCGCTCATGCGGAAACTACACCATCGGATGGACTCGTCTCAGCCCTGCACATGAGAAAATAAACTCCGTGATCCATTCTTTGAAGCCCTTTTCCTCTGCTCTTCTGACAACCCTTTTCTTCTGTGCCGCGCTCCCCGCCCACGCTGCCTCCACCAAGGCTGATGAAGAAGCCGGTGCCGTTCTCTTTCGCGACAAGGGTTGCGCTTATTGCCACGGAGTTGGCGGAGTCGGTGGTAAGAAAGCGCCCATGCTCACCGGCCTCCGCACGGACAAAGCCTGGCCGCCCGCCAATATCACTAAGCAAATCCTCAACGGTGGTCAAAAAATGCCGCCCTTCGGCGACTCGCTCACCGACGCTGAAATCGCGCAGTTGGTTGCTTACCTCCGCGCCAAGACTCGTCCCATCCCCCCGCCGCTTCCAGCCCCAACTCAGCCGACCGCTGAGCCCGCGCCATAACTGTTCGGTGTCGCAGGTCCCGCCTCCGGAACCTGCGACACACAGTCAGCGACGCGCCATTACCACACCCGGCAAGTCGGCGTATGCACCATCGGCTGTCCAGCCTTGCACTTGAACGCCTTTTGAAACTCAGGCATATTCGATACCACGCCGTTGATGCGCGCGAACCCCGGTGAGTGCGGATTGGTAATCGCGTTTACTCGCAAATTCTCCGCTCGTTCGTTTTCACACGCCCATTGCGCCATGCCCACAAAGAACCGCTGATCCGGCGTGAACCCATCCGCCGGCGCAAGCGTCTGCTCCTCCGTCTGCTTCTTCCATGCAATGTAAGCCAGCAGCGTCCCTCCAATATCCGCCACATCCTCGCCGCTCGTCAGCTTTGAAGTGATGTGAATGTCATCCACAATCACGTATCCCGCATACTGGTTGCGCACGCAGTTGATGCGGTCTTCAAACCCCTTCGCATCCTCCGGCGTCCACCAGTCCTTCAGGTTGCCCTTGGCATCGAACTGCCGTCCCTCGTCGTCGAACGCATGCGTCAGTTCGTGCCCAATGGTCGCGCCAGTGTTGCCATAATTCGGCGCATCATCTTCCTTCGGATCGTAAAGCGGCGGCTGCAACACACCCGCAGGAAAATTGATGTCGTTCATCTGCGGATTGAAGTAGGCATTCACTGTCGGCGGCGTCATTCCCCACTCATTCAGATCCACCGGCTTGCCCAGCTTGTGCCATTGCCGCGCGTCTTCAAATTGATACGCACGCCGCACATCGCCAAAGTAGTCCCCCGCCTTCACATCCAGCGCAGAGTAATCACGCCACTCGGCAGGATATCCAATCTTGTTCCGAATCGCGTGCAGCTTCCGTAGCGCTTCCGCCTTCGTTGCGGCGCTCATCCAGTCCAGGTTCTCGATCTCGTGCTGCATCGCCGTTTCAATCTGTTCCGTCATCAACTGCGTCTTTGCCTTGGTATCCGCCGTAAACGTGCGCCGCACAAACTCCTGTCCGAGCGCCTCACCCAGGTTGCGATCCACCGCGCGCGTACAAGTCTTCCATCGCGGAGCCATCGCAGGCACGCCCCGCAGCGTCTTAAAGTAGAAGTCAAAATTCGCCTGTTCAAACGGATGCGCCAGATACGGCGCTGCGGCCGTCAGCAGATGAAACCGCAGATACCCACGCAGTGCCGCCAGATCTTCCGTCGTCAGCTCAGCCTGCACTGCCTTCATGAACTCCGGTTGCGCCACGTTCAGCTTTGCCACCCCCGGCGCACCCTGCACCTTGAAATAGACCGGCCAGTCAATCGAAGGCGTCTGTTTCGCCAACTCCTCCACTGTTTCCATGTGGTAAGTATTGTGAGGATCGCGCAGTTCCACGCGCGTCAGCGAAGCCTTCGCGAGCGCTGTCTCAATGCGCAGAATTGCGTCCGCGTCCGTCTTTGCCTGTTCCGCGCTCTCCCCAACCAGTCCCAGCAGCTTCTGAATGTACTCCGCATATTGCGCGCGGATCTTCACGCTCTTCTCGTCGCTCTTCGTATAGTAGTCGCGGTCCGGTAACCCAAGTCCGCCCGCTCCCAGCGCCACAATCACTGTCGACGAGTCCACCGCATCCTGATCCGTCCCCGACCCGAAAAAGAAGCTCCCCGCCCACTCGTGATGCAGCCCCGTCAGCGCTGCCAGCACATCCGCGCGAGTCTTCAGCGCGTCAATTTTGGCCAACTCAGACTGCACTGGTTTGTCGCCCTGCGCATCGATCGCCTCCGTATTCATACAAGCCGCAAAGTAGTCGCCCACCTTCTGCTGCACCGGCGTCCGATCTTTCGCCTGCGCATCGTCGTCGAGAATCCCCCACAGAAACTGCTGATTCTCGTTCGCCAGTTTTGCATACACGCTCCATCCCGGCTGGTCCGCAGGAATCGGATTGTTCTTCTCCCATCCCCCGCAAGTGAACTTGTAGAAATCCACGCAAGGGTCCACTGACCGATCCAGGCTAGTCACATCCAGGGAAGGCGAATAAGGCATAGCCTTCAGCGGCTGAGGCGCAGGTGACTGCGCGGCAGGCTGCGCAGTCTGTTGTGCAACAAGATTCAACGTACCGAAGGCGAGGGCCACCACAAAGATATTCAGAGTTTTGGCGAGCATGTATTCTCCAGTGACTGAATACTACAACGCCATCCCAGCAGTACGAATAGTGCCTAATCCAACGTGCAGTTTCATCACGCGATGGGTGGGACGCAACAACCCAAATTCTCCCCCCTGCTCCACCACCGCCAAGATGACTCAACCGCCCGCGTTACCATGATCTCGACGGTTGCACTCGATTTGAGGAAAGCCACGAAATGGATCCCACCCTGCATTCCGCCGCAGCATCCATCATTCCATCCGAACTCACAACCCCACCGCCGAGAAGACCGCGTCTGTCGCGCGATGGCTATCTGATGTTTGTGATAGCGGCGTTGTTCTTGGCCTTCGGCCTCGCCGTCGGTTCCGGGGGTTGGATGGATGCCATACAGGGGATACCGAATAAAGCCGCATTGCGGCAAGGTAGCAGCGAAACCATCGGAGCGTTCGTAAAGTGGAAGCCAAAGAGCAACACGGCTGTTTACAACTTCACCGTCGACGGGAAGACCTTCATGGGCCAAGCGCGTGTGCCGGTTCAGCTCTTGTACTCCGTTGGGCACTCCGTCTCCCTACCCATCCGCTACTTTCCTGCAAATCCCTCAGTAAACCACCCCGCAGACTGGGAGTGGTCTCCTGATCTCGATTGGGAAGCGTTGGTCTTTCTATTCGTGCCGATGGTGCTGCCTGTCTACATGCTGCTGGTCATGCGATTGGAGCGTAGGTTGCTCGTCGAAGGAACGCCTGCCGTCGCAGTGGTCACCAAATGTACTTCCGTCCAAGGCGGTATTTACTTGAAGTACGAATTCTGTGCACAGGACGGGAGAGTCATCAACGGAAACGCCGAGTACAGAATCCGTCAGGAAGTCGGCACGCGAATATGTATCCTCTATTTGCCAGAAACTCCGCGGCGAAACCTGCCATACCCGCCGCTCTTCCACCGTACGGTTCAGTAAGTCTACGCGGGCAGCAGCCTGCCACGCCTCACTGCCCGGCAGGAAGATACAAATCCAGCTTCCTCTCCCGATTCAGCTTGAGCGTCGCCGCGCGATCCACCTCGCTCATCGAAATGCGCATGTGCCTGGCATCGGGGTCGACATAGTGCAGGCCGTCGTCAGAAGCGAAGACCGATACGGCGGAGAGCGTCGACCCATCCTTGAGGACAAGCCCAAACGTCTGCGCCTCTATCTCGGAGGCGGTCAACGGCGCGGGACCAGAAGAAGCCGCCCTTGCAGCAGGCCATTTGTACTCCGTGATCACCGGATGCCCCACCGGTCGCGCGACAGGCGGCGCAGCCGCCTGATCGAACTGGGGTGGCTGCTGAACAAAGACCACCGGTTCGGGCGCATACCCGTACGCGTCGCCGGAGTCGTAGTACGGAGATGCGTACCCGAATCCGTAGGGCGAGACGACCCGGGCGCGTCTGAAGCCATTCCCACGCCGCCCGAAGCCGGGCCCGCCTCCGCCGCGGTATTGGGCGCAGGCATCGTTCGCCGCACATACAGCAAGAAGCGCAATGAAACTGAGCAGGATCGTCCGCCGCATGGATAGCCCCCGTGAGCTGAAGTTTAATCCCCCGGGGCGCGCTTGTAAACGTGCAATCCAGTAGACTCCACACAGCACACCTCGTCGGAGTAGGGATCATGATTTCTCATAACCCCCTCCACAGATCCGGACAAGCGGATTTCCCGCATCCGGCTCCTACCTCAGGTAATGACGCCCATGCGGCGCAGAGGAAAAGGATGATACACGCGC
>JBAWCO010000893.1:0-14844 GCA_049590315.1 Occallatibacter sp. | reverse complement strand
A
The DNA here is from genome assembly GCA_049590315.1 of Occallatibacter sp. Classification (GTDB taxonomy): domain Bacteria; phylum Acidobacteriota; class Terriglobia; order Terriglobales; family Acidobacteriaceae; genus Telmatobacter. The sequence goes on along the minus strand of JBAWCO010000893.1, from coordinate 14,843 downwards.
CACAGTACTGCGAATAAAAGGCTTCTCTTGTACATGGCGCTCCTAATCCCGGCGGAACCGCCGGACAAGTGACAGGGTTCTGGCCATTTCTCTGGCCTGTCAGGAGCGTAGGGCCATTTCTTAAAGTATTGTTAACAGTCCGGTGAATATTTTCTAAGGTTGACCTTGAGACGCCCAAGCTCAACTCGATTCACACCTTTCCAATTCTGAAAGTCAACGCAGGTTTATTACTGGACTGTTACAAAGAACGAAAGGCTTCGCCAGAGCTACGCGGCCAACTGACTTTGCTCCAGAATCAACTTTTGCACAGCCCGATTTTGGGGTTATCGTAGGAGGTAATGCGCATCCTCATCATCGAAGACGAAATCCGCATGTTGGAGTTGCTGCGCAAAGGGCTCTATGAGTCCGGTTACACCGTCATGACCGCAGCCGATGGAGACACAGGTCTGGAAGCTGCTCTGGCCCACGAATTCAACGCCATAGTGCTTGACATTGGCCTGCCGCGCCGCGATGGTTACTCCGTTGCCGAGGCACTGCGTCAGCGCAAAAGCACAACCCCTTTGTTGATGCTCACCGCGCGCGACGCAGAAGACGACATCATCCGCGGACTCGAACTCGGCGCCGATGATTACATGACCAAGCCGTTCTCGTTTCCTGAGCTGGTTGCGCGCCTGCAATCCATCACCCGTCCTCGCCGCGATGAAACCGTCAAAATCGAGACTGGCGATCTGGTCGTCGATCCCGCCCGCCACTCGGTCACCCGCGGCAATGCCAGCATCGATTTGACCCGCACTGAATTTGCACTCCTCGGCCGCCTCGCCCGCAGCGCCGGCGGTTGTGTTTCCCGGCAAGCGCTCACCGCCAGCGTCTGGGGTTCGGATCCCGACGTAAGCCCGGGAGCTCTCGATGTTCTGGTCAGCGGTCTTCGCAGAAAAATCGACGCGCCGTTCGAGCACAAGCTCATTCGCACCGTGCGCGGATCTGGATATCTCCTCAAATTTCAGGCGGCAACAAGGAGCGCAGCTCAATGAGAGCTATCCCCATCCGAATCCGGCTCTCGCTCTGGTACTTCGCCATGTTCGCATCGGCCGCAATTCTCCTCAGCCTCACCAGTCTGTGGATGCTGCGCCGCAGCGTCGATGCCACCGAGTATCACGATCTGCAGGAGCGAGCTGAAGATGTCCAGTTAGTGCTCAGCCATGAAGATCCGAATCGAAGCATGGATGATTTACAGAAGGATTTCGCAGCCGTCTACGACTTCAAAGACGACGGCAAGTATCTGCAGGTCCGCGATCAGGATAGCAATTGGATCTTCCGTTCCAAACGCATGATCCTTCAGAATCCCGATCTCCCTCAGCCAGATCACATCCCTTCCATTGGCATTCAATCGGAATTTCATCAAGGCATCCACGTTGTGCGAATTCTCTCTTATCCAATCGTTGTGCGAGGAAAGCACTACTCGGCGCAGACCGGTATGGCGTTGAACAGGTCCATGGCCCTGCTGGCTACCTATCGCACCGATCTGCTTCTGCTCACCCCGGCGGTAATTCTGCTGGCTGCGCTTGGCGGACATCTCATGAGCCGCAAGGCCCTCCAACCCGTTGCCGCGCTCGCAGCCCAGGCACGCCTCATCAACGACCGCAACCTGGATACGCGCCTTCCCGTTCCCAACACCGGAGACGAAATCTCCGATCTCTCCCAAACCCTGAACCAGATGCTTGAGCGCATTGACAAAGCATTCGCCAGTGTTCGCGCCTTCACTGGCAACGCCTCCCATGAATTGCGTACGCCCATCTCGCTGCTCCGCACTGAAATCGATGTCGCGCTCTATCGTCCTCGTAGCGAAGAAGAATATCGCGAGACACTGATGCGGCTCAATGAAGAAGCTGTCCGCATGACCAATCTGGTTGAGAATCTGTTGTCACTGGCTCGTGCCGATGGAGGCGCCGAGGCCATGAGCATGGCCCCGGTCGAACTGCGCCCTCTGCTCCAAAGTGTTCAGCGCACGTGGACCGCCCCCATGCAGCGCGCCATGCTTCAATTTCTCGTGGAAATCCCAAACAACAGCCTCGCTCTTTTAGGCGACGCAAACAGCATTCAGCGGCTACTCTCCATCCTCCTTGAGAATGCCGCCAAATTCACTCCTCCCGGCGGCTCGGTTACGCTCAGCGCGTCCGCCAAGGGTTCGCGTATTGTTCTCTCGGTACGGGACACCGGCATCGGCATTGCCGCCGAAGACATGCCCCGCATCTTTGATCGCTTTTATCGCGCGGCCCAGCCAGGTGGCCCGGCGACGCGCGGTTCGGGCCTGGGCCTCGCACTGGCCCACTGGATCGCCGAACGCCACGGAACCTTACTCGCAGTCGAGAGCAAGCCCGCCCGGGGCAGTTGCTTTTCTATCTCACTCCAGAAAGCCGCCCCCTCCTCGCACCCCACAATTGCCACGCATCGATCAATCGCTGGTCGATAAGTCTGCATCGTGACGCGCTGGATTTACTCGTTGCCTCAGAGTAATCTACGTCAAATCGTGCAGGCGGGTTTTGCACGGCCAACGCATGAAGCCCCTTCGTGACAATTTCGCGCGTTCCCTGCGCTGGCCATTCGACCCGCAGGCCGGTCCACGCGACAGGCTGCTTCCGCGCTGGATCTTTCTGCGTGCTTTGTCCGCCATCTATTTCTCCGCCTTCTTCTCACTGCTCTTTCAGATCGAAGGCCTGAGCGGACCACGCGGAATTCTCCCCGTCGATCGCTTCCTGGTTGCCGTGCGCACCACCATGGAATCACACAGCCTCTGGTACGCACCCACGCTCTTTTGGCTCTCATCCGGATCGCCCATGATGAAGTCCGTAGTCTGGTTCGGGCTCATTGCCTCACTCGCGGCGCTCTTCAATCTATGGCCGCGGCTCAGCCTTTTTGCCTGCTTCGTCTGCTTTCTCTCGTTTGTCTCCACAGCTCAAGCGTTCTCAAGCTATCAGTCGGATGGCATGCTGCTCGAGGCAGGATTCCTCGCTCTCTTCTTCGCACCGCGCGGCATCCGTCCGGGCTTGGGAACAGCGAGTCCAACTTCGCGCGCCAGTCTCTTTCTCCTCCAGTGGGAATGGTTCCGCATCTATTTTGAATCCGGCATCGTAAAGCTGCTCAGCGGAGAAACCCAATGGCGCGACCTCACAGCAATGGACGAGTACTATCAGAACGGTCCGCTACCCACCTGGATCGGTTGGTACGTCGAACACCTTCCGCACTGGTTTCATGCGGCCACTGTAGCCGCAACGCTTGGAATGGAGCTTGCAGTCGTCTGGATGCTCTTCCTTCCCAGGCGCGCTCGTTTCATCTGTTTCTGCATAGTCACCCCATGGCAGATCGGTGTCATTCTCACCGCAAATTACGCATTCCTGAATTACCTTGTGCTTGCCCTCGGCTTCCTCCTGCTAGACGATCGCAGCTTCCGCCGCCTGCTCCCGGCGCGTTTGCGCGACCCATTGCCGGAGCCCGCGCCTCAGCATGAAGTGCGTCAAGACGAATCCCCGCTTGCGATTCCTGAACTCTCCGCCGAGGAAAAACGCGAACCTTCGCCAACCCTTCGCAGCCCGCTCAGGTACATCAGCGCAATCAGCATCTGCGCATCGGCACTAATGCTCACTTGGATCGCCTACGCAACCACAGTGGAGATGATTCAAATGCCATGGCCCGATCTGCCGCTCCCATCCGCTCCGGTCAGAGCGTTAGAACCATTTCGCGTCGCCAACCAATACGGCCTCTTCGCCGTGATGACCCGTGCGCGGTACGAGATCGAATTCCAGGGTTCGAACGACGGCCGCCGTTGGACGGCCTATCTCTTCCACAACAAGCCGCAGGCGCTCAACGAACCTCCGCGGATTTATGCTCCCTACCAGCCGCGATTCGAATGGAATCTCTGGTTCGCGTCGCTTGGCAGTTGGCGGCAAAACGACCTCGTGCCTCTAACAGAAGAGCGCCTGCTCGACAACGATCCCGATGTGCTCGCCCTATTCCGCGCAAACCCCTTTCCGCAAGCGCCGCCTCGCTATGTGCGCGCAGTCTTGTGGCAATACTGGTTTACGTCGATGGAAGAAAAACGCCGCACCGGGAGCTGGTGGAAGCGCAACTTACTCGGCCTTTATGCGCCAGAGCTTACTCGTCTCCCCGACGGCAAATTCTCCGTTATCGAATGGCCAGATCAGTCGGAACCCCATGATTGAACATATCCGGCGCAGATTTTGGCAAGCAATAGAGCCATTTTCAAACCAACCTCTCCCCGATACCGTTGACAGCGCGAAACATCGGTCTTCAATAAGTCGCATTTCATCCGCGCATTGGCACCCATCAGGCACGCAGTCTGCAACGATGCAGCCGTCATCGACTCCCTTTTATTGTTATGCGGCGAATCCAATCGCCTCCCGGAAGAATCTCAGTTGTGTCAGGAGGAGTGAGCATGGCTATTGCTTTGGCGGTAGTTTCCTTCGCGATTCTGCTGGTGACCTATCTGGTGAATCGCGCTGGTGATCGGCGTGAATTGGAGCTGCACACCATCACGCCCGAGGCATTGCATGCTTTATTGACTTCAAAAAGCGATGTACTCGTCGTGGACGTTCGTCAGCCTCTCGACGTGTTAGGCGCTTCTGTGGTCATCCCGGGTGCCAAGTGGATTGCTCCGCAAATGCTCCTTGGTGACCCTTCGATGATCCCATCAAGAGAGGAAGTGGTCGTTTACTGCACCTGCCCGAGCGATAAGACCAGCCGCGCCGTCTTGCATCGAGCTCTCGCAATGGGGTACTCACAAATTAAATTCTTGAAGGGTGGCTTGGAGGCTTGGAAAGCAAAAGGCTACCCCGTAGAACCCTACGACAAACCCTTCCGTCTTGGCTCGGATCAGAACAATCATTTAAGAGCTGCAAGCTGATACATCTCTCTCAAATTGAATTGATAATCCAGCACCGTCGTTCATCTTTGCAATGTTATTCGCCTCTGTCAGTGCTCCTCGGGATATACCAGCACTCCCTTTCTAACCTTCAGAAACGGCGTCAAAAGATGTCGTGTGGCCGCGGTACGGCTCATAATATCCCGCACCAACCATCCCTTCTTCGTCAATGCGTCCCCGATGAGCGACCGATGGCAGCGCCACGGCACGGCTTCAGCGCACATAATCGCAGTTTCTCTCGCACTTGCAATTTTGATCAGCGATTCCAACCCTTCTGCAAACTCCCCAGTTGCCATGTAATCCGCATAGCCTCGGAATGAAGCATTGTGCCAGCCCATATTCGGCGAGTCCTTTCTTGCATGTCGCAGCCCGCCAAGTTCTTTCATGTGCTTGTAGCTTATCTGCCTCTGTTGCAGAGAGTGCTCCAGCACGTCGGCATTAAACTGCGGGTTATGCCGCGACCTCGGTACGGATCGCACATCGACAATCCCCTTGACGCCATGCGCACGCAATAACTCAACAAATTCGTCAACAGATCGCGTCGAATGACCGATCGTGAAGATGCAAGCCTTTTTCATATCTCCACCTTTTCCCTCAGCAGAGAAAACATCCAATCCAGACCCTCGCACCGTATTGAACGCTTAGCGCTTCAAGTATTGGATGCCAATCCATGTGGTCATGGCGCATTCTGCCGTGTGAGCAAGTCGCAGTGTGGGCATCCGCCTGCACGTTTTTTTTGAAGATGACAGAGCGAAATGGATCGCCAGCATACCACCGGGACAGCGACTAGCCCCTTGCAACTCTGCGCACACTCTTACGCAGCGTGCGCACAGGATGCAGCGATTGTGGCCAAGAACAAAACGAGGATGCGCCATATCCACCTGCAACAGCCATCTTCCGTTAGGGCTCTTTTCGAACAACGAAACCTGCTAAGTTCTGTTACCGTAAACTGAAGTTTACTTCCAGTTTTCTGATAATTCCGGAGTCCCGCAACCCATTCATTTCCTCTTTCTCGTGACCTTATCGGTAATCGTTGGTTTCGCACCAACCCGCGCAGAACTAGCAGGCGAGGCCATCTGCGCTATCATGAGATGTTTTGCCACAGATTGCCGGCCAAATGGACTCGAATTAGATTTGAAGAAGGTGTTAAAGCAGCATGGTCGAGAAACGCTGGGTTTTGCTAATTGCGAGTGAGGTTGGGCGCACGGATTCGGTCTCTGACCGCGCGATGGAACGTCTCGTGGAGGCCATCTGCGACGAGGGCTACGAGGCTGTGCGCACCACCTCGCCAGAGGACGGGCTGTCGCTCGTTACCTCGGACCCCAGCTACTCTGCCATTCTGTTGGACTGGGACCTGGAGGGGGATTCCCAGTTCGAAGAGCGCGCCGCCCTCGACATTATCCGTGGCGTTCGCCACCGCAATAAAAAAGTTCCGATCTTCCTCATTGCCGATCGCACCCTGGTTTCCGAACTACCACTAGAAGTGATCAAGCAGGTCTCGGAGTACATCCACCTTTTTGGAGATACGCCTGCTTTTATCGCTTCACGTCTCGACACGGCCGTGGAACGCTATCATGACCAGTTGCTGCCGCCTTATTTCCGCGAATTGGTCAAGTACAACGACCAGTCCGCTTACTCCTGGGACGCGCCCGGTCACATGGGAGGCGTGGCATTTCTCAAGCACCCCGTGGGCCAGGAGTTTCATCGCTTCTTCGGTGAAAACCTGCTGCGCTCCGATCTCGGTATCTCCTCGGCGCCGCTAGGTTCCTGGCTCGATCACATTGGCCCGCCTGGCGACTCGGAACGTAACGCTGCCCGCATCTTCGGCGCGGATTGGACGTTTTATGTTCTGGGCGGCTCCAGCACATCAAACCAGATTGTCGGTCACGGAGTGATCGCCCAGGACGACATCGTTCTGGCTGACGCCAACTGTCACAAATCCATCTGTCACGCACTCACCGTTACCGGCGCCCGGCCCGTCTACTTCAAGCCGACGCGGAATGGGTATGGCATGATCGGCCTCGTGCCGCTGACGCGCTTTTCTCCAGAATCGGTCAAGGAGATTATCGCGCGCAGTCCATTTACTGCGAGTGCCCGCTCCCAGCAGCCCACCTATGCGGTCGTCACCAATTCCACCTATGACGGGCTCTGCTACCACGTGGACAGCGTCGTGAAACAACTGGGACAGTCGGTGGCCCGCGTGCACTTTGACGAGGCATGGTACGCCTATGCGAAGTTCCATCCCATCTACCGCGAACGCTACGCCATGGGCGTTCCCGACGATATGCCGGACCGCCCCACCATCTTCTCCGTCCAATCGACCCACAAAATGCTAGCTGCCTTTTCCATGGGCTCAATGATCCACGTCAAACTTTCCGAGCGTGGCGCTCTGGACTTTGACCAGTTCAACGAGTCCTTCATGATGCATGGCACCACGTCGCCGTTTTATCCGCTCATCGCATCGCTCGATGTTGCGGCGGCCATGATGGACGAGCCAGCCGGCCCCACGCTCATGGACGAGACTCTGGTCGACGCCATCAGTTTCCGCCAGGCCATGAGTTCAGTAGCCCACCGCCTCAGGCTCGAATCCGAAAACGGTGAAGGATGGTTCTTCGGAATCTACCAACCCGATCGCGTCACCAATCCGAAGACCGGAGAAGTGATCCTGTTCGAGGACGCTGAAGACGAACTGCTCGTCTCCGAACCGAGTTGTTGGACTCTCAAGCACGGCGAGGATTGGCACGGCTACCAGGATCCAGACTCGCCCGACGACTACTGCATGCTTGACCCGACCAAGGTGACCATCCTGACACCGGGCGTGAACGCACAGGGGGTCATGAGTGAATGGGGAATTCCAGCCGCTATCCTTACCGAATTCCTGGACTCGCGCCGCGTGGAGATTGCCCGCACCGGCGACTACACCGTCCTGGTGCTCTTCTCTGTCGGAACCTCGAAGGGAAAGTGGGGCAGCTTGCTTGAGAATCTCTTCGAGTTCAAACGCCTGTATGACTCTGAAGCGCCTCTCGAGGAAGCACTGCCCGAATTAGTGCAGAAATTCCCCGCCCGTTATCGCGATCTCTCGCTCAAAGACCTTTCCAGCGAAATGCACCGGGCCATGATCGATCTCAACTTGGCTGGTTTGGTGAACGCGGCATGCGACGAGGATTTCGATCCGGTTCTGACCCCTGCGCAGACCTACCAGAAGCTTGTCCGCCAGGAGACTGAGTCTCTACCCTTCCGGGAAATGGCTGGCCGCATCGCCGCCGTTATGCTGGTTCCCTATCCCCCCGGCATCCCCATGTCCATGCCCGGAGAGCGCCTTGGTGGCTCTGAATCGCCTGTCATCAAGCTCCTTCTCGCCATGGAGGAGTTTGGCAAGCGGTTCCCCGGATTCGAACGCGAGGTGCACGGCATCGAAGTAGATAGTGACGGCCACTATTGGATGCGTGCGGTCAAAGAGGAACGCTAAATCGCCGAATAGAATCTGCCGGCTACGGGAGACTATTCAGCGAGCGAAGCTGGCTGGCGGCAAGCTCGCGAGGGAGCGGAACGTAGCCGAGAGCGGAGCATTCTTTCTGTCCTGAGGTAAGAACCCAACGCAGCAGCTCAATGAGCGCGGCACTCTTGGCGGGATCCTGCGTTTTCGCGGGCAGGATGATCCAGGTGAACGCCGCGATTGGGTACGCGTATTTGCCGGGAGCATCTGTGATCGACGTCGGAGGCTGGTTGCCGGCCCCCGTCTCTTTCGCCGCTTCCGCCAGGCTTTCCAGATCCGCGTGAACAAACTCGCCGGCTCTATTGCGGACTCCGGCAAAGCTCAAGTCATGCTGGATCGCATACGCCAACTCCACGTATCCGATCGAGTTTGGAGTCTTCTGCACGGCTTCCGTTACGCCTTGATTGTATTCCGCACCGAGGCCAACGGGCCAGTGGAGCGTCGTTCCCCGACCAACCCTGGATAACCAGTCGGGGCTAACCTTTGAAAGGAAATCGCTCCAGACCCAGGTCGTACCGCTTCCGTCGGATCGATGGACGACAGCGATGTCGACGTCCGGTAGGTCGACGTCTTTGTTCGATCGGCGAATCGCCGGGTCATTCCATCGACGCACCCGGCCAAGATAAATATCCGCGAGAGTCTCAGGCGTGAGGTGCAGATCCCTGGTCACTCCATTCAGGTTGTAGATGGGAACCACGGCTCCGAGCACAGCGGCAAATTGGCGCATGCCACCAGCGCGAACTGGACCGATAGCCACCTCCGGCGCGACATCCGATCCGGCAAAGTCACGTTGCCCGTCAGCAAGCTGTTCGTCCCCAAGCTGCGAGCCAATCGGCGAGTAGCGGATGTGCACTCCGGTGTGCAGCGCTTCAAAGTCTTCAAACCACTTCAGATAAAGCGGTGCTGGAAAGGTGGCTCCCGCGCCGCTGAGCGAGGTCTGCTCAAGCCTGGAAGAAACCGTTGGGGCCGATGGTTGCGCAGAGCCGGACGCGCTCGCTTCGACCAGCTTTTTGACAGCCCGCCCGGCGAGATCGTCGACGATATTGTTCCAAACAAGATTGCCCGGTGTAACCAGCCAGGACCACAGCGGCTGACCTTCGCGGTTAATCACTTCGAGAGAAAGATAGCCGTTGTATACGCTTTGCCGATGGGCGGAGGGCGTCCGTACGTTAGTCGAAGTGAAGCCTCGTATCCAAATCTCGCCGGTTCCGTTGACAATGGCGTCGGCTTCCTTGGCCGACTGCACAATGCGGAATCGATCGCTCTTCGCCAGTCGGTGAATCAGGCTATCGTGAAGCAGGGCTCCATCTTCCGCGCCGCCGAAGGTCGCCACAAACAGGGTTTTCACATCCGCCAGAGAAGCAGCCTGCTGTGCTGCCGCCCCGACGCAGTACCCAGCAAGCAGCGCGAACATCGCCGCTCGAATGGCGAGGCGTGTGCCGGCAGATGGCAGTCTCTGGATCAACTTTTCCTCATCTGGACTCGCTCAGAATTCTACATGCGTGCGGAATGAAGGAACCAGCACCGGGCCGCGCGCCCGGTTGTAACCGGGGTTGACGAGGTACTGAAGATCGGCCGCCGCGTAAAGGCCTCTCCAGATGTGTGCAGTGTAATAGGTCTCCACAACATTCTCACGCCCATAGCTGAGGGCGCCATCGCCAAGAACAAATCCAAGACCGCCAAGCGACAGGTAGCGGGCATGGACGCTGCTGATTCCGCTGGACACGAATGCGACACCGGCGTGGTCGTCGTTCCGCTTCCATGTAGAACCGATGACTCCCAACCCTGCCGAGACGGTTTGATCGATCTCCGTGAATGACCACGATTCGGTCTTGCCATTGTTCCAGCCGAAACGCGCATAAGCCGTCACCGATGGCGAAAGGCCTTGTTCCACGTTGACTCCAAAGCCGTATTTGGAGGTCACCTGAAGCGGGTGGGCGGAGATGTCGGGTGTCGGCGTTTTGCCCGCGAGATACTGGTCAATGGCGTACTGATACACTCCCATGTTGGCGTGGTTCACCCAGCCCAGCACGCGTACAATCCCCGGCTTCTTCGGCAGCAATGCGCGATGCAACTCAAACTCAGAGTCCGAAGTATTGGCGCGGCGCAGATTCCAGACTAGCGGCCCGCCATTCTGCGGACCGGGCATCAGCGCCAGAGCGGAGCGCAAACCCCACGCCACACGTTGATATTCCGCCATCAGGCCCCAAGTGTAACCGCGCGCGTCTGCTGTAAAGTCAAAAGCGCCATTTTGATCCACAGCCCAGTTCATGAACTGCAGATGGCTGTCTCCGCCCACCGAGTTGGTATCGAAGAAGTCCGTAATGCCGAACTTGCCGGCGCGAATTTCCAGCCGTTGTTGCGGCATCTTGGAAAAGGTCGACAGCGGACCGCGGTCAGCCTCATCCTTTTCGTGCCCGAATCCGACTACCTGATGAACCATGATCCGCGCCAGATACGGCGTACCAGTCAACGTGGGGTCTCGCACCGCATCCAGATTTGTAAATGCTCCAATGCCGACCGCGGAACTCAAGCCCAGGCCACCGGCTTCCTCACCGTCCACCAGCACTTCTGTCGAATGGCTCAGTTGCACTCCCGAATACAGCGTCAGGACGCGGCCGATGGCCTTGTTATACGTAGACCGAAAACTGTTAGTGCCGGAGTATCGGGCGCTGAACGAAGGGTTTGCCTGAAAAATTGCATTCATCTGCCCGGATATCCAGAATCGTCCTTCGACGAGATGGGGAAGCATCGTCGGAGGCGCTTCTGTGGATACGGGCGCCTGCGGCCGCTGGCCTGCTGTGATGTCCGGCTGTTGCGCAAGCACAGCGCTGGTCGCCAACAGGGCTATCAAGCCCACCATCAACGGCAGGCTTCGACCGCCAAAATCGAACGACCTGCGATGGGTCCTGATCACCGTTCGTGAGCCTGGGCCGCGATTTCGGCTTCCTATCCATCCATCACCATACCAAGCGCAAAGAGCGTCGATCTTTAACGTTAGATGAATGCAAGCCCCTCCGGCACCGCGCACAGGCCGGACGTCGAGCCCAATTCCCTCAACTTTTCTTTGTAACGTGAAAGGAAAATTAAAACTCGCAAGGTTACCCGCGCACCGCCCCATCTGATATTGTCGCTCGAAAAAGGAAGTGCTTTTCCAATCCCGAATCCACGAACGAGGTCAGCCATGCCATGTAATCCAGAAGAACTCCGGCACGTCCCACTGTTTGAGCTGTTGGACGACGATGAAGCGCAGGTGCTTGCTGCGCAGGTGGAGATTCAGAAGTTTGTGCCGCTCCAGCGGATCTTCAAAATCGGAGATCCTGCTTCCCACGGCTACGTGGTCATGTCGGGCACCGTCCGTGTGACCACCATCGACGACGACCAGCAGGAAGTACTGGTGGATGAGTCTAGCCACGGCGAGTTCTTTGGCTTTGCCTCCATGCTTCAGCAGTCAGAGCACCAGACCTCCGCGATGGCGGTGGACGAGGTAGTTTGCCTGGAGGTAGGCCGCGACGACCTTGCAGAATTGATGACGCGCAGGCCCATGGCGGGTATGGATATCATTACCGTGCAAGCCCGGCAAAACCACTCCGCACAGAAGCTGGTCCGCAGCCGGGCCAACCGTAATCCGAACGACCTCATTGAGGAGCAGCAGACTTTTGGCGAGCGCATTGCTGACTCGGTGGCGCGCTTCGGCGGCTCCTGGCACTTCATCATCCTCTTCGCCGTCGTCCTGATCGTCTACTCAGGTATCAACATTGTGCTCGACCATCGGGCATGGGATCCATACCCGTTCATCCTGCTCAACCTCTTCCTCTCGATGCTGGCCGCTATTCAAGCCCCGGTCATCATGATGAGTCAGAATCGCCAGGACGAGAAGGATCGTCTGCGCAGTGAACTCGACTTCGATGTCAACCGCCGCGCGGAGTCGGAGATTCAAGCGCTCTCGCAGAGAATGAGCTTGATGTTGGACAAGATCGAGGACGTGGCACAAATGGTGCGGCAAGCATCGAACCCGAAGGCAAGTTCGGAGCCTAATAATCCCGTGGGCCGGGTGAAAGGCTGAACGAACAGCCCGATCGAAAGCGCCGGACACCGATTGACCGGCTCAACCCAACCCCCCACCGGAATCAAGGAGCGCAGCAATGGCAACGACTGTCCTCGCGTCTATCGGCGACAAAGGGGTGCTGAATTCAAGGCTGTCACCAGAGCTGTCGGAAGTGTGGATCGACCGCGATCTGAGTTGGCTTGATTTCAACGAGAGAGTTCTGGCAGAGGCATTGGACGAACGTACTCCGTTACTCGAACGGGCGAAATTCCTGGCAATCTTCACTTCGAATCTCGATGAGTTTTTCATGAAGCGGATCGCCGTGATTCGCGAGGCAAACACAGAAGAGCAGCGCAAGCTGTTGCTGCAGCTACGAGAGAAGCTGCTCCCGAAGCTGGCACTTCAGGCCAGTTGCTACCGGAACTCGCTGATTCCGGGACTCGCGCAACATGAAATCCATCTACGGCGCTGGGACGACTTGAGCGTTGCGCAGCGGGAAGAAGCCGGCTCCTACTTTGATCTCAATGTTTCCGCGGCGCTGACGCCGCTGGTGATCGACCCGGAACATCCGTTTCCGTTCCTCTCCAATCTCTCGACATCGTTGACATTCCGGCTGAGCGATCCGGAACGCGCCGAGCAGATGGTGGCGCGGATGAAGATTCCGACGGGGTTGAAACAGTGGGTTCCTCTCACCACGGGAATGGAACCGGGCCAGCGGCTGCTTGTCCCCTTGCAGGAAGTAATCCAGGGAAACATCGAAAAACTCTATGGCGGCATGACGATCTCCGGCATCACGATGGTCCGCATCACCAGAGATGCGGACGTGGAACTCGAAGACGGTTCGTCGGCGCAGTTGCGCGAGCGTGTGGAGGAGCAGATTCGGCAGCGTCGCTACGAACCCGTCGTTCGGCTCGAGTTCGGGCCCAATTCCGATCCCGCGATTCGAGAAATGTTACGGGTGCGGTTTCAACTTTCTCCCGCCGACGTATATGAGCTCGATGAGGAGTTGGATTACACGTCGCTGTTTGAGGTTGCCGGACTCCCGGTTGCGGAACTGCGCGATGAGCCATGGACGCCCATCGCCCCTGCTTCACTGGGAGAAGGCACGCTGTTTTCTGCGATCCGCGCGGGCGATGTCCTGGTGCATCATCCGTATGAGAGCTTTGACGCCACCGTGGAACATTTCATCAGCACGGCTGCGGATGATGCGGATACCGTAGCCATCAAGATGACGGCATACCGAATCGGCGACGACACACCGTTTGTGAAATCGCTGATTCGCGCGGCAGAACATGGAAAGCAGGTTGCTTGTGTCATGGAGATCAAGGCCCGCTTCGACGAAGAGCGCAATCTGCATTGGGCATCGGAGTTGGAACGGGTCGGCGCGCACGTGACTTTCGGCATCAGCGGGCTGAAGACCCATGCCAAGACCGCACTCGTGGTTCGCAAAGAGGGTGGCGGACTCCAGTGCTACGTTCACATCGGCACCGGCAATTATCACGTAAAGACCGCGCGCTTGTACGCAGATCTCGGACTGCTGACCTGTAACTCCGAGCTGACGCGCGATGTGGTGAATCTGTTCCACTATCTCACCGGCCATGCTCACGCGCCTGCCTGTGCGTCGCTGCTGGTCGCACCGTCCACGATGCGGCCGCGCCTCCTGTCTCTGATTGAGCGGGAGATTGCCAACAAAAACTCCGGCAAGCCGGCGAGGATCGTCGCCAAGATGAATCAACTTGAAGACCCGGAGATGATCCAGGCATTATGCAGCGCGTCGGAAGCGGGCGTGCCGATTGACTTGATCATTCGCGGCTTCTGCTGCCTGCGTCCGGGAGTTGCAGGGCGCACCGACAACATCCGTGTGCGCTCGATTATCGGGCGGTTCCTGGAGCACTCGCGCATCTTCCACTTCGCCAACGGCACTGACAATCCGGTCGAGGGAGAGTTCTTCATCGGGTCCGCGGACTGGATGCAGCGGAATTTGTCCAAGCGGATCGAGGTGGTGACGCCGGTGCGTGCGGACGCTGCGAAACAGAAGCTGTGGCAGGCACTGGACATCTTCCTGCGCGACACACGGCAAGCGTGGACGCTCGATGCCGAGGGCCACTATACGCAGCTTCATCCGGCAGGCGAAGGCGATGGTCCTGAGACGCTAGGAAGCCATCGGACTCTGATGCGCCTGGCCCGCGCGAGCGGCTTGGGGAGTAGCACCCCCAAGCTCTCCTGACAGCTACCGTCGCTAAACGAAAAAGCCCGCCGATTTGGCAGGCTTCACCGGATCATATCTTGGTAGCGCTAACGGGAATCGAACCCGTGTTTTAAGATTGAGAATCTCACGTCCTAACCCCTAGACGATAGCGCCA
>JBAWCO010000892.1:0-1878 GCA_049590315.1 Occallatibacter sp. | reverse complement strand
GCTCCCAACCGGGAGCCGCTTCTGACACTAGTGAAATGTTCTATTTCCCTTGAGGAGTCGGAGCATTTGATCCGTTGCTGGCCTCGGTGCCCACAACCTGATCGAATGTACTCCGCAAATACTTGTGCGGATTCACAGGAACGTTATGCACACGCACTTCATAGTGCAAGTGTGGCCCGGTGGCGCGCCCTGTCTGCCCCACGTACCCAATCACCTCGCCCCGCGTCACATGCTGGCCTGGCAGCACCGCGATTGAGGATAGATGACCATAGACGGTGAGAACATCATGGCCGTGATTCAAGACCACTTGCCGCCCGTATCCCGCACCCATCTCCTGTCCGGTTACTTCTCCATCCGCAGTTGCCCGCACGGGTGTCCCGTAGGGCGCTTGGATGTCGATTCCTGCGTGGAACGCGCCCTCCCCGTTGAACGGATCCTCTCGTTCGCCGAAGCTTGAACCGATGCGGCCCATCACCGGCCAAATTGATGGGGCATCGGCAAGCACAGTCCAGTCGCCTGAGAAGCCAGCCGTAAGCCCGCTCTCGAGCGCACGCGAAACGCGCCCTGACAATGCCTGCGTTCGCAGTGCATCGAACTGATCAATCGACTGCAGAACTTGCTGCTGGCTGACTTCGTCGCTCAGCGCCAGGCTCGGAGGTGTAGGTGCCGCTGCGGCAGTAGCCGCTGACTTGGGCGACGCGGAAATCATTTTGTTCTGCTTTAGCCCATATAGGGCGGTCACTTCGCTGGCCAGCGCGCCCAGCGAAGCTACCTGCACGTCGCGGTCGTGCGCCACCTGCGCCATCTGCTTGTAGTCTTTGCGAAGCGTCTCCCGCTCCGCTCGCATCTGGTTAAAGCTTTCTGTTTTCAGCAGCATCCGGGAATACGACCCCGCCAGACCCACGATGGTGAACGCTCCCACCAACGCCGCAGCCACAAATCCATAGGCATAGTGGAGGGGCAAAGGAATCTTCCGTATCCGCCCGTCCTCGTCCCTGGAAACAAAAAGAATGTAATAGCGTTTTCGCAGCATTTTGCCTCTCAACCCTGCAAACCAAGGCCGCAATTCGCCGTGTACTTAATAAAAGTGCAAGGCATCTGGGCTTCTCAACCCAGAGAACACCAATTGGTTACTTCGGGTACGTTACCCGGGAATGTTTGTCAAGCCTACCAAACAATATCCGCCGGGTCAACGAATTCCCTGTGAATAATCATTTTGATTTTTGTCTCGAAATTTCATAATGGAACCTATCCATTATAGGACTCCAAACTGGTTGGCCAGCTCGAACCTCGCATTACTCAAATTTGATGGCTGAGGCTTGACATCCGTTGTGCCCTATCCTCAAGACATGTACTCCAAGCGTCCCATCCCTGCAACCCGCGAGACCCAGGGTGAATTGTCCATTCTAAGCCAGATCCGCGCTCGCGCAGCCCACACCGTCTCCAAATCCCTGCGTCTTGGCATTGGCGACGACTGCGCCCTGCTCCGTCCCCGTACCGGTGAGGAACTCGCCATCACCACTGATCTCTCCATCGCAGGCCGCCACTTCCGCCTCAACTGGCACCAGCCTGAATCCATCGGCCATCGTGCACTAGCACGGGGACTTAGCGACCTGGCTGCCATGGGCGCGCGTCCAGTCGCCGCCTTTCTCTCTATCGGCCTGCCTCGCACGCTTACGGCACATTCAAATAGACGCGAAACTTGGATTCAACGTTTTCTTGACGGCCTTCTCGCCCTTGCCGCGGAGCACCAGACCCCACTTGCCGGCGGCGACCTCTCAGAATCCGCCATCCCCCTCGCCGACATCGTACTCATCGGCGCCGTCCCTCGCGGCAGAGCCCTGCTCCGCTCCGGCGCCCGTCCCGGTCACCTGCTCT